>NZ_VHLH01000023.1 GCF_006516965.1 Pararhizobium mangrovi | reverse complement strand
GGCACCGTCCCCATGGCGGGATAAACGACACCGTGCCCATCAGCCGCCTCGGTCTCGATCAGGACAACCTGTTGAGGCTCCACATCTAGCCGGCTTCGACCCTGCGACGCTTCCCGCGTGGCGCTCCGCCGACCGTCTGCACGGACAGCGATCCGCGTTCGATGCCTTCGTGGAGGCAGGTGTGGATCGGGTCGCCGTTCAGCCAGGATGCAAGGAAGCCGGCGTTGAAGGCGTCTCCGGCGCCGGTGGTGTCGACTGCTTCGGCCGGTGCGGCCTCTTCTTCGTATTGCTTCTTTCCCTCGGCGACGAACGCGCCGTCCGCGCCGGCCTTCAGCGCGACGATGGGAAAGCGGTTCGACAGGGCCGTGAGCGCCGAATATGGATCGTTCGTGCCGGTCAGGGCCGTTGCCTCTGCCAGGTTCGGCAAAAGGAGGTCGATGCCGTCCACCTCGCTTCCGAATGCATCGGAATGGATGAGATCGGCGTCCCAGCTCGGATCCAGCGACACGGTCAGGCCATGGCGCCTGGCCCGGCGCACGAGATCGGGCGCTTCGACGAGCGTCGCGTATTCGGCAATATGCAGATGGCGAACGGAGGGCGAGGCGAAGGCGGCATCGACCTGGCGCGGGATTGCATGACCGGCACGGCGGGAGAGGAATGCCCTTTCGGCCCTTTCGACCATCGCGACGGTGACCTGGGGCCCCGCGTCGGCCGCGCGCTCCAGAAACGAAAGGTCGATGCCGCTTTCTTCGAACAGGCCTTCGAGCGCGCGTGAGACAGCATCCGTCCCGAACCGCGCGAGTAGCATCGCCGGGCGGGCAAGGTCTTCGAGATGCGCAGCGGTGATGAACGCGCCACCGCCAAGGGCGATATCGAGGTTGTCGGCGAAGATCTCGCGGCCGAGAACCGGCATCGTCTGCGAACCCGTAAAGACGAGGTCGCAATAGATCCGCCCCAGGCAGAGAACGCCTTCGCGGCCGTCATGCACACCCATTTCTAGAGAGCCTTCTCGGATTCCGCGTCGAACACGTAGAGGCTTTCCGGCGCAGCGTGGACGCTCAGCTTCTCGCCGATGGCAGGTAAAGTGCGCCCGGGGGCCGTCGCGATGACGCTTCCCTCGGCAAGGTCGAGATGCACGAGCGTTTCGGCGCCGAGCGGTTCGACGGTAGAAACGGTGCCGTGCAGGTGAAGGCCCCGTTCGCCCGAAACCCGCGGCGATCCGTCGGTGACGTGCAGGTCGTGCGGGCGAACGCCGAGGAGGACGCGTCCGGCATGGCCGATCTTCCGATCGAGCTCGATCGGAAGATCGGCGTTGTCGTGACGGATCAGGCCGTCACGCATGTTCCCCTCGATCATGTTCATCGAAGGGCTGCCGATGAAGCGGGCGGTAAAGACGTCGGCCGGGTGCTCGTAGAGATCGATCGGCCGGCCGATCTGCAGAACCTTGCCGTCGCGCATGACGACGATCCGGTCGGCCATCGTCATCGCCTCCACCTGATCGTGGGTCACGTAGACGATCGTGGTGCCGAGGCGCTGATGCAGCTTCTTGATCTCGATGCGCATCTGCGCGCGCAATTGCGCATCGAGATTGGAAAGCGGTTCGTCGAAGAGGAAGGCGGCGGGGTTGCGCACCATCGCCCGGCCGATCGCGACACGCTGGCGCTGACCGCCCGAAAGGGCGGCTGGGCGCCGGTCGAGCAGGTCTTCGAGACCGAGCATCTCCGCCGTCTCGTTGATCCTCGCGGTCTTCTCTGCGGACGAAAGCTTCGAGGTATAAAGGCCGAAGCCGATGTTCTTGCGCACGGTCACGTGCGGATAGATCGCATAGTTCTGGAAGACCATGGCGATGTTGCGTTGCTTGGGGTCCTTGTGGTTCACCGGTTCGCCGGCAAGATGCAGCGTTCCCGACGAGATGTCCTCGAGACCGGCCATCATGCGCAGCGTCGTCGACTTGCCGCAGCCGGACGGTCCGACGAAAACGACGAACTCCCCGTCGGCGATCGTCAGGTCCATGTCGTGAACCGCCGTGACGTTGCCGAAGCGCTTGGCGAGGCCCTCGAGTTGAATTTCGGCCATCAGTTTCCTCTCGCAAGTCTGGAGAAGCGCGTCCTGCGTTCTTCGTTCGCGCGTCGTTCGCGTTCGCCCCGCCGTCGGGCGTGCTCGGCGAGGTCGTTCATTGTCTGCCGGTAGCCGGCGAGCGATGCGTCGAGGCTTTCGCGGGCGGGCCCGCCGAAGCGCGCACGCACGGCGACAAAGTTTTCGGGGGAGACGATTTCCTCGAAAAGCTCGGTGTCGATGCCGGGCTCGCAGCCCGTCGAAGCCTCGAACGCGGTGCGGAACGGCGCGTATCCGTCCGATCCGAGGTCTCCGCCCGAAGCGACCACCGAACGCGCGGTCGCGGCGGCGATCTCGTGCGCCTGGCGGAAGGAAAGGCCTTCGCGGCGCACCAGCGCATCGGCAAGTTCCGTGATGGTGATGCACGAACGGCGGATGTTCGCAGCCACGTGTCGATCGTCGATCCGGATGCTCGTGACGAAGGCAGCGAAGAGATCGACGACCCGTCCGCCCGTTTCGAAGACCGCGTAGCCGGCCTGCTGCGTCTCGCCCTCGCTGTCGTTCATGTCCGTGAACGGAGTGTTGTGCATGATGTCGAGCATGCCGCGTGCGCGGGCGAAGGTCTGGCTCGCGAGATGGCGCATATGCTCGATCGGAACGGGATTGCGCTTCTGCGGCATGATCGACGAAATCTGCACGAAGGCGTTCGGGACGTAGACCTGCCCGACCTCGAAGCTCGTCCAGAACTGCAGGTCCTGCAGCGGCCGGCCGAGATGCAGGAAGATCAGTTCGAGTGCCGCGTAGGTCGCCGTCACGTAGTCGACGGCGGCGATGCAGCCATAGGAATTTTCCAGCGGACGTTCGAACCCGAGCAGGGCGGCGACCTCTTCCCGGTCGATCTCGAACCCGCTCGTGGTGATCGCGGCGGCTCCCATCGGACAGAGATCGACGATCATCCGTGCGGCTTCGAGCCTTTCGATATCTCGCAGAAGGACTTCCGCCACGGCGCCAAGATAGTGGCCGAGCGTCGTCGGCTGGGCCGGCTGGCCGTGGGTATAGGCGACGATGATGGTCTCGCGCTCGTGTTCCGCCTTGTCGAGAAGCGCGCCAAGCGCGCTCGTAAGCTTTTCGGCCAGCCGGTCGATGTGCGTCTTCAGCGACAGCTTGAAAAGCGTATGATCGATGTCGTTTCGCGAGCGCGCCGTGTGAAGCCGGCCGCCGAGGTCCGCGCCGACGCGCTTCTTCAACTCGGCTTCGATGAGGAAGAAATAGTCTTCGAACTCGCCGGTATAGGCGAGCGTCGTCGGATCGACCTCCCGATGGATGGCCTCCAGCGCCGAAGCGATGCGCGAGGCGGCATCGGTGTCGAGGATGCCGGTGTCCGCCAGCATGAGGAGATGGGCTTCGTCGATCGCGCGGAAGCCTTCGGCATGATGCGTGCGCGCACCGTTGAAAAGCGGGCGCAGGACCGTCTCACGGTAAACCGGATCGGGAAAGACGCTGTCATCGGAAGAGGAGAATGCCATCGTCTATCCCTTCAGCCCGGCAAGCATCACGCCGCGCACGATGTAGCGCTGAAGGAGCAGGAACACGACGAGCGTCGGCAGGGTCGCGAGGCTTGCGCCGGTCATGATCATTTCCCACTGTACCGTCTGGCGCACGGCGAAGCTCGAAAGGCCGACCGGCAGCGTGTAGAGGTCCTGGCTGGTGGTCACGATCAGCGGCCAGAAGAAGGCCGTCCAGTTGCCGAGGAAGGTGAAGATCGCCATGGCCGAGATCGCCGGCGTGACGAGCGGCATGGCGACCCGCCACCAGATGGTGAACTCGTTCATGCCGTCGACGCGCGCGGCCTCGAGGAAGTCGTCCGGCACCGTCTCGAAGAACTGCTTCATGAGGAAGACGCCGAACGCCTCCATCATGCCGGGAAACATGATGCCCCAGTAGCTGTCGAGCCAGCCGAACTGCGAGGCCATCAGGTACCAGGGGACGACCAGCATCTCCGTCGGGATCATCAGCGTCGAGAGGATCGCCAGGAAGACGATGTAGCGTCCGCGGAAGTCGAACTTGGCGAGCGTATAGCCGACAAGGCCACCGAAGAAGACGTTCGAAGCGGTCGAGATCACGGCGACGACGGTCGAGTTCACGAACCAGCGAATGAATTCGCTGCTCGTCAACACCGACACGTAGTTCGCGAGCGTCGGCGAGGCGGGGATGATCCTGAGGTCGTAGATCTGATCGGACGTCTTCAGGGACGTGGAAAGCATCAGCACGATCGGCATGACCATCAGCACGCCGCCGAGGAAGAGCAGCGTCCAGGCGATCACCCGGCCGGGGCGAACGTCGCGCATGGTGCGCTCGGAACTGCTGGAGCGGGGCGCGTCGACGAGGGTATCGGTAGCCGTGGCCATTTCAGCGCGTCCTCATGATCCAGAGCTGACACAACGATACGATGAGCAGGATGACGAAGAGCACGACGGTTTGCGCAGCGGCATAGCCCATGTCGTAGGAGGAAAAGGCGCTCTGATAGATCATCAGCACGAGCGGCTTGGTCGAATTCAGCGGGCCGCCCGGATCGTTCGTGGTCATGTTGTAGACCTGATCGAAGATGCGCAGGAACCCGATCGAGGAGAACACGACGAGGAAGACGGTCGTCGGCTTCAAGAGCGGCAGCGTGATCTTGCGCAGGATCGCGAACTCGCCGAGCCCGTCGATGCGTGCGGCCTCGTAATAGGTCGTCGGGATGGCACGCAGGCCGGCCATGAAGATGATGATCTGGAAGCCCATTCCCGCCCATATGGCCGTCGCGAGAATGGCGTAGAGCGCTTGGGAGGGCGATTGGATGAACGGTTGTTGGGGGATGCCGATGGAGGAGAGAACGCTGTTGATGACGCCGATCGGAACCGGCTGGTAGAGCCAGCGCCATACCCAGGCCATCGCCGCCGCAGTGGTGAGGAAGGGCAGGAAGTAGAGCGCCCGCAGCAGGCCGTGCAGGAAGTGCACCCGATCGAGGAAGTAGGCGATCAGGAACGACAGCAGCAAGCTGACCGGCGTACCGATGATCAGGTACAGGAACGTGTTCTCGAACACTTTCCAGAACAGCGGATCGGAGGCCATGCGGGTGTAGTTCTCGAAGCCGATGAACTGCGCCGGCCGCATCAGGTTCCAGTTCGTCAGCGAAAGCCAGAAGGCCTGCACCGTCGGGTAGAACCGGACGACCACGTAGAACGCGATCGGCACCGCGAGAAAGCTCCATGCCCACACGACCCGCTTGGCGTGAAGGCTGAGACCGCGCGCGCCGGAACGCGCGTGGTCGTTTCTGCGAGGTTCGGCTGCCACGCTCATCGTCGTCCTATTTACCCGTCTGACGGTCGATGATCTGCTGTTCGGCCTTGGCGGCCTGATCCAGCGAAGCCTTGGGGTCCTGGTTTTCGAGCAGGATGCGATTGACCATGTCGATCGCCACCTGACGCTGCGCCTCCTCGTCGACGAACATCGTCGTATGCGCGTATTTCAGGGCCTTGATGAAGGGTGAAAGGATCGGGTCGTTCAGGTTCTCCTGCGTCAGCGCGACATCCTTTCGCGCGGGCAGTTCGCCGACGACCTTGAGCCAGATCTTCATGGCTTCCGGTGAACTCACGTATTTCAGGAACTTCTTCGACGCCTCCAGCTTCTCGCCCTGAACGCCGGAGCCGATGGCGTTGGCGAAATAGCTCGCGTAGTTGCTGCGTGTCCCGTCGGCGTTTGCCGGCAGTTCGGTGACGGCCCAGTCGAAGCTCTTGATGTCGGCGAACGAGCCGAGACGGAACGTGCCGTCGATCGTCATCGCCGCCTTGCCGCCGCGGAATGCGGCCTGTGCCTCGTCCATGAAGCCCGGCTTGCCGACGTGGTACTTCGTGTCGAAGTCGATGTAATACTGCAGCGCCTTCAGCCCCGCCTGGTCGTCATAGGCGACCTTGCGGTCTCCGTCGGTGTAGGGCTGACCGCCGAACTGGCGGACGAGCACTTCGCGCCACCACTGGTGGTCCTGGCCGCCCATGTCGATGGTCATGCCTTCCGTCGTCAGATTGCCGGACGAATCGTGCTTGGCGGTCTTCTTTGCGGCATCGACGAGGGCATCGAGCGTCTGCGGCGGCTTGTTCGGGTCGAGGCCCGCTTCCTTGAACAGCTTCTTGTTGTAGAAGAGGGCGAGGGAGCGTACCGCCGTCGGCAGGCCGTAATACTTTCCGTCGCGCTTCATCGCCGTGACGATCGGGAAGAAGTCGCTTTCGATCTCCTTCGCCGGGAAATCCTCGCTGGGCAACGGCTGGATGAGCTGACCGCCGACGAAATTGTCGAGCCAGCCATAGAAGAGCTGCAAAACGTCGGGCCCTTGACCGGCCGCCTTCGCCGCGACGAGGCGCGTCTGATAGTTCGCGTAAGGGAAGGTGACCTGCTTGACCGTGATATCGGGGTTCGCCTTCTCGAAATTCTCGATCAGCTGATCCATCGCCTTGACCCGCGAAGGGTAAAGGTACTGCCAATACTGGATTTCGACCGCTTGGGCCGAGCCGAGCGTCGCGAAGCCAAGTCCGGCGGCGAGTGCCGCGGTAAGGAGTCCTCTGCGCATATGTTCACCTCTCCGTAGCCGGTCTCAGCGCCGGCGTTTTTCTGTTCGGGCCGCAATCTCCATCGTTTCAGCCTCGACACAGCCGCGCCGCTTGTCAATAAAATAATCTACTTGTGTTATTTTATTTCTGTGGCAGTCTTTCGATCAACCTTTGAAAATCGCTTTAGGATATGGACGCTAAATCACTCGCTATCGGCAACAATCCGCCGCGCAACCGAGAACATAACCGGCGTGTCATCCTCGACACGCTGCGCCGCCACGGAGAGATCGGACGCGCCGAGATCGCAAGGATCACCCGGCTTTCCACCCAGTCCGTGGCCAACATCGTCAAGGAACTGATGGAGGAGCGTCTGATCGTCGAGATCGGCAGGCGCTCCATCGGCCGCGGTCAACCGCCGATCCAGTTCGCGGTCAATCCGGACGGGCCGCTGACGGCGGGCATCGAACTGACGCCCGACCGCCTCGTCATCGCCATCGTCGACCTGACCGGTACGCGACGGGCGAGTACGTCACTTACGGTCGAAAACAGCGAGCCCGACGCGGTTGCCGCGCTCCTGATGCGGGAGCTTCCGCGTCTGCTGCGCGAAACCGGCCTTCGCGAACCGACGCTGCTCGGCATCGGCGTCGTCATGCCGGGTCCCTTCGGCATCGAAGGCATGAGTTCGGTCGGCCCCACGACCTTGCCGGGCTGGGGCGATGTCGACGCGGCCGAATGCCTTGGCGAAGCGCTCGGCCACACGGTCATCGTCGACAACGACGCCAATGCGGCCGCCGTCGGCGAGCACCTTTACGGCGCGGGCAGCGCGCTCGAGGATTTCTGCGTGCTCTACTTCGGCACCGGCATCGGTCTCGGCATGTTCCACAAGGGCCAGCCGTATCACGGTGCGTTCGGAAACGCGGGCGAGATCGGCCATGTCGTTGTCGCGCCCGGCGGTCGGGCCTGCTCCTGCGGCCAGCACGGATGCCTCGAACAATACGCCTCGCTGCATGCGCTGCGCGACAAGCTCGGCCTGAAACCCGGCGAACATCTCGATTTCGCCGAGATCGAACGTCTCCACGACGAGGACGATCCTTTGCTGCTCGAATGGCTGGAAGAGGCCGCCCGCCACCTTCTGCCGATCGTCGCGACGCTCGAAAACATCCTCGATCCCGAAACGATCGTGCTCGGTGGCATGCTGCCGGGGCGCATCGTCGACAGCCTGATCCAGCGGCTCGAACCGCTGGCCCTATCCGTCTCCGATCGGCAGAAGCGCCAGGTGCCGCGGGTGATGCACGGCCAGACCGGGCAGTTCGCTGCAGCCCTCGGCGCTGCGTCCCTTCCTCTGCTCGAGACGATCGCCCCGCGCCTCGTCTTTTCAACCCCGAACGCACGGTTTACCGCATAGGAGAAGGCGATGCTTACCCAGCGCGACCGCATTCGCCGCGAAAAGGAAACCCCGCCCAACCTGCGGCTCCACCGGGCGCTCTCCCGCTTGCGCTCTACGGTCACGGTGATGAACACGGGTGCGCACCCCGACGACGAACACAACGGTCTCATCGCCTATCTGCGTTACGGGCTCGGCATGCACGCCGCCGTGTTGTGTTCGACACGCGGTGAGGGCGGACAGAACACCCTCGGCCAGGAACGCGGCGATGCGCTCGGCGTCGTGAGAACGCGCGAACTCGAGGAGGCGGCTCGCCAGCTCGATGCCGATGTCGTCTGGATCGGCTACGGGACCGACGATCCGGTCCATGATTTCGGCTTTTCCAAGAATCCCGAAGATACGTTCTCGCGCTGGGGGGAGGAGCGCGTTGTCGAGCGCATCGTCAGGGCGATCCGCACCTTCAGGCCGGACGTCATATGGCCGACGTTCCTCGACGTGCCGGGCCAGCACGGGCACCATCGCGCGATGACTCGGGCGAGCGAGAGGGCGTTCCTCGTCGCCGGTGACGAGACTGCCTTTCCCGAACAGCTCGACGAGGGTTTGACGCCATGGCGTCCGGCGAAATTCTACCTTCCCGCATGGTCCGGCGGTGGCGGAACCTATGACGACGAGGTTCCTCCGCCGGCACCGACGCTGACGATCGACGCCGAAGGCCGCGACGACGCCACCGGTGCCGCGTTCGACAGGATCGGCGAATGGTCGCGCGCCTACCACGCGTCACAGGGAATGGGGCGATGGCGAAACCGACCGCGAACCGTCTGGCAGCTGCATTTGCTGCATGGTCCCGAGGGAAGCTGCAAGGAAACATCCATCACCGATAGCCTTCCGGCAAGTCTCGATGCGCTCGCCGGCGATGCCGCACTTCAGCCCGAACAGGCGGATGCGTTGCGCCATGTGGGGCGCGAGATCGACCACGCGCTGGCGGCGTTTCCCGATCGCGGATCGATCGTGAACGCGCTTCTCGAAGCAAGACGACATCTCGTCAGGGTCGGCGAAACGATGCCGCCCGGTTTTGCACACCGTCACGGTCATCGTATCGAGAACAAGATCCGCGAACTGGATATCGCACTCGTTGAGTGCCGCCTCGGCGAAGTGCGCGTCGAGGCGGAACCGGCTTACATTGCACCCGGCGGTACGGCGGTGCTACGCGTCTTCGTAGACGACGGCAGCATGACGGAGGCGCTTTCGGTCGAACCGGTGCTGCCAGTCGACATAAGAGTCGATCGGCAACCGGTTGACGGTGACGAGAATTTTAACTTTCGACTGACCGTCGACAAACCAGCGAAGCCGCACAGTCCAGTCAACGGGAATATCGAACGTCTCGGCAGGAATGCCAATGGCCACATAATGCTTTCCCTCACGATCGAAGATGCACAGCTTTGCGTCCCGATCGACCTTGCCGAGCCGATCCGCATCGTTCCGTCCGTTGGCTTCGAGCTCGAACCCGAGGCACTGGTCGTGCCGCTCGCAAGGACGACACGCAGCTTCGAGATCGGGCTTCGTACTTCGCTGGCCAATGTCGAAGCGGAGATCGACATGCCCGACGGCTGGGACGTCGCCCGTAGCGATACGGGCTTCACGGTGCGTGCGCCTGAAGACCTGACCCCCGGCCGCGCCGACGGCATTCTGCGTACGAATGGCGAAACGGCGCTGGCGATACAGACAAGCACCCATCCCCATATCGGCGAAACCCAGTGGTACCAGCCGGCGACGCTGCGCGTCCTGTGCCTGGATCTCGCTTTGCCGGATGTCCGTATCGGCTATTGCGGCGGCGGGGCGGACCGTGTCGGCACCTGGCTGCGGCGTATGGGTCTCGACGTGGTCGAACTGGACCGCGAGGCGTTGCAAGGCGACCTTTCGGCATACGACACGATCGTCGTCGGGATCTTCGGGTTCGGGCTGAGACCGGACCTGCGGGCGATGACCGAGCGCCTGCATGCGTTCGTCGAAGACGGCGGCCATCTCGTCACGCTCTATCACCGGCCGTCCGACGCCTGGGACGCGTCGATTGTTCCGCCGCGCCCGCTCGAGATCGGTTCGCCATCGCTGCGCTGGCGCGTGACGGACCCCGATGCCGAGGTGGAAATCCTGGCGCCCGATCATCCGCTGCTGACGGGGCCGAACGTCATCGGTCCCGAAGATTGGCGCGGCTGGGACAAGGAACGCGGGCTCTATTTCGCCGCGCGCTGGGACGAAGCCTATACGCCGCTGCTTGCCATGCACGATGCCGGCGAGAAGTTGCTTAACGGATCGCTGCTTTCCGCCACGATCGGCAGCGGATGGCACACCCATACCAGCCTCGTTCTGCACCACCAGCTCGACCGTATGGTGCCGGGTGCATTTCGCTTGATGGCCAACCTTGTGCAGCCAGCACCGAAGGCATGAACCGGCCTGACGAAGGCACCGGACCGACGTCGGAAAGAAGCGGTTTGGAACTTACCGGCGTCGGCTGGCTCGTCCTCGACATGACGCTCGTTACCAGCATGAACACGATGGTCAAGATGGCCGGCGGCAGCTTTCCCTCGGTCCAGATCGTCTTCGTGCGCGCGCTGACGGGCTTCGTCGTCATCGCACCACTCGTTTGGGCAAGGCGCGCTGCGATCGCCCGTACGCGTCATGGTGCCCGCCACATCGTCAGGGTCAGCTGCAATGCGGCCGCGCTCACCTGCAACTTTACCGCGCTTGCGACCTTGCCGATCGCTCTTGTCACGGCGATCGGCTTCTGCCGGCCGCTTGTCGCGATGGGCCTTGCCGCCGCCCTGCTTGGCGAGAGGGTTGGGAAGCGTCGGTGGATCGCCGCGGCGATCGGCCTTGCAGGGGTTCTCGTCGCCATCTACCCGGCCGGCGGAATGGTATGGAGCGTCGGCATCCTGGCGGCGATGGGCGCCGTCGTCTTCGGTTCGATGGCGACGATCCAGACACGGCTCTTACGCAACGAGGATACGCTGACGATGATGGTCTTCTACACCGTCGGCCTGACGCTCTTCACCGCAATTCCCGCCGGGCTGAGCTGGCAAATGCCACGGTGGACAGACCTCGCGATGCTCGTCGCGATCGGCATCGTCGCCCAGATCGCCCAGCTCTGCTTCCTTCGTGCCTATCGCCTTGCGCCCGCCAGCAAGCTTGCGCCCATAGGCTATTTCACCATCGTCCTCTCGATGATCGCCGATTACGCCTTTTTCGACCATACGCCGACGATCAGGACGGTCATCGGCGCGGCCATCACCATCCTTGCCTTGCGCCTGAGCCTCTCGCCCGCTCACCGGCGCGAAGCGTGACCAAACCGGGCGGCGGGGCCGATGGCCCACGCCGACCGGGCATCGTGGTCAGATCGTCGGCAGCTTGCCGACGATCTTGTCGAGGGTGATCGGATAGTCGCGCACGCGGATGCCGGTGGCGTTGTTGACGGCGTTGGCGATCGCAGCGGCGACGCCGCAGATGCCGAGCTCACCGACGCCCTTGGCCTTAAGCGGGGTCGAGACCGGGTCGAGGACGTCCAGGAATACGACTTCCTGATGCGGGATATCGAGATGCACGGGAACTTCGTAGCCGGCAAGATCGTGGTTGACGAAGAAGCCGCGATCGTGGTCGACGGCCATCTCTTCGAGCAAGGCCGCACCGGCGCCCATCGTCATGGCGCCGATGACTTGGCTTCGCGCCGTAATCGGATTGAGGATGCGCCCGGCGTCGCACACGGCGAGCATCCGGTTCAGCCGAACCTCGCCGGTCAGCGAATGCACGCGCGCCTCGATGAAGTGCGCGCCGAAGGTGGAGACGACGTACTTCTCGCTTCGGAAATCGCCGAAATGCATCGTGTCGATCGCCGAAAGCTCGCGACCGCCACGGGTCAGCTTCTTCAGTTCCGTCGTCGACCCGCCGGCATGAACGGCGCCGTCGGCGAAGGTCAGGTCGTCGTGCTTCTTTCCGAGTTCGTCGGCGATCTTCTTGCGCAGCGCGACGCAGGCGGCATAAACGCCGGCCGTCGAGCTTACCGCACCGAACTGGCCGCCGGAGCCGGACGAGACCGGATAACGCGAATCGCCGAGTTCGACGCGTACGCGCTCGACCGGCACGCCGAGCATCTCGGCCGCCGTCTGGGCGAGGATCGTATAGGAGCCCGTGCCGATATCCGTCATGTCGGTGCGCACGACGACCCCGCCGTCCGGACGGATCGCGACCTCCGCGCCGGATGCCTGCGCCGGCGCACCGCGATAGGCACCGGCGACGCCGTGGCCGATCAGCCATGCACCTTCGCGCGTGTCACCGGGCTTCCTGTTGCGCTTCGACCAGCCGAAGCGATCCGCACCCGTGCGCAGGCATTCCACGAAATGGCGTCGCGAGAACGTCTTGTTGGGGTTCGATGGATCGACCTTGGCGTCGTTCATGATGCGCAGTTCGACCGGGTCCATGTCGAGCTTTTCGGCAAGCTCGTCCATCGCGGCTTCGAGCGCCATCAGGCCGGACGCTTCGCCCGGCGCCCGCATGGCGTTCGATTCCGGCAGGTGCATCTCCGCGGTGCGGTTGATGCAGTAGAGATTGTCGGTGGCGTAGAAATGCTGCGTCGGCGCGGGCGCCTTTTCGCTGCTGCCGCCGGGCAGGGCGTTCGACTTGTTCTCGTGGCTGATCGCGACGATCTTGCCATCCTGAGTGGCACCGATCTTCAGATGCTGTTCCGTCAGGCCGCGATGGGTCGTGTTGTTGAAGATCATCGGGCGGGGAAGCTGCACCTTCACCGGCTTGCCGGTTCGCTTGGCCCCGAGCGCGGCGAGCACGGCGTCGGCACGCAGGAACAGCTTCGAGCCGAAACCGCCGCCGATATAGGGCGAATCGATGCGCACCTTGTCCGGCGTCGTCTTCAGCGTGGTGGCGAGCGCCATCTTGTCCCACTGGATCATCTGGTTCGATGTCCACAGCGTGACTTCGTCGCCGTCCCAGGCGGCGATGGAGGCGTGCGGCTCCATCATGGCGTGGCTTTCGGCCGGCGTCGTGTAGTTGACGTCGATCGTCACCGGCGCGTCGGCATAGGCCTTTTCGAAATTGCCGACGTCGCTCAGCGGCTGTTCGTCGCCGGTCGGCGCGGTCTTCGAGAGATCGAAGCTCGCTTCGGTGTCCGGTGCATAGTCGAATTCGAGCATCGCCGCACCGGCGCGGGCCGTCTCGAGCGTCTCGGCGACGACGAGGGCGACGGCCTGGTGATAGTGCTCGATCTGGTCGCCACCGAAAAGGTTGGCCGTGTTCCACTGCGATAGCGGCAGCCGGTCGAACTGCAGCGTCGTCAGGACGGCGACGACGCCGGGCGCGGCCTCCGCCTTCTTCGTGCCGACGGATTTCAGCTTGCCCTTGGCGATCGCCGCGCCCACGGGCCAGCCGACGAGCTGGTTCGCGGCGACGTCGTGGCGCTCATAGGCATAAGGGGCGGTGCCGGTGGTCTTCAGCGGGCCATCGACGCGATGGACCGGCTTTCCGATGACTTTGGTATCGGCGAGGACCGAGTCCCCTGCGGGCTTGTCGAAACGCATGGATCAGTTCCCCGCTTCCTGAAGGACCGCCGCCAGCGTGCGCTTGGCGAGCGGAACCTTGAATTCGTTGTCGTCGGTCGGGTTGGCGTCGGCGAGCAGCGTGTCCATCACGGCGCCGGCGCCTTGCGGAAGCGCCTTTTCGGCCTCCTCGTCGCGCCACGGTTTCGGTGCCACGCCACCGAGCGCGACGCGGCCGGTGCCGTCCGGCTGGACGATCGCGGCGACTGAGACGAGCGCGAAGGCGTAGGAGGAGCGGTCGCGTACCTTGTAGTAGATCTGCTTGCCGCCGACCGGCTTCGGCAGGGTAACGGCGGTGATGACCTCTCCGGGCTTGAGGTTCGTTTCCTTCTCCGGCGTGTCGCCCGGCAGGCGGTAAAGATCGTCGACGGCGATCGAGCGCGTCTTGCCGTCCGGATCGACTGTCTCGAGCTCGGCATCGAGCACGCGCATGGCGACCGCCATGTCGGAAGGGTGCGTCGCGATGCAATGGTCCGACCCGCCGATGACGGCAAGCTGGCGCGAATAGCCGCCGATCGCAGCACAGCCGGAACCGGGGTTGCGCTTGTTGCACGGCATGTTGGTGTCGTAGAAATACGGGCAGCGGGTGCGCTGGAGGAAATTGCCGCCCGTCGTCGCCTTGTTGCGAAGCTGGCCTGTCGCGCCGGCGACCAGCGCTCGCGTCAGGACGGGATAGTCCCGGCGAACGCGATCGTCGGCGGCGAGGTCGGTGTTCGAGACGAGCGTGCCGATGCGCAGGCCGCCTTCGTCCGTCTCCTCGATCTTGTCGAGGCCGAGCTGCGTGACGTCGACGAGATGGGTCGGCGTCTCGATCTCGAGCTTCATCAGGTCGATGAGGTTGGTGCCGCCGGCGATGAACTTGGAGTTCTCGTGGCTCGCGGCGGATTTCGCCGCTTGCTGCGGGTCGCTCGCCCGCTCTAGGCTGAAGGCTCTCATGCGTTCTGCCCCTTCACGTCGTTGATGGCGGCGAGGATGTTGCTGTAGGCGCCGCAGCGGCAGATGTTGCCGCTCATGCGCTCGCGGATCTCGTCGTCCGTCGCCTCGATCGGGCCGCTCAGATCCTTCGTCACGTTGCTCGGAATGCCCGCCTTGATCTCTTCGAGCGTCTCCTTGGCCGAGCAGATCTGGCCCGGCGTGCAGTAGCCGCACTGGTAGCCGTCGTGCTCGATGAAGGCGGCCTGCATCGGATGCAAATTGTCCGGCTGGCCGAGCCCTTCGATCGTCACGATCTCATCGCCGTCGTGGAGAGCTGCGAGTGTCAGGCAGGAATTGATGCGTCGGCCGTTGACGGTGATCGTGCAGGCGCCGCACTGGCCGTGGTCGCAGCCCTTCTTCGTGCCGGTGAGTTGCATGCGCTCGCGCAACGCGTCGAGAAGCGTCGTGCGGTTGTCGACGGAAAGTTCGTGCTTCTCGCCGTTGACGGTGAAGCTCACCGTCGACTTCAGCGTATCGTCGAGGCTTGCGAGGTCGTCGGGCTTGACGACCGCCTCCGGTGTCGCTTCGGCGTAGGCGGTTGCGGGCAGGCCGGTGCTCGCAGCGGTCGCAGCGCCCACGATCATCAGATCGCGGCGGTTGATCTCGAACATCTTCTCTTTTGACATCGTGCTCCTGTCCCCATCCATCGAGAAGACTGCGCGTCGCGAGCGTCGCAGCCAGAGGCCGGACCATCAAGTTCCGGGACGGTATTTCACAAGGGTAGGGCACGATGGTTGCGGAGGGCAGGGGGTAACGGGACAACTCTTGCTTTTGTGATCGTCCCGAGGTGCCGAGACACCGCAACCTCGCGGCGAACCGCGCGATGCGGGACAAACGCCTGTCCGGTAACTGCAAAAGCGGATTGTCCCTTGACTTTTGGCTGACCGCAAGACGATCCTGCGCTTCGATGCAGGGACTGGAGGCCTTGCAGCGTACGGCATTGCAGCCGGCGGGAGATTGGGTCTCCGTTTTGATCTGGGAGGACGAACGTGCTGAAAAAATGCCTTACGAGCGTGGCGGCGGTTGCGCTGCTCGCCGTTTCCGCACATGCGGCGGACCTGAAGTTCAAGCCGGACGAAAACAGCGACTTCCACTGGAAGAGCTACCACGACTTCGCCGACAATCACGATCTCAAGGGCCAGACCCTGACGATCTTCGGTCCGTGGCGCGGGCAGGACGAGGATCTCTTCCAGAGCGTGATCGCCTATTTCGAGGAAGCGACCGGTGCCAAGGTCGACTACTCCTCCTCCGAAAACTACGAACAGCAGATCGTCATCGACACCCAGGCGGGCAACCCACCGAACATCGCCATCCTGCCGCAGCCGGGCCTGATCCAAGATCTCGCCTCGAAGGGCCTGCTCACCCCGCTCGGTCAGGATACGGCCGACTTCGTGCAGAAGAACTACGCGGCCGGCGATTCCTGGAAGGGTTTCGGCACCTATACGGGCAAGGACGGCGACAAGCATTTCTACGCCTTGCCCTACAAGGCCGACCTCAAGTCGCTGGTGTGGTACGTGCCTGCGAACTTCCAGGATGCCGGCTACGAGGTCCCCAAGACGATGGAGGACCTCAAGAAGCTGACGCAGCAGATCGTCGACGACGGCGGCACGCCGTGGTGCATCGGCCTCGGCTCCGGCGGCGCGACGGGCTGGCCGGCGACCGACTGGGTCGAGGATATCCTGCTTCGCCAGCAGGATCCGAGCGTCTACGACAAGTGGGTGACGAACGAGATCCCGTTCGACGATCCGAAGATCGTCGAGGCGATCAAGACGTTCGGCTGGTTCGCGAAGAACCCGAAATTCGTCGCCGGCGGGCCGCAGGCCGTCGCCACGACCGATTTCCGCGAGGCGCCCAACGGGCTCTTCTCCATTCCGCCGAAGTGCTTCATGCACAAGCAGGCGCAGTTCATTTCCGACTTCTTCCCGGAGAACGTGAAGGTCGGCCAGGACGTCGACTTCTTCTACTTTCCGCCCTACGGCGACAAGGATCTCGGCCGTCCGGTGCTCGGCGCCGGCACGCTCGCGATGATCACCAAGGACAGCAAGGCGGCGGAAGCCTTCATCGACTTCCTCAAGACGCCGATCTCGCACGAGATCTGGATGGCGCAGACCGGCTTTCTCACCCCGTTCAAGCAGGTCAACACGGCCGTCTATACCAACGACGTGCTGAAGCGTGAGGACGACATCCTCCTCAACGCCACGACCTACCGTTTCGACGGGTCCGATCTGATGCCGGGCAAGATCGGTGCCGGCGCCTTCTGGAAGGGCATGGTCGACTTCGTCGGCGGCATGTCCGCCAAGCAGTCGGCCGAGGAGATCCAGAAGGCCTGGGACGCGATCAAGTAGCCGCAGCCGTTTCCGGCGCGCACGGGGAAGAGTTGCGCGCCGGACCTTTCTCTCGCGACCCTTCGCGAGCGTTCAGACACATAAGTGTTTTCAACGAGGAGGGGCCGTCATGGGGCATCTGGTCTACGCCCTCGTCACCGTCGTCATCGGACTTGCCGGCGCAGCGATCTATTTCTACGCGAGCAATCTCCTGCTCGACCGTGCGTTGCCCTATCGCGACGCGGAAGGTGCGCGTGCCTCGCGCAACCTCCGGCGTGCCAACGCGATCCGCCCCTGGCTCTTCATGCTGCCGGCGATCGTCATTCTCTCGGTCTACCTCGTCTATCCGGTGCTCGAATCGATCTGGCTGAGCTTCCACGGCAAGGCCGGCATCGATTTCGTCGGTCTTTCGAACTATCACTGGATGCTGGTCGATCCGGAATTCCGGGAATCGATCGTCAACAACCTGCTATGGCTGCTGATCGTCCCGGCGCTGTCGACCTTCTTCGGACTGGTCATCGCCGCGCTCGCCGACCGCATCTGGTGGGGCAACATCGCCAAGTCGCTGATCTTCATGCCGATGGCGATCTCCTTCGTCGGTGCCTCGGTCATCTGGAAGTTCATCTACGATTTCCGTCCCGCCGGGTCCGAGCAGATCGGCCTGCTGAACGCCGTCGTCGTCTTCTTCGGCGGCAATCCGCACGCGTGGATCACGATCCCCTTCTGGAATTCGGTCTTCCTGATGGTGATCCTCGTCTGGATCCAGACGGGCTTCGCCATGGTCATCCTGTCGGCGGCCCTGCGCTCCATCCCCGACGAGACGATCGAGGCCGCCGTCATCGACGGCGCCAACGGGTTGCAGATCTTCTTCAAGATCATGGTCCCGCAGATCTGGGGCACGATCGCCGTCGTGTGGACGACGATCACCATCCTGGTCCTCAAGGTCTTCGACATCGTGCTGGCGATGACGAACGGCCAGTGGGACACCCAGGTGCTCGCCAACCTCATGTTCGAATGGATGTTCCGCGGCGGTGGCGACTTCGGCCGCGGCGCGGTGATCGCGCTCGTGATCATGGTGCTCGTCGTCCCGATCATGATCTGGAACATCCACAACGCGCGTCAGGAACTGAGGTAAGGCACCATGTTCTCGTCCCTGCGCCAGTCTCCACTGCTCTTCCTCACGCACCTTTCCGTGCTCGTCCTCGTGATCGTGTGGACCATCCCCACGGCCGGCCTGCTGATCTCCTCGCTGCGCCAGCCGGATCAGATCGCGACTTCCGGATGGTGGACGGCCCTTTCGGCGTCCGAACAGAACAACACCTTCACGACGCCGCCGGCCGATACGGCGAGTCAGGCGGAAGACGGCTTCGCCCTGTCGGGCAACGTCTTCGGCAAGGACGGATCGGGCTCCGTCTCCGCGTTCGGATCCTCCTTCATGAAGCCGCGCGCCTTCGATGCGGGCGAGACGGCCAAGCTGAGGAGCGGCGGAACGCTGACGGTCGCCCAGAACGGCGACTACCGGATGACCTTCGACAAGAAGCCCGAGGGCGGACGCGGCGAACGCATCTTCTACACTTCGGTCGAGCCGCCGGCCTTCACGTTGCGCAACTATCAGGAAGTGCTGCGCGCCGAAGGCATCGGCCAGTCCTTCATCAATTCGCTGACGGTGGCGATCCCATCGACCGCGATCCCGATCCTGATCGCGGCCTACGCAGCCTACGCGCTCGCCTGGATGCGCTTCCCGGGGCGGCTGCTGCTCGTTGCGGTCGTCGTAGGGTTGCTCGTCGTGCCGCTGCAGATGTCGCTGATCCCGCTGCTTCGCCTTTATAACGGCATCGGCGGTTTCTTCGGCGTGCCGGCGCAGACCTATGTGGGGGTATGGCTGGCGCATACGGCCTTCGGCCTGCCGCTCGCCATCTACCTGCTGCGCAACTACATCGCCGGCCTGCCGCGCGAGATCATGGAATCGGCGCGTGTCGACGGGGCGAGCGATTTCGACATCTTCCGCAAGATCATCCTGCCGCTTTCGTTTCCAGCGCTCGCCTCCTTCGCCATCTTCCAGTTCCTGTGGACATGGAACGACCTGCTCGTCGCGCTGGTGTTCCTCGGCACCGGCAACGACAAGCTCGTGCTGACGGCGCGCCTCGTCAATCTGCTCGGCTCGCGCGGCAACAACTGGGAAATCCTGACCGCGTCGGCCTTCATCACGATCATCGTGCCGCTGATCGTCTTCTTCGCCCTGCAGCGCTTCCTCGTGCGCGGTCTTCTCGCCGGTTCGGTAAAGGGGGGATAGATTGGGTCGATGCACGGTATGGCGTATCGAGGGCCGGTCCGGCGATTTTCGTGGTATCAGCGGCGTAAGACCGTAGGCAAAGGGAGAAGGCGATGACTGGTGTCATGCTGAAGGACATCCGCAAGGCGTATGGCGCGGTGGAAGTCATTCATGGGATCGACCTCGAGATCCGGCACGGCGAGTTCGTCGTCTTCGTCGGTCCCTCGGGCTGCGGAAAGTCGACGCTGCTTCGGATGATCGCCGGGCTGGAGGACATTTCCGGCGGCACGATGACGATCGGCGGAGAGGTGGTGAACCAGGTGCCGCCGTCGAAGCGCGGCATTGCCATGGTTTTCCAGTCCTATGCGCTCTACCCGCATATGAGCGTCTACGAGAACATGGCGTTCGGCATGCGCATCGCCCGCCGGCCGAAGGCGGAGATCGACGCCCGCGTGCGCGAAGCGGGCGAGATCCTGCAGCTGACACCGTTCCTCGACCGGTTGCCCAAGGCCTTGTCCGGCGGGCAGCGCCAGCGCGTGGCGATCGGCCGGGCGATCTGCCGCAATCCGAAGGTGTTCCTGTTCGACGAGCCGCTGTCGAACCTCGACGCGGCGCTGAGGGTCGCGACGCGCATCGAGATCGCCAAGCTCGCCGAAACGATGCCCGAGACGACGATGATCTACGTCACGCACGACCAGATCGAGGCGATGACGCTCGCCGACCGGATCGTCGTGCTTTCGGGGGGAACGATCGAACAGGTGGGCGCGCCGCTCGAACTCTACGAGCGCCCGGCGAACCTCTTCGTCGCGCGCTTCATCGGCTCGCCGGCGATGAACATCCTGCCGGCGACGATCGAGGAGACGGGCGCGACGACGACGGTTACCCTTGCCGGCGGCAAAGCGGTGACGCTTGATCTGGCGAGCGACGCCGCACGCAAAGGCGAAGCGGCGAGCTTCGGTGTGCGACCGGAAGATCTGCGGCCGGCCGAGGGCGAGGACTTCCTGTTCGAGGGTAAGGTCTCGATCGTCGAGACGCTGGGCGAGGTGACGCTCGTCTACATCGAGGGCCTGACGGCCGACGACGAGCCAATCATCGTCAAGCTCGCCGGCACGCGCTCCTACGAGCGCGGCAAGACCGCGCGCTTCACCGCCGAGCCGAAGGCGCTGCACCTCTTCGACGCCGACGGGCAGACGTTGCGGCGGTAGGCTGGGCAACGGTAGGTTACGGGCGGCGTTACGCTGCAGGTCGCTTTCCGGCGTATCGCCGATCATCGAAAGCTGTCGCGAAGGAAGTGCCGCGACGGCTTTCTTCGTATCGGCAACGGAAAGGTGCTGCAGGCGCTATACCTACCTTGCAGCCGGCATGCCGGCGATGTAGCCGACCTCGGCGGCGTAGCGGTTCTTGTAATTCTGGTCGATCAGCGGTTCCAGCGTGTCCTTGACCTTGTCATGGAGCGGGCTTTCCCAATCGCCCGGATGCTGGAAATTGCTCATGATGTAGGTCCAGCCGTTGATGTTGTCGACGGACTGGAGGCCGGTGGATTCGGCACCGGAAGGAGCGGAAAGCACACGCGTGCAGCTCCGGTCGTCGACATTGTAGGCCCACATGAAGTTGTTGACGTGCAGGCCCGAATCCTCGCTGACGAAGAGCGTCCGCATGTCTTCGGAATACTTGATGTTGTCCGGGTTGGCGACGCGGTCGGGATCGGCGAGGTTGCCGAGATCGTCGGCCTCGTCGAGATCCTTGCCGGTCAATGCCTCGACGCCTTCCATCGTGACCGGCATCCATTCGCTGTCGATCGGATCGCCAAAGGCGTCGTGCTGGCCGCCTTCGAGCTTCAGCGCGTAGACGGCACCCGCCTTCGGTCCCTCGACGTGGATGTCGCTCGTCCCGTCGACCATCGGCCCCTGGATGTAGCTCATCGCCACGTATGCGACCTTGTCTGCGCCGTTGACGGTGGTGCCTTCCCACTTGGTGAAGCCGAGGCTCGCGCCGCGTAGTGCCGCGAAACGGTGCGTCTCCAGGAAGGCTGCCGCCTTTTCCATGCCGGGCTTGACACGTACCCAGTTCTCGTTGCCGGCATAGACGATCTTCGTGAAGCCTTCCTCGGCCGGTTCCTTGACCATGACATCCATGATGTCGGTCGCTTTTAGGGTCTTGGCGAGGTGCTCGATCTCGTCGCTCATCGCATGGCCGAGGCGGTTCCAGGAAAGCTTGCCCTTGCCCGGACCTTTGCCGGAGACCTGCTCCCAGTGCGCTGCGTAAAGCGTGCCCGAAGACAGGTCGCGCGGTCGGTCGGCGACGAAGACGAAGGCGCCGCCATTGGTATGGTCGTCGCCCATCAGCACGGTGCGCTCGTCCGGGCAGACCTGCACGAGCTCGTGGGAGATGCGGCCAAGGCAGTAGTGCTTCTTGATCGAGCCGGTACCGTCGGCGTTCACCGTGACTTCGGGGATGTGGTTGTAGAGGTAGGGATTGGCCTTTTCCGGATCGTCGATCGCGTCCCGGTCGCCGTAGAGATTGGCGATGAAGGCGCGGAAGCGCTCAGGGTACGGCGCAAAGGCGTCGGACGGGTATTCCTCGCTCGAAAGATGCGTGTTCCATGGAGAGCGCGACGCGCCGCAGGTGATCCACAGGCCGTGCGAGCTCGCCGTCGGTACGTTGGCGTAGCGTACGAGCTTCAGGTGGCCGGTGTCGGGATCCTGGTCGAAGGTGAGCACGGCGATTGGCGAGGGCAGGTGGCCGTACATGTCGTTCTTTGCGAGGTTGCGGCTCGTATATTCGAACTGAACCACGGCGAAGACCGGATTGCCCTTTACGCCGAGCGCCTCCTTGTCGACGCCGTCGATCGGCTGCAGGAGCGCCATGCCGTCCGGGCAGTCGGAGAAGAACTGGCGCTTCTCGCCTTCGACCGAGAGGTCCATGATCGGCTTGCCCTCGATGTCGTAGTAGCCACCCGCGACGACCGTCGAGCCGTCCGGGCCGGGTACTTCGTCGCCGGTCTTGAAGAAGGCATGGTAGGAGAGATCCGAAACCTTGTCCGTTCCGCCCGTTCCCTGGTAGCCGAGCCTGGAGCCGACACTCACGCGTGCCATTGCCTTCGGGTCCTGAAGATCGGGCGCCTTCATGCCCTTGAAGCGCAGGGAACCGGGCTTGCCGGACGCCGCTTCGTGCGCGCTGCCGTTTGCCATGCCGCTCGCATGGGCAAGGCGGGCGATCGGCAGGGCGACGGAAGCGGCGCCGAGCATCTTGACGACGGATCGGCGGGTGAGGGTAGCGTTTTCGCTCATGGGACCTGTCTCCATTGGCTGTCCGACGGACCCTCGCGCCCGTCTGTAACACCATGATGACAGGCGAGATGCCGGATCGGGCGAAATACCTCCCTTTCGATCGGGTGTCCGTTCGCTCGAAATCTCTCTTCGGTGGTGTTCACGAAGCGAACGGGTTCACACGGGCGCCAAAATGTTTCAGGTGGCGGGGCAAACGCACCCGCACCCAGCATTCGAGTTCGAAAGCGACATCCGATGCCAGCCGTCTCGGTCATCGTTCCAGTGCACAATCGAGCAGCCTTCATCGGCGGCGCCGTCGAAAGCGTGCTCGGCCAGAGCTTTTCCGATCTCGAACTGATCGTCGTCGACGACGGTTCGACGGACGAAACGCCGGACGTTCTCAAGGCCGTGACGGATCGGCGCCTGAGAATCGTTTCGAACGGCCGCAACTTGGGCATTCCCCAGGCCCGCAACGCCGGGCTCGAAGCCGCGCGCGGCACGTTCGTCGCGTGGCTCGACAGCGACGACCATGCGCGCCGCGATCGTCTTGCGCGCCAGATCCGCTTCTTCCGGGACAATCCCGGCTTCGCGCTCGTCGGCGGCGCGGCGGGCAAGCTCGATGCCGCGGGCAGGCCGCTTCGCGGAAAGCGGGTTCCGCCGCTTTCCGCACAGACGGTGAAGGCCTGGCTGGTCTTCAAGTCCGCCTTCCAGCAATCGTCCGTCATGGGGCGCGCGGAAGTGCTCAAACGCTATCCGTATCGCGACGAACTCGCGGTATGCAGCGATGTCGACGTCTTCGTGCGGCTTGCCGAGGCGCACCGGATCACCAACCTGCCACACGTCCTCGTCGACCGGCGAACGCACCCCGGGCAGGTCGTGCGCAGTCGCGGCGATGCGATCCGCGCAAGCAAGACGGCAATCCTCGAACGGGTCCTCCACCGTTTTGGCGCGACCTTCGATGCCGACGACCTTGCACGTCACGTCATGCTCGGCGAACCGAAACGGCGAAGCGATACCGTCGACGAAGCCTTTCTCGATTGGGCCGGCGACTGGCTTATGCATCTTCAGGAAGTGAACGCGCGCACGCAGGCGATCGAGCCGCCCGCGTTCCGTTTCGCCTGCGGCTACTTCTGGATGCGCGCCTGCGAGGCGGCGATCCCGAGGCTCGGCTTTGCCCGGGCGACACGTCGCTTCGCCGGCTCTGCGCTTGCCGTTGCGGCCCTTTCGGGCCGGAGCCGAACGTGGCTGTCGCTGCGTGTCCCGCGGCTGATCGGCGAGGCGCCATCGTGACGATGCATTCTGAACCGGTGGTTCACGCGGACGGCGAAACACTGAGGAGCCAACGAAAATTCGGGTGCGGAACTGGCATGCCCGAAGGGCGCCATGATATCCCGGGACACGCAAGGGTTGACGCCGTCAGATCTGAAAAGTGTGCACTATGAATGACGTCGAAATGGCCGCGAAATTCGTAAGGAGCGAACGCCGCAGCAGTGAGCTGGAGTACCTGCGCGGCGAGGTCGAGCGATTGCGCGAAAGTCTCGCTGCGCGTGACGATGTCGCCGAGCGTGCGATCGCCGCACGGCGGAAGACCGAGCTCGCCTTTTTGGAGATGGAGCGCGAGGAACGCGAACTTCGAGAGCGGGTCGCGGTGCTGGAACGGCGATGCACCGATCGCCAGGCGGCACTGGAGGAGACGCATGCCGCGCTGCGCGATCGTGACGTCGTCCTGCGCGAGCGCGAAGCCGCATTGAGCGACCGCGACGCCGCGCGGCGGGCCGACAAGGACCGGCACGACCTCGAACTTCGGGAAGAACGCAAGCGCGGCGAAAGAAGCGAAGAGGCGCGAGCGAAGCTCGAAGCGGACGTCGCGGCTCTTCGGTCCGCCTGCGAGAAAATGGCTGTCGACTACGAGGCCGCGAAATCACGTCTCGTCGCGCCGTTGCTCAAGGAACGAAACGCGCTTGCGCACCATGCGGACCTTCTCGAGAGGCGCTACGATGCGCTTCTGCGTAGCAATAGCTGGCGCGTCACACGGCCGATCCGTTTCGTTATTCGCGCCGCATATCGGCTCGCCCGGCGCACCAATACGCCGAACCATAAACCGAAACGCCCCGAAACGACGCCTGCGCGCCACGTCGACGAGGCGTTCGCCGCGTTCGGGCTCCCTTTGAAGACCCCCCCGGAATACGTTGCCCATAGGCAAGCGGACGACCACGCGGCTTCGGCGACATCCGATGACGATACCGTTCGCGCAGGCGGCAAAACCGGTAAGCCTCGATCCGAAGAAAAGTTAGAGAAGCGGCGGGATCACGCCATTCCGGTGTTCGAAGGCGCGAAGTCGCGGCGCCATTCCCGGGTACCTTTCGAAGCGTTGCGCGAGCGAGCGCTGAAGCGGCGCGAGACGATGGATCTCGGCAAGGTCGACACGCTCGTCCAGTTCGCCGGGTTTCCGCGTTCGGGACATTCCATCATCGGTTCGCTGATCGACGCCCACCCGGCCGCGCTCGTGTCGCACGAGCTCGATATGGTCGGCCTCGTGGAAGAGGGCTTTTCGTCCGAGGAGATCTTCGCGTTGATCGCCGAAAACTCCGCGGCGTTCGAAGCGAGCGGACGGAGCTGGAACGGCCATTCCTATCGGGTTCCGGGCGCAAGTGGCGGCCGCGCCGAGGCGCCGAAACTTCTCGGCGACAAGAAGGGCGACTGGGCATTGCGCCGCCTGAGCGAACGCCCGGAGATCCTTTCCGCGGTCGACGGTGCCTTTCCCGCTCAGCGCAAGGCATGGATCTCCGTCGTTCGGAACCCGTTCGACAACGTCGCGACGCTCAGCCTGCGCAAGGGCCGCCATTACGACGCGTTGCGTATCGCCGCCGGCGACGAGACGGAGTTCAAGGCGCGACTGAAGCAGGAGCGCGGATCGATCTCCGGCAGCGTCCTGCCGGAAATGGTGGAGGACTATCGAACGCTCTGTGCGGGGCTTGCCTCGCTGAAAGCCCGTGTCGCCCCGCAGGACTGGCTGGAAGTGCGCCACGAAGCCTTCGTCGCCGATCCGGCCGCGACGATGGCAACAATCTTCCGTTTCCTCGGTCTGGCGGAAGATGAGGCCGCTCTCGCCGGCGCCGCAGCGATCACGCATGCCGCTCCCAACAGCAGCCGCCACGACATCGCCTGGCGGAAGGAGGACCGCAAGGCCGTCGACGGGCTCGTGCGCACGCACGATTTCCTGAACGGCTATACGTTCGACGACTCGGCCGACGGTTCGGCCCGAAGGACGACCGTGCCTGTCGCCCCATCAAAGACGGAAGGAGCACCGGAATCCGCCGAAGTCCGGCCGCTTCGTGGCGTTCGGCTCTTTTCCTGCGTCGGCCTCGATGCGGATGCTGCGCTGCTGGCGCCGTTTCTGGATCACTATATCGGGCTCGGGCTCGATCCGGCGACAATGCACCTCATCCTCAACCAGGCCGAACGCGACGAAGCGAAGCTCGCCGCCGCGCATCGCGTGCTCCGCGACCGGGGCGTCGGCGAACCGGACGTATGGATCGGGGCCTATACGAGCGAGACGATGTGGGAGCGCCGGCGCGAAATGCAGCAGCGCTGCTGCGCTGCCGATGACTGGGTGGTGAGCGCCGACGTCGACGAATTCCACGTCTATCCCGCTCCGCTTGGCGACATGATCGCCTGGATGGAGGAAAACAGGTTCGACGTCCTGGACGGACCGATGATCGACCGGCTGGCCGTAGACGGGACGCTGCCACCGATCACGCCTGAGCGGTCTCTCGATCGACAGTTTCCCCTCGAAGCCGACATCATGTGCACGGCCGGCAAGCGCCACGGCGAGAAGGATGCGACCGGAACGGTGACCATGATGCTCTTCCGCGCACGCTTCGAGCCGGGGCGGGGTGGTCACGGCCCACTGCAAAAGAACGCGGCCTTTGCCTACGGCATGAACCTTGCTGCATTCCCGCGCATCAAGGATCCGGCGTTCCGGTTCCGCTTGCCGGCGCGGGTGAACCATTTCAAGTGGCACGGCGCGGTCCAGGCCTCGATCGAACGGCGGATGAATACACCGGGGGCAAGCACGGCCGGCACGACCTACGGCCAGCGCATGCTCGACTATCTGGCGAAGGGTGAGGGAAGGGTGGACGTCGACACCGTTCCCGTTCGCGGTCCGATGGACCGCGCGCCGGCCGACTGGAAGGGTGCCTTTGCCGATTATCGAAGCCAGGCGCGCGCGTTTCGAAGTGCAAACCGGACGATGCGCAAAGCAGGGACGAGTAGCGGCGCGCCCGAGGCTTCTGCCGGATGGCGCGTGCGCCAGCTTACGAGCGGAACCGGGCAGGCGCGGTTCCACGCGCACAGCTACTACGACATTCCGGTCGTCGACTCCGCCGAACGTCGGGCGGTCGCCTTCGAATCGAATTTCTCCGAGCGATGGATGACGCCTGCGGATGAAATCACAATCGGGCTGGTGGATATCGAGGCCGGCGGGTTCACGCCGGTCGGCACCTCGGCTGCGTGGAGCTGGCAACAGGGACCGATGGCGCAGTGGCACCCCTCGGGCGAACGACTGTTCTGGAACGATCGCGACGGCGACGCCTTCGTCGCGCGACAGTTGAACGTTGGGACCGGCCGTGTCTCGACGCTGCCCCGCCCCGTCTACGCGGTGGATCCCGCAGCGGTGTTCGCACTCGGCGTCAACATGGCGCGTCTCGACGAGGCGCGACCCGGGTACGGCTATACCGGCGGTGCCGGAGCAAAGCTCGAGGAGGATGCGCCGCTCGACGACGGCATCTGGCGCATGCATCTCGAGACGGGCTTCAACGAAATCGTTCTTTCTCTTGCGCGCGCTCGCGAAGCGCTGATGGCTTATCTCGATCGCGAAGAGCGGGACGAGCATCGCGCGGCGGATCGCATCTACTGGTTCAATCACGTCAAGCTGTCGCCATCGGGAAAGCGCTTTACCGCGAAGTTTCGATGGCGCGACCGCGGTCCGAAGATCCGCTGGAAGGGCACGATGGGGGTGAGCGTCACCTGCGGGAGCGACGGGACCGACCTGCGCATCCTTGGACGCGGGACCTCGCACGTCATGTGGCTCGACGACGATCGGCTTTACTGCTGGCACCAGGCGGAAGGCAATCTCGGTCTCTTTTCCGACACGGCGCCTTACGGCACGAAGGAACGTGCGCTCCTGCCGGAAACGATCACGCGCAACGTCCACATTCGCCATCTCGCCGAAGACCCGGACCTTTGGGTGCTCGACACGCCGTATCAGGAGCGGGTGACGGTCGCGCTCCTCGATGTTGCAAGCGGCGAACAACGGGAGATCGCCGCCTTTTCCAACCACGTGCCGAACCACGGGCCGTTTCGCTGCGATCTCCATCCGGTCCCGACGCGCGACGGGCGTCGCATCCTCGTCACCTCGCTTCACGATGGCGGCCGGCAACTCTACGTCATCGAACACGAAAGCCTCAACGAATGAAGCCTGCGGCGAACGACATCACACTGGCCCTCACGCTGCTCGTGCGCGACGAAGCGGACATCATCGATACGGTGATCGATTTTCACCTGCAAAGAGATATCGACGTCATCATCGTCACCGACAACGCTTCGCGTGACGGTACGCGCGAAATCCTTCGCAAGCGCGCCGAACGCGGCGAGATCGTCCTCTTCGACGAACCTTCCGACGCCTACGAGCAGGATCGGTGGGCGACACGCATGGCCCGCATCGCTCGCGACGATTACGGCGCGGATCGGGTCATCAGCAGCGATGCGGACGAGTTCTGGATGAACCCGGCCGGTACGCTGAAGCAGGCGCTCCGCGGACGGCGAGAAAAGGCCCTGAGATGCGAGCGCCGCAACATGGTCGGCGACCGCGACCGGCTTGCGACCGACGGCTGGCAGCAGACGCTCGCCTATCGCGCGACACCGCCGCGCGCCATGCCGAAGCTTGCCGACCGGATGCGCGACCCGCTGCCCGCTTCCTACTTTACGCTTTCGCAACCCCCCAAAGCCGTCTTCGCGACGCGCGATCTGCACCATATCGAGCGGGGTGCCCATTCGGCATCCTACGAGATCGGCGAGGCCGATGTCGGCACGTGCGACATCGTCGTCTATCATTTTCCGGTGCGAAGCCGGGAGCGCTTCGAAGCATCCGTGAAGCGGATCGGAACAGCGGTCGACGCGAACCGTGACCTTCCGCAGAAAAAGTCTTGGAAGTACCGCCGCTGGAACCGAATGCGACAATGTTCCGGTTCCATCGACGACGCTTTTCGCGAGGCGTTGCCGGACGCCCGCGCGCTCCAGGCCGGGGTTCTTGCGGGCGAACTCAGCATCGATACGACGATGCGTTCGTTTTTCGAGGCACGGGCTTCGGAACGGGAGACGAGCGTATCGCAGGCTCACAGGATCGAGCGACGATCGGTGGCGGAAGCATTGGGGCGGATCGTGCTCGTGACCGGTTGTGGGCCGACCGTGGATTTCGATGCGCTCCTTCGCCGTCTCGGCGCCTTCGGGCCGGATCGAAACGACAAAGGCGCGGTTTGCAAGCTGCACGCCTCGGTACTTCGCGATCAAGGCATCGCACCGGAAATCGCGCTTCACGGTATCGGCAACCTGTCCTTGCAGGACGACGTGACGACCCATGCCTCGGCACTTTTCGAGGCGATCTTCCGGGACGTTCCCGCGCTGGACCTGGTGGTTTTCAGCGAGCCGAGCCTCTGCCGGCTGCTGCCTCTGTGGAATAGCATGGCGGATTCCTGCGGCCTCGCGGTTGCGACCGTGATCATGGTTGCCGACCCGCTCCGTTATGCAAATCGCCTTCAGGCAGAGCACGGCCTTCCGATCGAACAAGGCCTTGTCGGCTGGCTGCGGTGTGCGCTGGCGTGCGAAGAGGCGAGCCGCGATCGGCCGCGCGTCTTCCTCGACGCGACGCACTGGCGCAGCGACTGGCGGAAGGCGATGCGTTCGCTTGAAGCGGTGACGCCGGGGGTCTGGCCACCACGCGACGAAGCCATCTGCATGGCGATCGATCGGGACTTCGCGGCGACGGCCGGCGAAGACGGGCCTCGCTTCGCGACGATCGATAAGGCGGTGAAGGTTCCGGACCTGATCCTTCGCGCCCACACCCTTCTTTCGGACCTGGTCGAAGAGGGCGAAACGCCCGAAGCACTCGCCGAACTCGATACGATCCGGCAATCGTTCGATGCGGCGTGCGAACTTCTGGGTCCCGCCAACGATGCGTTGTACCGCATGGCCAGGGATCGCGAGTACCGCCCGGCAAACGCGGCAGGCCGCCCGAGCTTGCGAAGCCGGGTCTTTGCTCGTCCGGCGACCGCCAACGGCTAAACCGACATTTTCGCGTAAGATCGTCGGATGGAAGCGATGCATGTGGCGCTTCCGTGCAAATGCGAAATTGTCGGTTGCCGGCGCGTACCGGTAACGGAAATCCCTCGAACGCGATCGTACCCTCACCCCATACAGGGCTCCATTGCAATCGCATGCAAAACGCAGGTATGAAGGGTCGATCGTGAGATGGAACGGAACGGGGAGGACATCATGAAGCGGGTCAAGGCAACGCATGTCGGTTCGCTGCCACGCACGCAGGAAGTGGTGGATTTCATCTTCGCGCGCGAGCACGGCGAAACCTACGATCCGCAGGCCTTCGACGAATGCATGCGGCGCAACGTCTGCGAGACCGTGCGCCGGCAGGTCGAGGCTGGCATCGACATCGTCTCGGACGGCGAGACCTCGAAGATCAGCTACGCGACCTATGTGAAGGACCGCTACACCGGCTTCGGCGGCGACAGCGAGCGCAATGCGCCGGCCGACCTGAAACTCTATCCGAGCTATCTCAAGCGCGTGGCGGACAGCGGCGGCACGCCGCAATATGCGCGACCCCAATGCATCGGCGAGGTGCGTTCGAAGGGACAGGGCGAACTCGAAACCGATATCGACAACCTCAAGGCGGCGATGGCCGAACATGGCGCGGAACGCGGCTTCATGAACGCCGCCTCGCCGGGCGTGATCTCGCTTTTCCTGCAGAACACCTATTATCCGACACGCGAGGCGTATCTTCAGGCGCTCGCGGACGCGATGAAGGCGGAATACGAGACGATCGTGGCGGCCGGGCTCGACCTGCAGCTCGATTGTCCGGACCTCGCGCTTTCGAGGCACATGCTCTTTGCCGATCTTTCCGATGCGGAGTTCGTGAAGATCGCCCGTCAGCATGTCGATGCGCTGAACCATGCGCTGGCCGACGTTCCGGCCGAGCGGGTGCGCATCCACATCTGCTGGGGCAATTACGAAGGCCCGCATGTCTGCGACATCCCGATGAACGAAGTGTTCGAAACGCTGATGGCGGCGAAGGCGCGCTACGTGCTCTTCGAGACCTCGAACCCGCGCCATGGGCATGAATGGACCATCTTTCGCGACCGAAAGAGCGAAATTCCGGAAGACAAGGTGCTGGTGCCGGGCGTCGTCGACACCACGACGAACTTCGTCGAGCACCCGGACCTGGTTGCAGAGCGCGTTCGACGGTTTACCGATATCGTCGGCCCGGATCGGGTCATGGCAGGCAGCGATTGCGGTTTCGGAACCTTTGCCGGTTTCGGCGCCGTCGATCCCGAGATCGCCTATGCCAAGCTCGCCGCGCTCGCCGAAGGGGCGAAGCTGGCCGCCGGGTAATGAACCCGCTGCTCGTTCTCCTTCCCGGCATGATGTGCGATGCGCGTCTCTTCGCGCCGCAGATCGGCGCGTTGTCGGCGGGCCGCGCCATCCACTGCGCCCCGCTGGGGGAAACGGATACGGTGGACGGGCTCGCCGAAGCGGTGCTTCGCGACGCGCCGCCGCATTTCGCGCTCGCCGGCCTTTCGATGGGCGGCATCGTCGCGATGGCGGTTCTTGCGGCTGCACCCGAACGGGTGGCACGCCTTGCGCTTCTCGACACGAACCCGCTTGCCGAAAACGAAGCGATGCGGGCGAAACGCGGACCGCAGATGGAACGCGCGCTCGGCGGTGGCCTTGCGGCGGTCATGCGCGAGGAGATGAAGCCGCATTACCTCGCTCACCACGCCCGGCGCACGGAAATTCTGGACCTATGCGTGGAGATGGCGCTCGCGCTCGGCCCGCAGGTCTTCTGCAATCAGTCGCGTGCGCTTCGCGACCGGCCGGACCGCCAGGCGGTGCTGCGCGAGGTACGGGTTCCGACGCTCGTCCTTTGCGGGCGCGAGGACGAACTCTGTCCCCTCGCTAGGCACGAACTGATGCGCGATCTCGTGCCCGGTGCGCATCTCACCGTCATCGACGATGCCGGACATTTGCCGACGCTCGAAAAACCCCAAGAAACGACGGCGGCGCTCGCCCGCTGGCTGGAGGAATGATGGACGATGCCCTTCTCGACCTGTTGAAGCAGGTGGATACGCCGACCGTATGCAACGCGATCGAGGTCGCAGAGGGCCGGCGTGGTTTCGATCGGTTCACGCGGCGGACCGTGCTTTCGAGCGCGCCGGAGGCCGGCGCCATCGTCGGACGGGCGCGCACCGCACGGATCGCGGCCGTCTCGCCGAGCGAGGAACCGGCGGAAACGGTGCGTGAACGGCGCATGGCCTACTACCGCTACATGGCGGAGGGGCAGGGGCCGTCGCTCGCCGTCGTCGAGGATATGGACGGGGAGACGGCTGTCGGTGCCTTCTGGGGCGAGATCAACACGAGCGTCCACAAGGGTTTCGGTCTCGCCGGCGCGCTGACCAACGGCGTCATGCGCGATCTTGCCGATCTTGCACCGGGCTTTCCGGTGATCGCCGGTTCGATCGGGCCGAGCCATGCCTTCGTGCATGTCGTCGAGGTGGCCGGTCCGGTCGAAATCTTCGGCATGCGCGTCGAGCCCGACGACTGGCTCCATGCCGATCGCCATGGCGCGGTCGTTATTCCCGATGCGGTGCTGCCCGATCTCCAGAAGGCGATCGGCACGCTGCAACGCACCGAACGGATCGTCCTCGACGCGGCACGCGCGCCCGATTTCGACTTCGACCGGTTCGAGGCTGCCTGGGCGGCATTCGAGAAGGCGCGAACCTGATCCGGCCGATCACCCGACCGCGAGCCGGTTTCGAACCGGCGCGTGGTCGGGTCGGCTCCTGTCACGGCTTCCAGGTGGCGCCGGCGGTATCGTCGGTGTTGGAAACGCGGTAAAGGCTCGCTTCGCCCGACATGGACGGCTCGAGCGTGTGGTCGAAGTCCGGCGGGACGGCGCAGGTATCGCCGGGCGCGAGGATCATCTCGCCACCGTCGAACGCCATCTTCCAATGGCCGCGCATGACCATCAGCACCTGATGGCGTTCGCTCTTCTGCGGCGTGCCGGCGATCGACGCCCCGTTCACGAGCTCGACGTCGAAGCCGGGCCGGTCGCGGATCAGCCCTTCGGCGCCGACCACCTTCACCGGCTTCTTCTCGGCCATCGCCATCAGATCGTTGTAGCGGGCGACGTAGTGCGGCACGACGTCCTCCGCCGGCGTTTCGGGTATGGCCTTCAGTTCATCCTCGTTCAGCACCGGCATCGGGCCGACGCCATCGGGAAGGGAGTGGCCCTTCTGCGTATCGTAGAGCTTGCCGTTCTCGCCGAGCACCAGCCCGTGGTCGCGCGCGTCCTCGATGACCTGCGGCGCCCAGACCACGCCGCCGCCGGCGTCGTCGCCGCCGAGCATCGACATGATCATCCCGTAGTCGGTGCCGACGTTTTCGAAGCCGCGGAAGATGCCGGTCGGAATGTCGAAGATGTCGCCTTCCTCGAGCACCACTTCGCCGGCCTTGCCCCAACGGCCCCAGAAGAAGCGCCAGCGGCCCTTCAGCACGAAGAAGATCTCCGCCGTGCGGTGGACGTGCAGCGAGTTGCGGCAATGCGGCGGCTGGCCGGCGGCGCCGATGTTGAAGCCCGGCGTCTCCTTGATGTGGACGTGCTGGTCGGCGCTTTCGGAGACGCCGCCGCCGATGATGGTGAAGTTCTCCTTCTGGTTCGAGCCCGGCGTATGGGCATCGATGAAGGCGGTCCGGCACGGCTGGAGTTCGCCGTAGCGCACGGTGCGTGCTGCGATTTCTTCGAGCTTTGCGGTCATGTTTTCCTTCCCTTGGGCTGCTTGTTCGATCGCTGCGCCCGATGCGGGCGCGGTGCGCTTATCCGGTCTTGAGAATGATCTGCTTCCAGATCGCGGTTTCGTCGTAGAGCGTATATTCGCGGCGCAGGCCCCACGGACCGAATTCGGCGTGCGAGACGCCGAGAACGTAGATTTCCGCACCGGTCGGACGGCCGAAGACGCCCCATCCGTCGTGCTTGCCCTGCAGGCTCCAGCGGATCGCAGCGCGCGGAGCCATCATGGAATCGTCCCTGCCGATCCGGTGCTCGATCCTGAAGCGGGCGTGTGGGAAGCTCGCCCTCAGGCCGATCCAGAACCGGTCGGCCTCGCCGTGGCCGTGGCCGGTCACGCCGCCGGGATATTCCAGTTGGCAGGCCCGGTCGTATTCCTTCGGGATCGAGCCGAGGTCCGCATCCATGATCCGTTCCAGAATGGAAGCGTATCGCTCGCCCCACGCGTCGTCGTTGCCACGGCCCGTGTAGGGACCCTTGCGATCGGTCTCCGGCGAAAGCGGTCGGACGCAGTTTTCCGGCCCGCCCTCGCGCTCGATGAGGTCGCGGGCGTAGGCCTCCGGGGTCCAGCCCATCTGGCGAACGATCGCGCCCTGATCGCGGATCAGCCACTCGTCGTCGATCTGGTTGTCGCGCGCATGGCAGTCGGCGATGATGCGATAGGTGAGCTTGCGCCCCGTTGCCGGACCGTAGGCGCCGTGGCCGAGATGGGTCGCGGTGGAAAGCAGCCGGTGCGAGGAAAGCATGCCATCCTCGGGGCTGCCGGACCAAATGACGTCCTCGCCGAGCAGCGTCCGGTCGGGAAACTCGGCGAGCGTCGCCATCGTCGCCGCGATCACCCCCTCGTTGCCGACCACGACCGATGCGGGCGAACGCACGACGATGTCCGGGGCGTAGTATCGGTGAAGCGTGGCGATGCCGCGGTCTTCCCATATCTCCTTGGTAACGCCGATGATGTAATCGGGAAAGTCCGAGAACTTCGTGTCGAAGCCTTGCATCTAGTCCGTCCGTGCTTGGGGTTTTCTGGCCGAGCTTCGCAGGATCAGCGGAGCCTCGATGGATACCTGTGTCGGTTCCGTGCCCGGATTTTCGATCTGTGCGAGCATGGCGCTCACGGTTTCGGCCACCATCGCATTTGCCCGCTGGCGCACCGTCGTCAGCGCGTAGACGGGCCATGCGGCGAGCGGCACGTCGTCGAAGCCGACGACGGAGACGTCGTCCGGAATCGAAAGGCCGAGTTCGAAACGGAGCACGTCCATCACGAAGAAGGCCATATGGTCGTTGGCGACGAAGACGGCGTCCGGCCGGTCGCCGGTGTCGAACATGCGCCGGGCGGCCTCCCGCGCGGATTCGGGCGCGAAATTGCCGACTTCGCGGGCGTAGAGCTCCGCGCCGCATTCCCGAAGGCCTTCGAGGAAACCGGCCTCGCGCTCGCGCTGTGTGGAGGCGCCTTCCCAGCCGGCGATATGGGCGATGCGCCGGTGGCCCGCGCGGGCGAGGAGCCGACCGACCTCACGCCCGCCGGCGACGTTGTCGGAGCATACCGACGTCAGGGTCGGATCGTTCTGATGCCGGTTGAAGAGGACGACAGGAACGCCGGCCGCCTTGCACTGGCCGCCGAGCTCGGAGGAAAGCGCGACGGAGGCGAGGATGATGCCGTCGACCTGATAGTCGAGGATTTCCCTCAGCACGCTGTCGATGTTGCCGGCTGTCTGCGAGGCCATGAAGACCAGCACGTGGTAGCCCTTCGCCTGTAGCGCGTTCGAGAGCTTCTCGAGCGCTTCGGGATAGAAGTGGTTCTCGAGATAGGCGACCACGAGGCCGATGATGCGGCTGCGCCCGGTGATGAGCGAACGGGCGAGAACGTTCGGCCGGTATCCGAGCGTATCGGCGGCTTCGCGCACCTTGTCCGCCGTCTTGCGCGAGACGGAAGAGCCGGGCGTGAAGAAGCGCGAGACGGCGGACTGGCTGACACCGGCGAGCTTGGCGACTTCGAAGGACGTGATCTTTTCCTGCGCCATCAGCCCGCCGTCCAGCCGCCGTCGACGCGGAGCGAGGTGCCCGTCACCATGACGGAGAGATCGCTTGCGAGGTAGAGCACCGCGCCCATGATGTCGCCGGCTTCGCCAACGCGCCCGAGGCGGATCTTCTCCTCGATCCAGCGCACCTTGTCGGGTTGGGCGAAGATCGCCTCGGTCATCGGCGTGCGGATGAAGGTCGGTGCGATGGTGTTGACGCGGATGCCGTCCTTTCCCCACTCCATCGCCATCGCCTTCGTGAAGCCCTCGACGGCATGCTTGGTCGCGCAGTAGACAGCTCGGTCGACGCCGCCGACATGGCCCATCTGGGAGGAGATCGTGATCAGCGAGCCCGGCTTTCCGGCTTCGATCAGCCCCTTTGCGACGGTCTGGGCGAGGAAATAGGCACCGCGCAGGTTGATCGCGCAGACGGTATCGAAATCGGCCGGCGTCGTTTCGAGCGCCGGGGAATGGCGTCCGAGACCGGCACTGTTGACGAGGATATCGTAGGGTCCGGCCCGCGCCACCGTTTCGCCGACCGCCTCGACGTCGGCGATATCGAGCGTCAGGCCGGATGCCGCGTGGCCGGCCTCGCGAATTGCGGTGACGGCTTCGTCGAGCCGCTCGGCGTTGCGCGCGGCGAGCGTGACCTCGGCACCGGCCTCGGCGAGAGCGGCCGCGCAGGCGAAACCGATACCCGACGAGGCCCCGGCGACGAGCGCGCGACGGCCGTCGAGGCGCATCGTGGGTGTTTGCGGGAGCTCGCTCATGCTGCCTGCCTTCCGGTATGGGGATCGAAGCCGGTACGTGCCTTGTTGAACTCGCGCATACGCCCGAGCACGTCGACGCCGAGTTGGTCGTAGGCGTGAAGCAGATCGATCAGCACCCAGTTCTCGCGGATCCGGCCGTTTTCGAGCCGCCAGAAATCGAGGCTGCGCAGTGCGATGCGGGTTCCGCTCGGCGCGATGCCCATCCAGCCGTCATGGCTGACGGTCTGGACCATGTTCGGCCAGCCGGTAACGGCGGCGTAGGCGCGATCGGCGAAGAAATGATGCGTGGTCCCGCCGGCGTCGCGACCGCGATCGGGCATGGCGTTCAGGAACGGGATCTGGTGCCAGTTCCGAAACCCGTCGATACCGCGTCCGGTACCGATGCCGGCGGGGCCGTACCAGCTCATGCGTTCGTGCCAGAAACGGGCCATTTCCATGACTTCGGGACCACCCTGGCTCGGATGGCGCTTCATATGGTCGAGCATGTCGACGACGAGGCCGCGCGTCGCCTCGCTCGCCTGCGCGTCGTACGGTCCGGCGACGATACCGTCCTGCGTCGCCGGTCCGGGAACGTGCCATTCCCGTCCGAGGCCGGGTGCCATCGGCCAGGCGCCCGCCTGCATCATGAGTTCCGGAATGTCCCAGATGGCCTGGATCTCGACGACGCGATCGTCTTCCATCCGGAAGAACTCGTGGAAGCGCAGATGGACCTGATGCCCGGTCGGCGGAATGTCGAGCCACGGATGCGCGAAGCGGCCGGTGTAGTAGCCCGCGCAGCCGATCCACTGGCGGCCTTCCTTGGTCGGCCCGGCCATGACGATATAGTCGCGCCGTTCGAGATCCGGGATCGCCTGCAATAGCGGTGCATAGGCCGTATCGTAGAAAGCTTCCGGACCTTCGACGTCGCCGAGCGGATGGCACAGACGGATGCCGGCGCCCGGCGCGACGACGTCCGCAAGCGCGTCGCGCACGCCGGCTTCGCAAAAGTCGTACATCGCCGCACGAAGCGGCGCGATCCGCCCCTTGCCGCGCGTCGGTCGATCGGAAGCGTCCATGTTCATTCGTCGGCGTCCCGCCGCGGGGCCGCTTCGCCATAGGGCACGTTGATGCCGCCATAGCGGCGAACGCGCAGATTGCACTGCTCGGCATGGCCGACGAAGCCTTCGAGCATGCTCAGCCGCGAGCCGTAGGCGCCGATGCGTGCGGCGGCCTCGTTCGTCAGCACCTTCTGGTAGCTGTGCGTCTTTAGGAACTTGCCGACCCAGAGTCCGCCCGTATAGCGGCCCGCCTTCTTCGTCGGCAGGGTATGGTTGGTGCCGATGACCTTGTCGCCATTGGCGACGTTCGTGCGCGGTCCGAGGAAGAGCGCGCCGTAGGACGTCATGTTTTCCAGGAACCAGTCGTCGCGGTCGGTCATCACCTGCACGTGCTCGGAGGCGATCTCGTCGGCGACCCGCAGCATCTCGTCGTAATCGTCGCAGACGATGACCTCGCCGTAGTCGGCCCAGCTCTTCGCCGCGGTATCCGCCGTCGGCAGGATCGCAAGGATACGCTCGATCTCGGCGAGCGTATCCTCGGCGAGCCGGCGCGAATTCGTCACCAGCACGGCGGGAGAATTGTAGCCGTGCTCGGCCTGGCCGATGAGGTCGGTCGCGCACATCTCCGCGTCGACGGTCTCGTCGGCGATCACCATCGTTTCCGTCGGGCCGGCGAAGAGGTCGATGCCGACGCGCCCGAAGAGCTGGCGCTTGGCTTCGGCGACGAAAGCGTTTCCAGGGCCGACCAGCATGTGGACCGGGGCGATCGTCTCGGTGCCGATCGCCATGGCGCCGACCGCCTGAATGCCACCGAGGCAGTAGATCTCGTGCGCGCCGCCAAGATGCATTGCGGCGATGACGGCGGGGTTTGGCTCGCCCTTGAAGGGCGGCGTCGCCGCGGTGATGCGCGGCACGCCGGCGACCGACGCCGTCAGCACCGACATATGCGCCGAGGCGACCATCGGGAACTTGCCGCCCGGCACGTAGCAGCCGACCGATTGCACCGGAATGTTCTTGTGGCCGAGAAGGACGCCCGGTTCGGTTTCGATCTCGATGTCGCGCATGGAGGCGCGCTGCGCTTCGGCGAAGGCGCGCACCTGCGCTTGAGCGAAGCGGATGTCGTCGAGATCGCTCGCCGGAACCTTTGCGACGAGGGCCTCGACGTCGCTTTCCGACAGGCGAAACGCTTCGGGCGCGTAGCCGTCGAACTTTTCGGAAAGCGCGCGGACGGCTTCGTCGCCGCGCTTTTCGATATCGCTCAGTGTCGTTTCGACGATCTCGCGGGTGCGCGCATCCTCTTCGGAACGTTCGACCGCGCTGAGGCCGCTCTTCAGATGCTCAGCCATGATGCGTTTCCTCAAGTCCTGGTTCGTTGCTGCGCCACGTTTCACGCGGCGTCGGGTCTCGGCGGGATCTTGCGCCCCGCATCGTACTCTTCCCATCCATGGCCCGAAAACGGATCGACGCCGAGCTGGCGCATGACGTGCGGAAAATCGACCATCACCCAGTTGTCGACGATCTTTCCGTCTTCGACCTTCCAGAAGTCCATGTAGCGGATCTCGACGCGCTTGCCGGTCGGGGCGATGCCCATGAACTCGCCGGAATGCGTCGCCTCCTGGCGGCCGAAGGCGGCCATCCACTCGCCCTCGGCAAGCCGGGCTTCGTCGATGCACACCTTGTCGGAAAAGGCTGCCTGGAAGGGGCGCTGCCAGTTGTCCTGGAATTCGCGCAGACCGTTCTTCGTGCCGCAGCCGGCATTGCCCATCCAGTGGAAGTCCGGGGCGAAGAAGGCGCCGATGCCGTCGATGACGTGGTCGTTCAGCCCGTCCACCATGCCTTCGACTACGGTGCGCGTCTCCTCGGTCTTCGACCGGTCGTTGTCGCGCGTCAGCACTGCCTGTTCGGGTCGCGCATTTCGCTCGGTCATGTCTCGCATCATCCTTTCACCGCGCCCTGCGTGAGGCCGGACACGATCTGTTTCTGGAAGACGATGACCAGCAGGAAGAGCGGTGCCGTGATGGACACGGCCGCCGCGACCGCCTGGACCTGGTCGGTCGTCGTGGTTTCGCGGTTGAAGAAGCTCGTGATCGCCGGGACCATCGTCTGCGATTGCGCATCGAGCAGCAGCGAACACACGAGGTAGTCGTTGTAGGCGAGCAGGAAGGAGAACAGCCCCGTCGTGATGACGCCCGGCCACATCACCGGCATGATCACGCGGCGAAACGCGCCGAGATGCGAGCAGCCGTCGACCCTTGCCGCCTCGTCGAGTTCGGCGGGAATGTTCATGAAGAACGAACGCAGCATCCAGATCGTGAAGGGCTGGTTGATCGAGACCAGCACCATGATGACGGCAAGCGGCTGGCCGTAGAGCGTCGGAGGTTGGTCGGAAAAGAGGTGGAAGAACCACGCCGTCGCATGCCAGTTCCACAACGGCGCCAGGAACTCGCGCGAATGGATGAAGACCGGAAGGTAACCCGTGACAAGAACCGAATGCGGCAGGGCGCGAAAGATCAAGGCTGCGATCAGCAGCCAGAACGCCACGTTGCTGCGGGTGCGCGCGAGGCCGTAACCGGCGAGCGTGCCGACCGTCAGCGAGATGACGACCGTGCCGGTCGTGACGATCATCGAATTGATGAAGTTGTCGTAGAACCGGTAGCCGATCCATACGGCCCGGTAGTTCTGCATCGTCAGCCCCATCATGGGCCTGGCGAGGTAATCGAGAACGGGAATGTGGGAAAGGATCGCTTCGACGACGCGTACGATGGCCGGCAGGATCCAGAAGAGGCCGAGGATCAGTGCGATGACGTAGACGAGGGCAGCAAGCAGCCAGCCGAGCCATTCGCGTCCGCCGAGCGCCAGATAGCGCGCGAACCGCCGGCCGTGATGCTCGGCGCCGTGGTAGGCGAGCCAGAGGGCGAACGCGCCGAGCACGAGCGCCGTCACCGACAGGCCGCCGCGTTCGCGAAGTGTCGTGAAGCCGAAGATGACGCGCAGCGGATCGGACGCGAAGGCGTCGATCGGCAACTTGAACGACATCAGGGTGATCCACAGCAGCGGGAACGCCGCGAGGATCGTCCAGAAGACGATGAAGCCGACGGTGGCGAACCGCAGGACGAAGGGCTGGCGAAGGACGGCGGTATCGTTCATGGGAGCATCCTCAGCCTCTGCCCAGATGCTCGCGCCACGCACGGCGCAGCAGCGGTATCAGCAAAATGACGATGCCGATCAGCGTCAGCATCGACGATGCCGAGGCGCGCGAGATCGCGCGGTTTCCGCTCGAATCGGGAACCAGCAGATCGTAGGTCAGCCATTGCAGGGAAATGCGATGCGCCTGGCTCGAAAAGCCGATGATCTCCTCGAAGACGCGGTAGGCGTCCATGAGATGGATCAGCGCGACGAAGGTGATGAGCGGCGCGAGATGCGGAATGATGACGTAGCGCAGGCGCTCGACGCGCGAGGCGCCGTCGACGATCGCCGATTCCATGACGTCCCGGTCGACGGTCTGCAGCCCGGCATAGAAGATGACGAAGGCGAAGGGGGCGACGTACCACACGCGGAAGAACAGCATGAGCAGTTCGAGCGACCAGCCATGCGCGAGAATGGCGAAATGTTGTGAGAGCAGCCCGTTCAGCGCATCGGCCATGATTCCGTTGCCCACGAACAGCCAGCGCATGGCGAGCGCGCCGATGATGGGCGTGATGATGAACGGCAGCAGGAAGGTGAAGATCAGCGGCCCGCGAACGGCTTGCGTCACGTTGTTGAGTGCGAGCGCCGTCAGCATGCCGAAGCCGATCACGAGGGGCAGCGTCACGAGGGTAAAGGTCAGCGTGAAACGCAGCGCCCGGTAGAAGTCGATATTCAGAAGGTCGCCGATGCCGTTTCCGGCCGCCGAGAACGCGGCCTTGACGGCTGCCGGCTTCAAAAGGCTCCGATAGGAGCCGAGACCGACGAAATGCGTTTCCGTCTTGGGCACGCCGTCGGGGCCGAGGACAGGCTCGGTACGCGTGCTCTCCGTGCAGGTCTGCTTCATGAAGCCCGGAGAACAGCTCTTCGTCGTAACCTCGTGGAAAACCTGATGGGTGACGAAGAAGCTCTGCACGAACACGCTGACGAGCGGAACCGCGATGAAGAGCGTCATCAGGAAGAGCGACGGGCCGACGAAGAACAGGAATATCCGCGGTTTCAAAGCGTGGCTCTCCGATCATCCTGCAAGCAAGCGAAGGGGCCCGGACACCGATGCCGGCGTCCGGGCGGTCCGATCGTCCTACTGGAGCAGACCCTTTTCCTTGGCGCCGGTGCGGTAGTCGTCCTCGATCGAGGCGAGCGTGGCCTCGGCCGACTTCTTGCCGGTCATGAAGTCCGGGACACCGTTGCCGATCGCCGTCTGCATCACGCCCATCGCCGTCGAGGCGGGGTAGGGGGGTGCGCCCGCATCAGCCGAAGCCGCGACGCCTTCTGCAAGCGGTCCGGGCTCGTACCCCTTGATCAGCCAGATCACGTCCTCGCTGTTGGCCTTCGCCATCTCGGTGTCGATGCCTTCCATGGCGACACGGAACGCGGCATCGGCCTGCTCGTCGGTGATGTTCTTGGCGATCGTGATGCCATCCCACCAGACGGCGGTCGCCGGCTTGCCGCCCGGATAGGCGGAGGGTGCGGCCGCCATGCCGATTTTGCCGACGACTTGCGATTCCTGCTTGTTTTCCATGGCGCCGGCACGCGAGGCCCACAGATTGGACATCGCGATCTTGCCTTCCTGGAGCTGACGCTGGACGTAGGTGGAGTCCGCCGTCAGGTATTCGGGGTCCATGTACTGCGAGAGCGCCTTCATCATCTTCAGCGTCTTGACGCCCGCCTCGGACTTGATCGCGGGCTCGTTGTGGTCGCCGAACAGCTTGCCGTCGAAGCCGAGGTAGAGGTTCACGAACTCGTTGGCGATGTTCCAGCCGCTCTGATAGGTGGCGCCGAGCGGGTACTGGACGAGACCGGACTTCTGGATCTTCTTCGCCGCGTCGAGAACCTCGTCGTAGTTCTTCGGTACCGCGATATTCAGCTTCTCGAAGATGTCCTTGCGGTACATCAGGTTTTCGAGGTTGACGTCCATGGCGATGGCCATGGTCTTGCCGTTGATCTTGATGAGCTGGTTCGACTGCAACTGGCCGCCGTACTTCTTGATCAGCGCGTCGAGCGGACGGATGGTGCCGTCGTTGAGAAGCGGAACGAGCGTTTCGTTGGCAACGCCGGCAATCTGGTAAAGGGCGGGGTTCGCGGCGAGCGCGGCCGGCTCCTTTTCCTGGAAGTTCTGGTCCATGTCCGACTGGACGTTGCCGCATTCCTGCATGGCGGACGTCACCGATTTCCAGGCCTGGAAGCCGGCCGAGATCGTCTTCAGCGGCACGGTGTTCTTGAAGGCGCATGCCGCGTGCGCCGGCAGGGCCGTGGCGGCGGACAGGAGTAAGGCTGCTGTGATGCTCTTCATCATTTCGAGTTCCCTTCTTGAAGGTCGTTCACGAACCGAATGGACGGCTTGCCCGCGTGCCTCAAAGCCGCGCGCCGGTCTTCTTGTCGAAGCGGTGGCAGATGCCGGATGGAATGCGCACGCGCAGCGGGTCGCCGATGCGTGCCTCGAAGCTCTTCGCCGCCTTGATGGAACACAGTTCCCCGCCGACGCGCATCGTGACCATGGTCGCGTCGCCCTGCAGCTCGACGCTGTAGATCGCCGCTTCGAGTTCCGCCGGCTCTTCACCGTCCGCGACGAAGGCATCCTCCGCGCGAAAGCCGAGCACGACGTCCCCGTCACGGCCGTCGTCGGGAAGGCCGGAGACACGCATATCGCCCGCCTTGAAGACGCCGCCGGCAAGGCTGCCCTCGATGAGGTTCATCGCCGGCGAGCCGATGAAACCGGCGACGAACGTGTTCGACGGGCGGTCGTAGATCTCCATCGGCGTGCCGATCTGCTGTACGACGCCGCGGTTCATGACAACGACGCGGTCGGCGAGCGTCATCGCCTCGATCTGGTCGTGCGTGACGTAGACGGTGGTGACGCTGAGCTCATGCTGCAGGTTCTTGATCTGCGCGCGGGTGGAGACCCGAAGCTTCGCGTCGAGATTGGAAAGCGGTTCGTCCATCAGGAAGACGTTCGGCTCGCGCACGATGGCACGCGCGAGGGCCACGCGCTGGCGCTGGCCGCCGGAAAGCTCGCGCGGGCGGCGTTCGAGCAGATCCTGCAACTCGACGAGTTCGGCGGCCTTCAGTACCCGCTCGCGATGCGTCGACGCGTCGATCTTGCGGACCTTGAGGGGGAAGCGGATGTTCTCGTAGACGTTCAGGTTCGGATAGAGCCCGTAGTTCTGGAACACCATTGCGACGTCGCGATCCTTGGGCTCCAGCGCGTTGACCTTGCGCCCGTCGATCCGGATCTCGCCACCCGACACATCGGAGAGACCGGCGATCATGCGCATCGTCGTCGTCTTGCCGCAACCGGACGGGCCGAGGAGCACGAGAAACTCGTGATCGGCGATCGTCAGGCTGAGGTCGTCGACCGCGGTGAACCCGCCCCAGTGCTTCGTTACGTTACGCAGCTGAACCTCTGCCAAACGCTGTCGTTCCCGTTTTTGAATTCGTTTGCAAAAAGACTAGACACGGCCGGCTCGCTTTGGCAACCCTATTTTGCAAACGATTTCAAAAACCGTTCGGAGCACTGGAATGGCGGACTTTCGCGGCGAAACACGGACTATCCTGGAAGGCTTGGTCGCATCGCCCGAGACGGCGCTTCGCGACCTTGCCGAAAAGCATCTGGCGGCCGATTGCGTCTTCGACGTCGCGTTTCCCATCAATCGCGTCGAGGGCCGCGAGGCCGTGCTCGAACGTGTCGTCCTGCCGCTTCGCCGCGCGCTGCGCCACACGCGCCGGCGCGATGAGATCTTCATCGGCGCGCGCAACCGTCGCGCCGAGCACGGCCAGTGGGTCGCATCCATCACCCACTACCTCGGAAATTTCGAAGAGGCGCTTTGCGGCATCAGGCCGAGCGGGCGGCTGGCTTTCCTGCGTTCGGGCGAATTCTACCGGGTGGAAGAGGGCAAGATCGTCGAGGCGAAGATCATCTTCGATTTCATCGACCTGATGCGCCAGGCCGGATGCTTTCCCCTGCCTGACGAACTGGGAACGGAAATGCTGTTCCCCGGCCCGGCGACGCATGACGGCGTCCTTCCGGCAAACCGCGAGAGCGGCGAGGGGAGCCTCGACGTCGTCGAAGGCATGCTTGGCGATCTCCACGCGTTCGATCCGGCGACTTTTTCCTCCGACAGGCAGACCGGTGACGAAGGATACTGGCATGAAGACATGCTGTGGTTCGGGCCGGGCGGGATCGGTTCGAACTACCGGTGGGACGGGTTCGTGAAGGACCATCGCGAGCCCTTCCTGAAGGCGTTTCCCGACCGCGAGGGCGGCAACCATTACTGCCGGATCGGCGACGGCGACTACGCGGCGGTTTCCGGATGGCCCTCGATGACCATGACGCACAGGGGCGACTACCTAGGCGTTCCGGCGACGAACAAGGCGCTGAGCCTTCGCGTGATGGACTTTTACCGCTGCGCTCAAGGCAAGGTCATGGAGAACTGGGTCCTGCTCGACTATCTGGACCTGTTCGACCAGATGGGCGTCGACCTTCTGGCCCGCGCGAACTGAACGACCCGGCAACCGTTCGCGGCAACGTCCGGCCAACGGGCCGCCGGTGTCGCGCCGGTTCGCCGGTGCACGACGTGCCGCGAGGGGATATCCGGCCTGCGCGAGCACATGCGTGCCGGTCGCTCGATAGCCTTGACAACCGCGCGCGATGCGGTCGAAACTGAAATCGGTTTCACTCGAACGGTTGCCGGTTTGAACCTCATCGTTTCCGATCTGGCGCCCCACATCGCCTTGCTGGCGCAGGGAGCGCTTCTTACGGTCGAAGTCTGCGTGCTGGCGCTTGCCGGCGCCGTCGTCGTCGGCGCGGCCATCGCCATGATGCGCGCTTCGGGCTCGCGGCTCTTGCGCGGCATTGCCACCGTCTATGTCGACATCTTCCGCAACATTCCGTTCCTCGTTCAGCTCTTCTTCTTCTATTACGGGCTGCCCGAACTCGGCATTTACGTGGATGCGTTCGCCACCGGCGTTCTGGCGCTTTCGATCGCGGGCGGGGCCTTCGCTTCCGACGTCATCCGCTCCGGCATCCTGGCCATCGATCCGGGGATCGTCGAGGCGGCTCAGGTCTATGGGCTTTCGCGGCGGACGACGTTCCTGAAGATCGTCATGCCGATCGCGCTTCGTCTTTCCGTGCGACCGCTCGGTTCGGTGCTGATCAACCTCATCCTGACGTCGTCGATCCTGTCCACGATCACGCTCAACGAATTGACCGGCAGCGCCAAGATCGTCGCGTCGCAGACCTTTCGTCCGTTCGAGGTCTACGCCGTGCTTCTCCTGGCCTATGCGAGCCTCACCTATCTGCTCTCGATCGCCATCGCCCGCTTCCACCGCCGCCTGAACCGCGGCGTGCTGGAGGCCGTGTGATGCGCTACGCCGATTTCGGACCGCACGACATCGTCCTGCTTCTGAACGGACTTGGCGTTTCGTTGACGCTCTTCCTCACGACATCGCTCGTCGGCGTGGTCCTCGGTGCGCTGCTTGCCGTCGTCCGTTACTACCGCGTGCTGGTGGCGCGCGAGCTCGTTACCTTCGTCACGGAAATGCTGAAGAACTCGCCGGTGCTCGTTCAGCTCTTCCTCGTCTTCTTCGGCATTCCGGCGCTCTTCAAAATCGACGTCACGCCGTTCGAGGCGGCCTTCTTCACGCTGGCTCTGAATACGGCGGCTTTCGTCTACGTCATCGTCGTGTCGGCGGTCGAATCGATCGATCGCGAGCAGATCGAGGCGGGTCGCGTCTTCGGCCTCACGCGCTGGCAGGTCCTTCGTCACGTCATCGCGCCGCAAGCCGTCGCCTTCGCGACCGGGCCGCTGACGGCGCTGCTCGTCAACCAGCTTCAGGTGACCTCGCTCATCTCGGTGATCGGCGTGGTCGACCTGACGAAGGTCGGCGACATCCTCAACATGCGCACGCTGAAGCCGTTCATCGTGTGGACGGTCGTTGGCGTGCTCTACTATCTCGCCGCGAAGATTATCGCGCTTGCCGGCGGCTTCGTCGAGCGGCGGCTGACGGCCCATAGTGCATGGAAGGGGCTGTGAAGCCATGATCCGCATCGAGAACCTTAAGAAGGCGTTCGGCAAAGTCACCGTGCTCGACGGGATCGACCTTTCGATCGAACCCGGCGAGGTGGTCTCGATCCTGGGCTCGAGCGGTTCCGGCAAGTCGACGCTGATCCGCTGCATCAACGGGCTCGAAAGGATCGACGCCGGACGGATCACGGTTGACGACTTCGACGTGTCGAACCCGAAGGAACTCGCCGAGGCGCGCAAGCGCTCCGGTACGGTCTTCCAGCTCTTCAACCTCTATCCGCATCTGAGCGCGTTGCGAAACGTGACGCTGGCACCGGTCGAGGTCCTCAAGCGAAACGCGGCGGAGGCCGAGAAGGAGGGGCGGGCGCTGCTTGAGTCCGTCGGGCTCGGCGACCGCGCGGACGCCTATCCCGCCCAGCTTTCCGGCGGCCAGCGCCAGCGCGTCGGCATCTGTCGGGCGCTCGCGATGAAGCCGCGCTACCTGCTGCTCGACGAGGTGACGAGCGCGCTCGATCCGGAGATGACGGCCGAAGTGCTCGAAATCCTTGCCGACCTGACCGGCAGGGGAACGACGATGATCTTCGTCACGCACGAGGTGGCGTTCGCCCGTTCGATATCCGACCGCATCGTCTTCCTCGATCAGGGCAGGCTTCTCGTGGACCTGCCGTGCGAGACGTTCTTCGCCGAAGACGGTGGCATGGCGAATGCGCGCGTCGCACAATTCCTCTCGAAGATGCGCAAGGACTGAACGCCGATGATCCTGCTTGCCAATTCCGAAGCCTGGCCCGGCATTTCCGAGAGCGCCGACCTCCTGAAGTCGCGTAGCGCGGGCCTCGACGCCATCCTCGCCGGGATCGCCCATGTCGAGCGCGAGACGAAGGTGCGCAGCGTCGGCTATGGCGGCTGGCCGAACATGCTCGGCCGCATGGAGTTCGATGCCGGCGTGATGGACGGTGCGACCCGCGGCGTCGGTTCGGTCGGCGCGGTGCCGGAAACCGTGCCGGTCGCCGCACTCGCGCGCGCGGTCATGGAGCGGCTGCCGCACGTGACGCTGACGGGCGAGGGTGCGCGACGCTTCGCCGACGAGATCGGCCTGCCGCGCGAGGAAGCCCTTCTCGAAGACAGCCGCCGCGTCTGGCGCGAACGGCTGGAAAAGGAACTCTCCCGGGAAGAACTGGCCGCGTTCCCCGATATCCCGCTCGCGCCGCTCAGCCGCACGATCACCGATCCCGAGCGCGTGCGCGACACGACGGTCTTTCTCTGCCGTGACGCGAAGGACCAGATGGCGGCCGCGACCTCGACCTCGGGCTGGGCGTGGAAATATCCAGGCCGCCTCGGCGACTCGCCGATCGCCGGCGCCGGCTTTTACGCCGACAGCCGATACGGTGCGGCCGCCTGCACCCATACCGGCGAGATGACGATCCGCTGCGCCACGTCGCGCACGGTCGTGCTGGCCATTAAGCTCGGCTTCACGCTCGTCGACGCCGTCGACCTTGCCGTCGAAGAGCTGGCGGAACTCGATACCGGCTTTCTCGGTCCCGTCGTCATCCATGCCATCGATGCCGGCGGCAATCACGAGGTTACGAGTTTCCGCTGCCAGGACGCGATCACGTACTGGCTGTGGAAAGAGGGCATGGCGGAACCGGAACTTCGCACCGCCCGACCTGCCCATACCCAGAGGGAGAACTGATAATGAAGCGAATTCTTGCTGCTCTCGGTGCGCTCGCGATCCTTGCGTCCGCACCGATCCCCGCCATGGCGGGAATGCTGGACGACATCCGCTCGCGTGGTGAGATCCGTATCGGCGTATCACTCGGCGGCGAGCCGATCGGCTTCCGCGACGACCAGAACAATCCGGTCGGCTACGACGTCGACGTCGCCAAACGGCTCGCCGAGGCGATCGGCGTGAAGCCGGTCTTCACCGACGTCTCGGGCGACGCGCGCATTTCCATGCTCGTCTCCGGCCAGCTCGACGTCGTGGTCGCCAATACGACGGCGACGCTCGAAAGGGCGAAGTCGATCGATTTCACCATTCCCTACAATCGCGCTGGTCTGCGGCTGATTGCCTGGAAGGATTCCGGCATCAATTCGCTCAAGGATCTCGCCGGCAAGAAGGTCGTCGTCGGCCGTGGGACGACCGGCGCGACGTTCCTTGAAGAAAAGGCTCCGAACGCCCAGCGCGTCTACGTCGACAATTTCTCGCCGAACGGCGTGCTCCAGCTTCGCCAGAAGCGCGTCGACGCGGCGATCGAGGACTCCTCACTCGTCGACTACCTCGCCAGCAAGAACGACAAGCTCAAGACGCTCGACGGTCTCTATTCGAACGAGCCGATCAGCATGGGCGTGCAGAAGGGCCATCTCGAGTTCGTGCGCTGGCTCGACCTCTTCATCTCGGACTACATCGAGTCCGGCGCCTACGAGGCGAACTACAAGAAGTGGTGGGGCAAGGACGCGAACCCGCCGAAGCTGCTGCCGATGTGGTGAGTGCGCCGGCGGTGCCGCTCTCGCGCGGCGCCGCCTATCCCGTCAGCCGCGGGAAGAAGCGGGTCGGCAGCACGACCGGACCGCCGGACGGTTCGAAGCGTGTCGGTGTCTCGAGAAAACGCAGCATCTGCGCCACGTAGTCGGCCTTGTCGTAGCCGATGCTGGAGATCGGGTAGGCGTCGAAATTCGTCATCGACAGGTTGTCGAACCCGAAGAGCCGGAAGCGCGTCGGTCGGTTCTGTGGAAAGTCGGCGCGCCTGGCGTCGAGCACGCCCATCGCCATGGCGTCGGACGTGCAGAAGATCGCGTCCGGCAGGCCGGCCTCGGCGATCTCGCCGGCTGCAAGGTAGCCGCTCTCGTAAGAGTAATCACCCTGGACGAGCTTGACGAGCGCAATGCCGGTTTCGGCGAAGGCGGCGCGATAGGCTTCCGCCCGCACGCGCTCGACGAGCGAGGAGGGGCGGCCGGTCACGAGAGCGGCGGTCTTTACCCCGTTTTCGGCCGCGTGGGAAACGGCTTCGGCAATGCCTTCGTCGCCGCCGAGCACTGCCGGCGACTTCGCGTCGTGGAGCCCGTTCAGCATGACGACGAGATCGCTGCGGAACATGCGGCGCACCGTCGCGGCATCGGCGAAATCGGAAAAGACGAGGGCGGCGTCCACATGGTAGGACACGCCTTCGCGCAACAGGTCGGCGACCCCCGTCACCGATCCGACGCGCACCAGGATGACCTGCTTGCCGTGGCGCTGAATTGCCTCGATCAGGAGGTCGAAGATGTCGAGGTCGGAAAGATCGTGGATATGGTTGACGACCACAGCGACAAGGTCGAGCCGCTTCGTCGTCAGGCTGCGGGCAAGCGGGTTCGGATGATAGTTGAGTTCGTCGGCCGCCTTGAGCACGCGGGCGCGTTTTTCGGCCGAAACGGGTCGCGGTGCGGCCGAGAGCGCGCGCGAGGCGATCGCACGGGATACGCCGGCACGTGCGGCGACCTCCGCGATCGTCGGCGGCTTGCCCTCGTTCGTCGGTTCGGACACGGTTTCGTCCTTTCGGGGCGGGAGCCCGGCGCACGCGGCGCGCTCCCGTCATCGTGTTGCGGACCGGTCTGTAGCAACCCCGCCGGTCGGCGTCATCATGTGCGAACACGCGGATCGTCCGCGAGGGAAGATTTAGCATGACGGTGTGCTTCGACATCGGCGGCTCGGCGATCAAGGCAGCCCTGGCACGCTCGCCGAACGACCTTCGCGATCTCGGGTCCCGCGTGACGCCGACGGACGATTTCGAGGCGTTCTGCCGGGCGATCGACGAACTCGCGGCGTCCGGGGGTGCGCCAACGCAGCCGCTGTCGATCGCGATCGCCGGCGTCGTCGATCCGTCGAGCGGACGCATCACCTGCGCCAACGTTCCCTGCGCCAACGGACGGCGTCTGGCCGAAGATCTTTCGGCTGCGCTCGCCCGTCCGGTCCACGTGACGAACGACGCCGACTGCTTCGCGCTGGCGGAAGCCGGCGCCGGGGCGGGGCGGGGCCACCGGGTCGTCTTCGGCGTCATACTGGGAACGGGCGTCGGCGGCGGCCTCGTCGTCTCGGGCCGGCTCGTCGAGGGGGCGGGCGGCTTTGCCGGCGAATGGGGCCACGCGCCGATCCTCGCGAAGCAGGCAGGCGACCCACCGGTCGACATTCCCTGGTTTGCCTGCGGGTGCGGGCAGCGCGGCTGCATCGACACCATCGGCGGCGCCCGCGGCCTCGAACGCCTGCACACGCATCTGACCGGCGAGACATGGACGAGCATCGACATCATGGATGCATGGCGCGTGCGCGACCCCCGGGTCGCGCAAACGCTGGCATGTTACGTCGAACTCGTCGCGCAGCCGCTTGCCTTCTGCGTAAACGTGGTCGGTGCCGACATCGTCCCGGTAGGCGGTGGGCTCGGCCGGGAAACCGCCTTGCTCGAAGCACTCGACGAAAGCGTGCGTGCGCGCATCCTGCGGCGCTCGGACGAGCCGCTCGTCGTTCCCGCTCGATGCACCGGCAATGGCGGCCTGGTCGGGGCTGCGCTCGCCGCGCAAGCGGGTCGGATGTGAGGACGCGCGTTCTCGAAATCTGTGTCGACACGGCCGAAAGCCTCACCGCCGCGATCGCCGGCGGTGCCGACCGCATCGAGCTGTGTTCGGCGCTCGCCCTCGGTGGCCTGACTCCGCAGCGTAGCCTGATGCGGCTGGCCGCCAGCGCACCGATCCCCGTCAACGCGATGATCCGTCCGCGAGCGGGCGACTTCGTCTTCGAACGGGGCGATTTCGACTTGATGCGCGGCGATATCGACGACACGGCCGAAGCGGGCCTCGCCGGCGTCGTTCTCGGCGCAAGCCTTCCGGACGATCGGCTCGACGCGGCGAGCCTGCGCGCCCTCCGTGCCCATGCCGCCGATCTCGGCCTGTCGACGACGCTTCACCGCGCCTTCGATCTTGCCCCGGACCTGAACGGGGCGCTCGAATGCGCGATCGATCTCGGCTTCGAGCGCATCCTGACCTCCGGCGGCGCACCGCGCGCCACGGAAGGCCTCGACCGACTGGAAGGCCTCGAGCGAACGGCCCGCGGACGCATCGTCCTCATGCCCGGTGCCGGCATCCGTCCCGACACGCTTCCCGCAATCGTTCGGCGCCTGCCCATCGAAGAACTGCACGCATCCGCCTCGGAAGCGGCTCCCAAGGTCTCGGCACGCGCCAGGGCCTTCGGCTTCGCGCCGGAAACATCCCGCCGGACCTCGACCCAAATCGTCGCCGAACTCAAGGAAGCGTGGCGCAAAGCCGAATGATATCCGCTTTCCGGCGCCTATGGCCGCCCATCGGCGTCGTGAACACATATCCGGGCCGAAAACGTTTCGGCTTTCGCAAGACGGATCGGATCGAGAAGGGCGGATGGTAGCGGAGGAGAGATTCGAACTCCCGACACAAGGATTATGATTCCTCTGCTCTAACCGACTGAGCTACTCCGCCATCGCGCCGGGCCGGAAATCATCGGGCCTCGCGGCGACGGCGCGATATAAGGGGGCGGCTTTGCCGGTGTCAACCGGCATTCCGGCGATGTTTTGCCGTTCGGTTTGGTAGGCCGATCAGGGCGAAGACGCGCATCATCGGGTTGATGCGATCGATCGGCCGGCCCGTTCGGCTTCCCATTCGTCGCGCAGCATCGCCATGTGCGCCGTGTCCCAACGTTCCGAACCGAACCGGGCGGAGGAGCGATGGACGCCTTCGCGAACGAAGCCGAGGCGTTCATAGGTGCGGATCGCCGGTTCGTTGAACGTATAGACGTTGAGTTCCAGGCGTGCGAACGGGGCGCTGTCCATCGTCGCGTCGACGACGTCGCGAAGAAACGGCAGCGCCAGGCCCTGACCGCGACATGCGGGATCGACGCCGATCAGCGCCATGCGTGCGATCGCCTGATCCCAGTTCAGAAAGGTCGTCGCGGTCGCCGCCGCGTGGCCGTTCGCGTCTTCCCCGATCCACATGCGCTTTGCGGGGCGTTCGCCGCCGGTCTCGGCGAAGAATCCGGCGATCTCGACCGTATCGAGCGGAAAGCGGCGTGCCGGGCTTCCCCAGGTCGCGACTTCGCGTGCGGTCTTGAACCAGCCGACGACAGTATCGGCATCGCTCAGACGGAAGGGGCGCACGATCATCGGACTGAAACCTCGAGGTTTGAATGGCCGACGCCGTTTATCCGACGTCCATTGCCGCCGCAACCGTGCGGGCTGGTCACGTGCGGCTGCTTGCGCGATACTCCCCGAAGTCGAACAAGGGTCGTCGTGATGGTCGAAATGCCTGATTCGCTTATCGAGATCGTGCCCGGACGGAAGCTCGAAGGCCGCGTCGCGGCGACCTACGCCGCGCGAGGAAGCGATTTCGTCAGCGCGTCCGTCGATGCGCTCGATCTGACCTTCGAAGGTATCGTCGGCGACGTGCATGCCGGAACGACGCGCCGGTCCGGCGGGCGCGAGCCGTGGTATCCGCGCGGCACGCCCATGCGCAACGAACGCCAGCTTTCCCTTGTCGCCGCCGACGAACTGGCCGCAGCCGCGAGCGCGATGGAGATCGCACATATCGAGCCCGAATGGATCGGTGCGAACCTGTTGATCGAGGGGGTGGAACGTTTTTCCATGCTGCCGGCCGGCACGCTGCTTTTCTTCGAAGGGGGCGCGACCGTGAAGATCGACAGCCAGAACGGGCCGTGCCGGATCGCCGGCAACGCGATCGCGCGTCATTATCCCGATCGGCCCCAGCAGGATCTGGCGCTCGCCTTTCCGAAGGCGGCCGAACGCCGGCGCGGTCTCGTCGCATGGGTCGAAAAGCCCGGACGCGTGGTGGCAGGCGAAACGGTGAAGCTGCGGCTTCCCGAACAGTGGATTTATTGAGGACCGGAATATCGTTCGGTGCGCGGACGACCTAGATCTCGCTCGCTCGCGCATCGAAAAGGCGGTCGGCACGGTCGGTCGTCCTGGCGTAAAGGGTCCGGCTGCCGGTCTGCGTGTGCTTGACGCATGAATCGCCGGCGTATCGCAGCAGGTTTGCATAATCGCTGTGCGCGAGCGGATCGAGCAGTGCCATGGGAAAGCGGACCGCGCTTAGGGCGTCGATCAGCACGGTCGGCTGATCCTTGACGAAGCGTAGCCGCATCACGTCGTAGCGTATTCCCAGGCTGGCACACGGAATGAGAACTTCGAACTTTCCGAGCGCAATATAAAAATGCTGGGGAATCGCCGGCAAATCGTTCGAGATGATCGCGGCGCCTCCCTCCGAAAGATTGACCACACTCGCTCGTACCGCCTTCATCTTCTTGACGCCTTGGGACGTGAAGACGATGCGGACGGCGAAATTGGTCTGCCGCCGGGGCCATTGTCGCCTTTCGTCGGCCAGGCGCGTCAGGTAGTTCGGGTGTTTCTGCGATTGAGGCATTCTTGTCCTCCTTTTGGCGCGAGCATCACCGGGCACTCTTGCCCAACCGTTAATTCACGAACCGCAATTGAACCGAACCTGAAATAGCCGGACCATCGTGCCTGCAACATTCGATCTTGCAGTTCGCCACCGTTTTACGAGCGACATCCGGCGTCGCAGAATGCCGCTGCACGATCGTCGCGCGCCGGTCGGCAGACCGAAGCGACGCCTTGCGCAGGCCTCGCAAATGATATAAACATATCTTTATATCATTTGGAGGGCGTAGTGCTGGACCCGGTCCGTCTCGATCTCGATACCCTGGTGGATGTGCTGAAAGCGGCCGGCGAGCCCACGCGTATGCGTCTCGTTGCCCTTCTGGCCGATGGCGACCTGACGGTTACCGACCTGACCGCGATTCTCGGTCAGTCGCAGCCGCGGATCTCGCGTCATCTGAAACTGCTGATGGAAGCAGGGCTCATCGAGCGTTATCAGGAAGGCGCCTGGGCCTATTTCCGCCTGACGGGCGAGGGCGGCGAATCCGCCTTGGTGCGCACCCTCATCGCGGCGAGCGATACGCAGGATGCGGTGCTCGCGCGCGACGCGGAGCGACTTTCCGGCGTCAAGCGCGCCCGTGCGGAACGGGCGCAGGCCTATTTCGCCCGCAACGCCGAAAGCTGGGACGAACTGCGCAGCCTCCACGTGCCCGAAGAGCGCGTCGAGGCGAAGCTCGTGGAACTCGTCGGTTCGAAGCCGATCGATTCGATGCTCGATCTCGGTACCGGCACGGGCCGGATCCTGCAACTCTTCCAGGGCATCTACCGCCGTGGCTACGGCGTCGACGCGAGCCGCAACATGCTTTCCGTCGCAAGGGCCAATCTCGACGAGGCGCGCATCATGCACGCCTCCGTGCGCCATGGGGACCTTTTCAACCCGCCGCTGGAACGCAACCGCTACGATCTCGTGACCGTGCATCAGGTGTTGCATTTCGTGCAGGATGCCGGTTCGGCGATCGCCGAGGCCGCGCGCATGCTCGCGCCGGCGGGCCGCCTTGCCATCGTTGATTTCGCCCCGCACGATCTCGAATATCTGCGTTCCGATCATGCGCATCAGCGCCTCGGCTTTTCCCATGAAACCGTGTCGGACTGGCTGGAAGAGGCCGATCTCGAAGTCGAGTCCGTCATCGACCTGCCGCCGGACACCGCGTCCGAAAGGTCGCTCACCGTCACCATCTGGCTTGCGCGCGATCGCAGGCTGCTCGTCGCCGAGGGCGACGACTCCGCAACGCAAAGAGGAGCCGCCTGACCTCATGTCGATCCTTCGCCGATCCAACGCATCGCTGAACGCGAACCGCATCAACGTCTCCTTCGAGTTCTTTCCGCCGAAGAACGGCGACATGGAGACGACTCTCTTCGAGAGCGTGACCCGTCTGGCCCCGTACCATCCCGACTTCGTCTCCGTGACCTACGGCGCGGGCGGCTCCACGCGCGGCCCGACGCTCAATACCGTGCGCCGCATCCATGCCGAGACCGACCTTGCCGCAGCTGCGCACCTGACCTGCGTCGGTTCCACGCGCGAGGAAGTGGATGCCGTCGTGCGCGAGTTCGCCGATGTCGGCGTGAAGCATTTCGTGGCCCTGCGCGGCGATCCGCAAGGGGGCATCGGCACCAAGTACGCGCCGCATCCGGGCGGCTATGCCAACGGTGCGGAGCTTGCCGCCGGCATCCGCGCGATCGACGAGGATTTCGAGGTTTCGGTCTCTGCCTACCCGGAAAAGCACCCGGAAAGTCCCGATTTCGCGACGGATATCGATCTCCTTAAGCGCAAGATGGATGCCGGTGCGACGAGGGCGATCACCCAGTTCTTCTTCGACAACGACGCCTATGAGCGCTACGTCGAGCGTGCCCGACGCGCGGGCATCTATATCCCGATCGTGCCGGGCATCCTGCCGATCCACAATTTCGGACAGGTCGCGAAGTTCGCGAACATGTGCGGGGCCGATATTCCGGACTGGCTTGGAGAGCGCTTCGACGGGCTGGAAAACGACCCCGAGACGCGTGCGCTGGTCGCCACGACGATCGCCGCCGACCAGGTCATGGATCTCGTCGAGCGCGGCGTGCACGACTTCCACTTCTATACGATGAACCGCGCGAAGCTCGTCTACGCCATCTGCCATATGCTGGGACTGCGCGGCGAGAACCGCGAGGAGGCGGCCGCCTGAGGATCGCTTCCGGCAAGGCGACGACAAGCCGCCGCGCCTTTGCAAGCGCGGCGGCTTTCGATTTCGTGCATGCTCGCAGGTGATGGAGCGTGCGGTGACAAAGCCATTCGACTGTTAAGATATTTTAGTGCCGGACGCTGACGGGGCTCAGACGAAAAGCATGACCCCGACGAAGGCGAACGCAGCACAGACCATGAGGACATTGAACGAACGTGCGAGTTCCATGTCAGTCATCCTTGTGCCAGAGAAGCCGATCGAAAGACGACCAGCTGTCCGGACGGACCGCGCAAACCGCGCCAGACACGGAAAATAACTCCACTTCGGCGTCTGTGAAGAAGAAATCGTCGCTGCGCTGCGGTACGTTCATCGATTGTTAAGAGTTTAATGATCGGCAAGCCGTTGTTCAGGCACGACAATGCGTGCGTTCGAGAGCACGTGAAATAATTTGCTCGTTCGAAGCCTTGAGATCCGCTTCGGATGACATGTATCCCGTTTTTCGTCCCGTCCCGTAACGCCGTGCTCCGATGGCGGACCGATGGGAAGCGATTGACACCCCCGCGCACCGCACGTAACACTCGACCCCGGATGGTTCCCGGACCGGTAGTTCCGGTCGGGGATGAAAAGGGAATGCGACGGGTGGACCCAAGCAGGGCGCCTTTATCGCAGCCGACCCCGCGACTGTAGAGTGGCGAGGGTTTCCATCCGGTGCCGGATAAGCGATTTCCGTGGCCGGCCGGCGTTGTGCCGGGTGGGCGGAAGCGGTCGAAGGCATCGGAAAAGCCACTGGCGTGGCGGCATGAGCAACCAGGGCGGACGCCTCTAGCGTCTACGAATCGTCCCCCTTCATCGCCGCGAACCATGCCGGGAAGGCGAGGGAACCCGTGCGCGAGAAATCGCGCGGACCCGCGAGCCAGGAGACCTGCCGTCCGAAGGGCGATCCCGCCCGCGCTTGGGGAGGCTTTCCCCGCCGGCCATTCACGGAGGTTGTCATGGCTCACCGGACGCTAACGTCGTCTTTCCCGCTCACGCTCAGCGATCGGCTCGTCGCTGGTCTCGCTGCCCTGCTCGTCGGCAGCTTCCTGATCTACGGCGCCGGCCTGTCGCATGCGCAGACGCTGCACGACACCGCGCACGACACGCGCCATTCCTACGGCTTTCCCTGCCACTAGCCGTCTCTGCTGAAAGCTGAAAACGGCTTTCACGAGACCGGTGAACGGTTGCGACCGAACGTGCACGTCATGTGCATCGGTCCGACCTCGGCTAAGCAATTGGAAAAGGTGTCGAGCGCATGATCGCACGCATGCTGTTGGCCGTAATCGCGGCCGGCCTGATCGCGGGCGTCCTGATGACGGGCGTCCAGCAGGCAAGACTCGTTCCGCTGATCGAACACGCGGAAATCTACGAAAACGGCGGCCATGATGCCGCTTCCATGCAAACGCCCGGCGGTCTGCACCTCGTCACGCCCGCCTACGCCCATTCCGGCGAGGCGCACGGCCATGACGGGAGCAACACGAGGCTCTTCGGCGTCGACCGCTACGCCGGCTCGATCATGGCGAACCTCGTCGTTGGCGCCGGCTACGCGCTGCTTCTGGCCGCCGTCGTTCTCCTGACCGGCAACACGATCACCGCACGCACCGGAGTGTTGTGGGGGGCGGGCGCATGGCTCGCCGTCCACCTCCTGCCGGCTTTCGGCCTGCCGCCGGAACTGCCCGCCATGCCCGCCGCCGACCTGACGGCTCGCCAGATCTGGTGGCTTTCCACCGTCGCGGCGTCTGGCGCCGGGATCTACCTCATGGCCATGCGGCCGGAGGGGTGGGCGAAGGCGCTCGGCGTCGTTCTCGTCGCTGCACCGCAGATCGTCGGCGCGCCACAGCCGCCGACCCATGAAAGCCCGGTGCCGGCCGGCCTCGCCGCCGCCTTCGCGGCCTCGGCGCTGGCGACGACGCTCTTCTTCTGGCTGGTGCTCGGCGGGCTGATGGGCCTCTTCACCGAACGCTTCGCCACCGAAGAGGCGTCGGCGAGGGCGTCGTGACGGCGCGAACCGGAACGCACCTCGTCCTCGGCGGCGCGCGTTCCGGCAAGTCGGCCTTCGCCGAACGATGCGTCGCGGAAACGGGGCTCGCTCCCCTCTACATCGCCACCGCCCAGGCGCTCGACGACGAGATGACGGAGCGCATCGCCACCCATCGTGCGCGTCGCGGACCGGCATGGACCACCATCGAGGCACCGGCGGATCTTGCCGGTACGCTCTCGGCGGAGGCCGGCGAGAGGCGCATCCTCCTCGTCGACTGCCTGACGCTGTGGCTGACGAACCGCATGATCGCCGAGGCGGACATGGATGCCGAAATCGATGCGCTGGTCGCCGCCGTTGCCGCGTTGAACGGCCCGGCGATCCTCGTCGCCAACGAGGTCGGCCTCGGCATCGTGCCGGACAACGCCATGGCGCGGCGCTTTCGCGACCACGCCGGCCGGCTGAACCAGGCGATCGCCGCACGTGCCGACACCGTCACCTTCATCGCGGCCGGCCTGCCACTCACGCTCAAGGGATGATCCAGCCATGAATACGCCGACCACCGCGAAGATCCCCGCCACCGTCATCACCGGCTTCCTCGGCTCCGGCAAGACGACCATGATCCGCCACATGCTAGGCCATGCCGGCGGCCGGCGGATCGCGCTTATCGTCAACGAGTTCGGCGACCTCGGCGTCGACGGCGAGGTGCTCGCCGGCTGCGGCGACGAAACCTGCACGCAGGACGACATCGTCGAACTGACGAATGGCTGCATTTGCTGCACCGTCGCCGACGACTTCATTCCCGCCATGGAAAAGCTCTTGCAGCGCGAGAACCGGCCGGACCACATCGTCATCGAGACTTCCGGCCTCGCCTTGCCGCAGCCGCTCGTCGCCGCCTTCAACTGGCCGGGCATCAAGACGCAGGTCACCGTCGACGGCGTGGTGACGGTCGTCGACAGCGCGGCGGTCGCCGCCGGCCGCTTTGCCGACGATCCGTCGAAGGTCGACGCGCAGCGCGAGGTCGACCCGTCGCTCGATCACGAAAGCCCGCTCGAAGAACTGTTCGAGGACCAGCTCACCGCCGCGGATCTGATCGTCCTCAACAAGGCCGATCTTCTGGACTCCGACGGCCTTTCTGCCGTTCGTGCCGAGATCGAGGGCAAGACCCGCCGCACGCCGACACTGATCGAAGCCCACAATGGCCGTGTGCCGGCCGATGTGCTGCTCGGTCTCGGCGTCGGCACGGAAGCCGACATCGAAAACCGCAAGTCGCATCACGAACTCGAACACGAAGACGGCGCCGAGCACGACCACGACGAGTTCGCGAGCTTCGTCGTCGAACTCGGTCCGGTCGCTTCACCGGCCGCCTTCGCCGAGCGCCTGCAGGGCGTGATCGACGCGCACGACATCCTCCGGCTCAAAGGCTTCGTCGACGTTCCCGGAAAGCCGATGCGCCTCGTCGTGCAGGCCGTCGGCAGCCGCATCGACCATTATTTTGACCGTCCATGGACACCGGCCGAAACGCGCGCGACGCGACTGGTGGTCATCGGGCTTTCGGAGATGGACGAACAGGCTGTGCGGGATGCGATCGCCGGTGCGCTGGAGGAGGCCGAAGCGGCGTAGGTAAGCTGTTTCAACCGTCATGCTCGGGCTCGACCCGAGCATCTAACCCACCATCCGCGCGACGTGCGTGGTTGGATCCTAGGGTCAAGCCCTAGGATGACGCAGAGGGGGGCGGGATGACGCCGGATAGGGTAGCAACGACTGGGTTAGAACGATCCTGGAAGGCACTGCGGCGGGCGAGACGGGATGCTGAGCTACGGCGGAAGCCATAGCCTCTCCGCCCGTCATGCTCGGGCCTGACCCGAGTATCCAACCCCGCATCCCGTCGACGAGCGTGGATGGGTCGTCAGAAGCGCAACCCACCGAACCAACCATAGAGGCACCGGACACACCGAGACCATGCACCTGCTCCTAGCCCAGAAAGGCACGATCGCCGACGGCGAAGAGGCCATCGATCTCGGCCAGACGCCGGGTGACGTCTGCGTGCTGTCCGCAGCCGACACCGAACTCGCCTCGCTCGCTGCCGCGCAGGGGCAGGAGGGGTCGCGCCCGTCGCTCCGGCTCGCGAGCCTGATGCAGCTCAAGCATCCGATGTCGGTCGACACTTATGTCGAGCGCACCGCCCGCCATGCCCGCCTGATCGTCGTGCGCGCCCTCGGCGGCGCCAGCTATTTCGCCTACGCGCTGGAAGCGCTTCACGCCGCTGCCGTCACGCACAGGATCGCGCTCGCCGTGCTGCCCGGCGACGACAAGCCGGACGAGGGGCTGGCCGCGTTCTCGACGGTGGATGCGAACGACCGGGAAGCGCTTTGGCATTACCTGATCGAGGGCGGTCCGGCGAATGCGACCGCGTTTCTGGATTATTGCGTAGCCCTGATCGAAGGCGGCGAAAAGCCGGGGACCGCGGCGCCCCTGCTGAAGGCAGGCCTATGGGATCGCGCGGAGGCCGTACCACAGGCATGGACCTCCCTCTTGAATGGGAAAGTTCGCGCCGAAGGCGCGGGAGGGGGTGATGTTGACCACACTCTTCGATCGGATAAAGCCCAGGCCTCGCCACTTCCGATCTCCCCCCTTGCGGGGGAGATGCCCGCCAGGGCAGAGGGGGGCACGTCTCCACAAGCCAAAGCCCACGCATCTTCCGCTGAAGCCGCATCATCCTCGATCGGGATCGCAACGGAGGAGACCAAGCCGACCGTCGCGGTGTGCTTCTACCGCGCGCTCGTCCAATCCGGACAGACGGAGCCGGTCGAGGCACTGTGCCGGGCGCTCGAAGCCGAGGGCATGCGCGCGCTGCCGGTCTTCGTCGCCAGCCTCAAGGACCCGGTCTCCGTCGACACGCTGCGCACGCTCTTCGCCCGCACCCCGCCTGACGTCGTCGTCAACGCCACCGGCTTTGCCGTTTCCGCGCCGGGCGGCGAACGAACGCCCACCGTGCTCGACGAGGCGGGCGCGCCCGTGCTTCAGGCCGTCTTCTCCGCTTCTGCGCACGAAGCTTGGGAAACCTCGGCGCAGGGTCTTGCGGCACGCGACCTAGCCATGAACGTTGCGCTGCCGGAGGTCGACGGGCGGGTGCTGACCCGCGCGGTCTCCTTCAAGTCGGCCGCCCGTTACGACGCGGCGACCGAGGCGAACATCGTCGCGCACGAGCCGGACGCCGGTCGCTGCCGCTTCGTCGCGCGGCTTGCGGCGAACTGGGCGCGGTTGTCGCGCACGCCGGCAGCCCGGCGCCGGGTCGCCGTCGTGCTTGCCAACTACCCCAACCGCGACGGCCGGCTCGGCAACGGCGTCGGCCTCGACACGCCGGCCGGCACCATCGAGGCGCTACGGGCGATGGCCGCCGAGGGCTACCCGGTCGCCGACCTGCCGGCAGATGGCGATGCGCTGATCGCTCATCTGATGGCCGGCCCGACCAACGCCGCCATCGATGCGCGCGAGATCCGCGAAACGATGTCGCTCGACGCCTACCGGGCGTTCTTCGCAACGCTTCCCGAGCGCGTTCGAGACGAAGTCACCGATCGCTGGGACGATCCGGTCGACGATCCCTTCGTTGCCGAGGGGCGCTTTTGCCTGCCGCTCGCTCGCTTCGGCGAGACGCTGATCGGCGTCCAGCCCGCGCGTGGCTACAACATCGACCCGAAGGAAACCTACCATTCGCCTGACCTCGTGCCGCCGCACGGCTATCTCGCCTTCTACGCCTATCTGCGCGAGACCTGTGGCGTGCACGCCATCGTCCATATGGGCAAGCACGGCAATCTGGAGTGGCTGCCCGGCAAGGCACTGGCGCTGTCGGAGACTTGCTATCCGGAGGCCGTCTATGGTCCCGTGCCGCAGCTCTATCCCTTCATCGTGAACGATCCGGGTGAGGGCACGCAGGCCAAGCGCCGCACCGCCGCCGTCGTCATCGACCACCTGACACCGCCGCTCACCCGCGCGGAAAGCTACGGCGTGCTGAGGGATCTCGAGGCGCTGGTCGACGAGTATTACGAAGCGTCCGGCAACGATCCGCGGCGGTTGCGGTTGCTCAGGGGCCAGATCCTCGATCTCATCCGCGACACGGGGCTGGATGCCGATGCGGGCATCGCGGCCGGCGAGGCCGACGACACCGCGCTCGAAAAGCTCGACGCCTATCTCTGCGATCTGAAGGAAGTGCAGATCCGCGACGGCCTGCATATCTTCGGCCGCGCGCCGGAGGGCCGGTTGCTGACGGACCTGACCGTCGCCCTCGCGCGCGTGCCGCGTGGAAATGCGGCCGGGGAGGCGAGCCTTCAGCGAGCGATCGCCGGGGACCTGGGGCTCAGCCCCTCATCCGACCCTTCGGGCCACCTTCTCCCCGGTGGGGAGAAGGGGGAGCGGAGCGCTGGCCGCACGACCCCCTCGCCCCAACGGGGAGAGGGTGGCTCGCGCAGCGAGACGGATGGGGGGGCCGGCGCAAGTTCCTCGCGCTCCCGCAACGCCGAAGCATCCGCCACACCCGATCTCCCCCCATGCGGGGGAGATGCCCGGCAGGGCAGAGGGGGGCAGGTTGCGACAAGTGCTGCGGTTGGCGATCGTGCGGAGAGGGTTCACCCCCCTCTGTCGGCTTCGCCGACATCTCCCCAGCAAGGGGAGAGATCGGGCGCCGAGGCGTTCGATCCGCTGGATTGCGACATGGCACAGCCGTGGCGCGGCCTGCGCCCGGCCATTCTCGCCAATCTTGGCGACGATCCATGGCGGACGGCGGGCGATACCGTCGAGCGCATCGAGCTTCTGGCGGCGAAGCTCGTCGCGGGCGAAACGGCCTGTCCGGCGGACTGGATGGCCACGCGCGCCGTGCTCGAAGCGATCGAAACGCGCATCAAGCCGTCGATCGTCCGCTCCGGCCCTGCGGAGATCGAAGGGCTGCTCACCGGCCTTGCCGGTCGCTTCGTGCCGCCCGGGCCTTCGGGCGCGCCGACGCGGGGGCGGCCGGACGTGTTGCCGACGGGGCGCAACTTCTATTCCGTCGACAGTCGGTCGGTGCCGACACCGGCTGCCTGGGAGCTCGGCCGGAAATCAGCCGAGATGCTTGTCGCGCGCTACACGCAGGAGCATGGCGACTGGCCGTCCTCCTTCGGGCTGACGGCGTGGGGTACGTCCAACATGCGCACCGGCGGTGACGACATCGCGCAGGCGATGGCGCTGATCGGCGCGAAACCGGTTTGGGACCACACCTCGCGCCGGGTGACGGGCTACGAGATCATTCCTCCGGCGACGCTCGGACGGCCGCGCGTCGACGTCACGCTGCGCATCTCCGGCTTCTTCCGCGACGCGTTCCCGGACCAGATCGCGCTTTTCGATCGCGCGGTGCGCGCCATCGGTGCACTCGATGAGAACGAGGGCGAAAACCCGATTGCCGAGCGCATGCGGGCCGAGCGGGCCGCGCTGGAGGCCGAGGGGACGGAGGCGGGCGAAGCCGAGCGCCGGTCCGGCCACCGCGTCTTCGGCTCCAAGCCCGGTGCATACGGGGCCGGACTGCAGGCGCTGATCGACGAGAAGGGCTGGGACGAGCGCGGTGATCTCGCCGAGGCCTACATGGTCTGGGGCTCCTACGCCTATGGGGCCGGTAGCGAGGGCGAGCCGGAACGCGGCGCCTTCGAGGCCCGGCTCGGCTCGCTTGAAGCCGTCGTCCACAACCAGGACAATCGCGAGCACGATCTCCTCGATTCCGATGACTACTACCAGTTCGAAGGCGGCATGACGGCCGCCGTCGAGGCGATGAGGGGTACGCGCCCGCCGGTCTATCACAACGATCATTCGCGGCCCGAACGCCCCGTGATCCGGTCGCTGGAAGAGGAGATCGGGCGCGTGGTGCGCGGGCGGGTCGTCAATCCGAAATGGATCGATGGCGTCATGCGCCACGGCTACAAGGGCGCCTTCGAGATCGCGGCGACCGTCGATTACCTCTTCGCCTTTTCCGCGACGACGGGGGCCGTGCGCGACCATCACTTCGAGGCGGTCTATCAGGCCTTCGTCGGAGACGAGCGGGTTCGCGCATTCATGGAAGAGAAGAACCCGGCGGCGCTGAAAGAGATGGCCGACCGGCTTGCCGAGGCGATCGAGCGCGGCCTGTGGCAGCCTAAGTCGAATTCGGCGCAGTTCGATCTGAGAGCCATCGCAAACGGGGAGGAAACGCCGTGACGCGAACCGGACGGTGCCTGTGCGGCGCCACGACCTTCACCGCGGAAGGCGAGCCCGAATGGGTGACGTTCTGCCACTGCGAAAGCTGCCGCCGCGCGACATCCTCGCCGGCAACGGTCTTCGCCTGCTTTCCGGCCGAACGGGTAGTGTTTCAAGGAGATACGCTGCAGGAATACGCCTCTTCGCCGGGTGTTACGCGCAGCTTCTGCGGCACCTGCGGTTCGCCGCTTTCCTACCGTACGGATGAACGAGCCGACCAGATCGACCTCTACGTCGCGGCCTTCGACGCGCCGGAGGATCTGCGGCCGACGCGCCACGACTTTTACGGAGAGCGTCTTTCGTGGATGATCCCCGGAGACGGCTTGCCGACACGAGAGTAGGGGCAGAACACCGGCGCGATCTTTGGATCGAACGAACCCATCCGCGACACGAAGAGAGACGACCATGGCCGAAAAATCCGAAAAGCTCGCCAATCTCACCGAAGAGGAACTGAACGCGCGCCACGCGGAGAAGATGAAGAAGAAGAAGGCCGCGCGCGACAAGATCATCGCCACCAAGACGATCGAGAAGGGCCTCGTCATGGTCCACACCGGCAAGGGCAAGGGCAAGTCGACGGCGGCCTTCGGCATGATCTTCCGCGCGCTCGGCAACGGCATGAAGGTCGGTGTCGTCCAGTTCGTGAAGGGCAAGTGGGGAACGGGCGAGCGGACCGTGCTCGAAGCCTTTCCGGACCGCGTGACGACGGCGACGATGGGCGAGGGGTTCACTTGGGAAACGCAGGACCGAAGCCGCGACATCGCCGCTGCGCGCGCTGCCTGGGACCGGGCGAAGGAAATGATCATGGACCCGGAGATCCGGATGGTCCTGCTCGACGAGCTCAACATCGTGTTGCGCTACGACTATCTGCCGGTCGACGAGGTGATCGAGACGCTGAAAGGTAAGCCGGAGATGACGCATGTGATCATCACCGGACGCAACGCGAAGGACGAGCTGGTCGAGTTCGCCGATCTCGTGACGGAGATGACGATGGTCAAGCATCCGTTCCGATCGGGTGTGAAGGCGCAGGTGGGCGTCGAATTCTAGGGCGCTCCCAGGCCGCGCGATGGCCTGGTAGAACTGTTTCGCCGGCTTGGAAATGCCCTCGATCGCGGTTCGCGACCGCGGCATTCGGGTCGCGCGCCGGCTCACCGAAGAAGACTGCGAGCCGGGCCTTTCCCGAGCGCCGGCGAACTCTTCGAGCGACCGGCTATTCGATCCGTCGCGGCGAACGTGGCCGTCGGCGGCGCCGCTGAAAGCGGCATGTCCGGGAAAATTGTGAACCTCACGCAATCCCTCGCGTTGCCTCACGAGCCGTGCACTTCCGGGGTCCCGCTCCGGAAGCCGCGAACGGCATCGTTTCACGTCTTCGCGCACCGCCGCGAGGGCATGTTTTCTTGAGCGGAGGTTTTTCGCCTCCGACCCGTAAACGAAGGGGACACTTCGCATGCATTCCATTCTTCGCACGACCACGATGGCGCTCGCCGCCGCAAGCATGGCTTTTGCCGTGCCCGCTGGCGCCGCCGCCAAGGACAACGCGAAGCCCGGCGAGGGCACGACGATCAAGATGGCGCGGGCCAACTGGGATACGGGCTGGTGGCAGGCCGAAGTCTACAAGCAGCTCTTCCAGAAGCTCGGCTACGATGTCAGCCGGGTCACCACGCTGCAGAATGCCGCCTTCTATCAGGCGGTCGCCCAGGGCGACATGGACCTGTGGGTCAATGGCTGGTTTCCCAACCAGAACCCCTTCGAGGACAATTTCAACGGTCGCGCGCAGAACATCGGCTACGTGGCCAAGGGCGGCGCGCTCCAGGGCTATCTGATCGACAAGAAGACGGCCGACAAGTACGACATCAAGTATGTCAGCGACCTGCAGAAGGACAAGATCGCCAAGCTGTTCGATTCGACGGGCGACGGCAAGGCGAACATGGTTTCCTGCCCGCCCGGCTGGGAATGCCAGAACATCATCGAATACCAGATGAAGCACTATGGGGTGGCCGACAATGTCGACCTGTCGACGGCCGGTTACGCGGCGGCGATGGCCGACACGCTCGCCCGCTTCAAGAACGGCAAGCCGGTTATCTTCTATACGTGGACGCCGAACTGGACCGTGGGCGAACTGAAGCCCGGCAAGGACGTCGTCTGGCTGCAGGTCAAGGAAACGAAGCTGCCGAAGGCGCAGAGCGATCTTGCCGACGCCGCGAAGGTCAAGAACGTCACCGGCTGTTCCGACGATCCGTGCATGATGGGCCTGCCGGCCAACGATATCCGGCCCGTGGCCAACACTAAGTTCCTGAAGGACAACCCGGCCGTCAAGTCGCTGCTGCAGAACGTCTCGATCCCGGTCGAGGACATCTTTGCCCAGAACGCCAAGATGAACAACGGCGCCGACAGTCCGCAGGATCTCGAGAAGCAGGCCAAGCAGTGGATCGGCGATCATCAGGACGAGGTCGACGGTTGGCTGAAGCAGGCGCGCAGCGCTGCCGCCGACAACAAGTCCTGATCGAAGACGGACGTCCCGGCGCGGAAGTATCCCGCCGGGCGTCGAAGTGAAGACGAGCGCCGTACGGTCCACCGGATCGTGCGGCGCATTCCTTATGTGAGCCGCAATGTCCGCCGGGCTCAGGGCCCGCTTCGCGGATTATCCGCCAACCACGCTGGCAAGCCAGAGCATGCCGGGAATCGTGAAGAAGGAGGCGATCACCTGAAGCGTCGTCACGACGGCGTAGAGCGGTGCGTCGCCGCCGAGCTGGCGGGCGAGCACGAAGCCGTTCATGGCCGTAGGCACGCTTGCGCACAGGACGAGCATGTAGAAGCTCGCCGGGTCGACACCGAAAGCGGTCCCGAGCGCCATCATCAGGATGGGAAAGCCGACGAGCTTGACGACGAGCGGGCCGAGCGAGGCCGAGCCGGGCCGCAGCGCATCCTCGATCCGAAGGCCGGCACCGACCATGATCAGCCCAAGGCCGAGGGCCGCCCGGCCGACGAGCGCGATCGCCTCGTCGACCGGAGGATAGATCGCAAAGGGCAGGGCACGCGCCGCGAGGCCGGCGAGCGAGGCCAGCACCACCGGGTTCGTCACGATGCGCCGCACGAAGCTCAGCCACTGCCGGTCGCTGTTGCTGAACCAGACTAGCACGCTCACATTCACGAGGTTGATCGGCAGCACGATCACCGCCATCACGAAGGCGACGACGGCAACGCCTTCGGCCCCGGCGAGCTTTTCCGCCACCGCCAGCGCGACGAAAGCGTTCCAGCGGCTCGATGTCTGGAATATCGTCGTGAAGCTTGCCGGAGCGAGGCCGCGGCGCGCCAGCGGGGGCCATGCGAGGAGAAGCAGCAACGAGACGAGGAACACGGACAGGAGCGCGCTTCCCCCGACGCGGACCAGAGGCACGTTCGAGAAATTGGCCGTGTAGAGCGTCTGGAACAGGAAGGCGGGGAAGAGCACGTAGTAGCCCATCTGCTCCAGCCCGCGCCAGAAGCCCGCGTCGATGGCCCGCCAGCGCCGCAATGCCACGCCGAGGAGGACGATCAGGAAGACCGGGACGATGCTTTCGAATATGGGGATCATGAAGGCTGGCTCGCGGTGCCGGCCCGTTATGGCCATTTTCCGCGGCAGTGCAACCAAGCGGCGGACGCCGCGCCTGCCTGACCGGTTTCGTTAACCTTAATGGAACGTTGACGTTGCCGAGCCGGAGCATTCCGGCCACCGTGGGGTTACCAACCGAGCAGACGATGCTCAGGAAGGACGGATCCGGTGCGCGAAGCGATTGCCGAAACGACGACCGGCAGGAGGGCGGCCTTGGAAGCAGGCGGCGCTTCCCGCGTGGCCGCGCCATGAAGTGGTTCCTGATCCTTTGGGCCGGACCGATCGGCTTTCTCGGCCTGTGGTACGGGCTTTCCTACTACGACCTCAACTTCGGCATGTTCTTCTTTTCCCGCCAGATGCACGACCTCGTCTTCCGCATCTACGGCAATATCCTCGGCATTCCACCCGAATCGATCCCGCCGCTGGTCCTCAAGGCGCTCGCGCTCGACACCACGGTCCTGATGGCCCTCGTGGTGCTGCGCCGGAGAAAACGGGTCTTCGCGTGGTGGAATGCACGCCGGATCGTTGCGGCTCAGCCCGCCGAGCCTGCCGAAAGTGCCGAAAGCCTGTCGAGCGCGCCCTGAAGGATGAAGGCCGCCGCAGCCGAATCGATCCGCTCGGCGCGCCCGTTTCGCGAAACGTCCATCTCGATCAGCGCACGTTCGGCCGCCACCGTGGAAAGCCGCTCGTCCCACAGCGCGAAGGGCAGGTCGCATCGTGCCGCCATGTTGCGCACGAACGCCCGCGTCGCCTGCGCGCGCGGCCCCTCGGTGCCATCCATATTGACGGGCAGGCCGACGACGACGGCTCCGACGGTCTCGCGTTCGAAGAACGCCGCCAGCGCATCGGCATCGAAGGTGAACTTGCGGCCTCGCTTGAGGACCGGACGGGGCGTGGCGAAGCGATGGGAAAGGTCCGATACGGCAAGGCCCACGGTCTTCGTGCCGAGGTCGAGCCCGGCGAGGGTCTTCCGTTCGATGGCAGGCAGGTCTTCGAGTTTCGTCAACGGCACGGCGGGCTCGCTCTTTCGTTCGGGATCGCTTGCTCCATATGGCCGCATGCAATGAAGGAAAAGAGGACCTGAAGCCGATGAAAATCACCTGGTACGGCCATTCCGCCTTTCGCGTCGAAACGGGCGACGCGCGCATCATGATCGATCCCTTCCTGACCGACAATCCGTCCTGGAACGGCGGATGGGAGGAACCAGGCGAGGGAATCACCCATCTCCTGCTGACGCACGGCCATAGCGACCATATCGGCGATGCGGCCGATATCCTCAAGAAGACCGGCGCCATGCTCGTATCCAACATGGAGGTCTGCAACTACCTCGCCGGCCAGGGCGTCGATTCGGCGAACACCAATCCCGGCAATACCGGCGGCACCGTCGAGTGCGGCGAGTTCACGGTGACCTTCACCCAGGCCCATCATTCCTCCTCCTTCGGCGACAACATCTATCTCGGCAACCCCAACGGGCTGGTGCTGCACTTCCCGAACGACAAGACGCTCTACCATATGGGCGATACGGACATCTTCGGCGACATGGCCCTCGTCAACGAGTTGCACGAGCCGAAGATCGGCCTAGTGCCGATCGGCGACCGCTTCACGATGGGCGGAGCCGTGGCGGCGCTCGCCTGCCGGCGGTACTTCGCGTTCGAAACGGTCGTCCCCTGCCATTACGGGACGTTTCCGATCATCGACCAGAACGCCGACCTTTTCGTCAAAGGCATGGATGGCGGCAAGTCCGAAGTCCGTGTGCCGAAGATCGGCGAACCGTTCGAGCTTTGATGCATCCGGCGGGTCGCACCGGCTTGCGGTGCGGCCCGTCGGATTCGCGGCCGACCCGTTGCGGCATCGGCGCGGCGCCGCTATAGCGCTCTCCATCCGTCCGCTTTCCGGAGACACGCAATGGCCGTCGATACCGAAACCGTCAAACGCGTGGCCCGCCTGTCGCGCATCGCCGTGACGGACGAGGAGGCCGCGCGCATGGAAGGCGAACTGAACGCCATCCTCGGCTTCGTCGCGCAGCTCGACGAAGTGGACGTCGAGGGCGTGGAACCGATGACGTCGGCCGCGCCGACGACGATGAAGAAGCGCCAGGACGTCGTCACCGAAGGCGATCAGGCCGAGGCCATCACCGCCAACGCACCGCTTTCCGACGACGGTTTCTTCCTCGTTCCCAAGGTGGTGGAGTAGGCCTTGAAGGTCGAAATCCGCATCGAAACCCCGCTTCAGGACGATGTGCGCGTTATGGTCGAGGATCTGAACGCGACCATGATGCCGCTGACGCCGCGCGAGTTCCAGTTCCAGCTCACCGTCGAGGAGATGGCCGGGCCGGGGCTTACGACCTTTGTCGCACGCACTGAAGACGGCAAGGCGGTCGGCATGGCCTCGCTCAAGGAGCACGGCAGCGGGCTCGGCGAGGTAAAGCGTATGTTCACGCGGCCGGCCGTGCGCGGGCAGCGGATCGGCTCGAAACTTCTTGCCGCGGTCGAGACGCTCGCCGCCGAACGGGCGATCAACCGCCTCGTTCTCGAAACCGGCGAGGCCGAAGGGTTCGAACCCGCATGGCGCGTCTACGAGCGCGGCGGTTTTGCAACCTGCGGCGCCGTGCTCGACTATCCCGATTCCGGCTATTCCCGATTCTACGAAAAGACCCTTTCCCGATGAGCGATCTGACCAGCCTGACCATTGCCGAAGCACGCGACAAGCTGCGGCAAAAGGAGTTCACCAGCGCGGAGCTGACGGACGCCTATCTGTCGGCCATCCGGGGCGCGAACGAGAAGCTGAACGCCTACGTCACCGTGACCGAGGACAAGGCCCGCGCGATGGCGAAGGCCTCCGACGAGCGGCTGGCGAAGGGCGACGGCGGTGCGCTCGAAGGCATTCCGCTCGGCATCAAGGATCTCTTCGCCACGAAGGACGTGCACACCCAGGCGTGCAGCCACATTCTCGACCGCTTCACGCCACCCTACGAATCGACCGTCACGCAGAATCTGTGGAATGCCGGCGCGGTGATGCTCGGCAAGCTCAACATGGACGAGTTCGCCATGGGCTCGTCGAACGAGACATCGTACTACGGTCCGGTCACGAATCCCTGGCGGTCCAAGCAGTCGAACGAGAACCTCGTGCCCGGCGGCTCGTCCGGCGGCTCGGCGACGGCGGTCTCCGCTTTCCTGTGCGCCGGTGCGACGGCAACGGACACCGGTGGCTCGATCCGCCAGCCGGCAGCCTTCACGGGCACGGTCGGCATCAAGCCGACCTATGGCCGCTGCTCGCGCTGGGGCATCGTCGCCTTCGCATCCTCCCTTGATCAGGCCGGCCCGATCGCGCGCGACGTGCGCGATGCCGCGATCATGCTGAAGGAAATGGCCAGCGTCGACGACAAGGACACGACGTCGCTTGACCGTCCCGTGCCGGACTACGAGGCCGCCGTCGGCCAGTCCGTCAAGGGTCTGAAGATCGGCATTCCGAAAGAGTACCGCATCGAAGGGATGCCGGGCGAGATCGATGAATTGTGGCAGCGCGGGATCCACTGGCTGAAGGACGCCGGCGCGCAGATCGTCGACATCACGCTGCCGCATACGAAATACGCGCTTCCCGCCTATTACATCGTCGCCCCAGCCGAGGCCTCCTCGAACCTCGCGCGCTACGATGGCGTGCGCTACGGCCTGCGAGAGCAGTCCGACGACGTGGTCGACATGTACGAGGGCACACGTTCGAAAGGCTTCGGCGCCGAGGTGAAGCGGCGCATCATGATCGGCACCTACGTGCTTTCGGCCGGCTATTACGACGCTTATTACCTGAAGGCGCAGAAGGTGCGCACGCTGATCAAGCGCGACTTCGACCTCGCCTTCGAAAACGGCGTCGATGCCATCCTGACACCGGCCACGCCGTCCTCGGCCTTTGCCATCGACGACGCGGAGATGGCCGCCGATCCGGTCAAGATGTACCTCAACGACATCTTCACCGTCACCGTGAACATGGCCGGACTGCCCGGCATCTCGGTGCCGGCCGGGCTCGACGCGAAGGGCCTCCCTCTGGGGCTGCAGCTCATCGGCCGGCCGTTCGACGAGGAGACGTTGTTCCGCGCGGCGCATACGATCGAGCAGGCGGCGGGCCGATTCACGCCGGAGCGGTGGTGGTAGGCAAAGCTTCGCGGCGCGCCGTCCCGCCAGCAGTTCGACGCTTGCGGTCGTTCCGTTAGGGTTTGTCGAACGCAGCGAAGGGAGCGGCGAGTTTGGTCACGGTGCGCAATGCCTATCCGCACGAGACGGGCCTGCTTGCCGAAATCGGCTACGCGGCATGGCTTGCCGCCGTCGCCAGCTGGGGCGAAAGCACCGCCGCACTCGCACCGGCCGTGCGGCAGAGCTACGAGCGCTTCTGCCACGAGCACCGCAGCCTGATCCTCGTCGGCGAAACCAATGTGGCGGTCGCCGGATGGGGCGCGCGGGAAAACCGGCGGAACGAGATCAGCGATCTGTGGGTCGATCCGGATCATCAGGGGCAGGGCGTCGGTTCGGCGGTACTGGCCGCGCTCGAAGCGGAAATCGTCGGGCTCGGCTACGAAACGGCCGAGCTTCACACCCATGCGCGCAATATCCCGGCGATCGAGCTTTACAAGCGACGGGGCTACCGTATCTCATCGCTCAGCGACCGCTATTCGCCCTCGCTCGACCGGGATGTGGCGACGGTCTTCATGACGAAGGAGCTTGCCGATGTCCGATGATCCGCGACGCCCGCTCTTCGATGCGCTCGACGGTCTCGCCGAAGACGATTTCCGCATGGGAAAGGGATGGGAACGCGCCCACGAGATCGCCCAGCAATACGAGGGACAACCGCTCTTCGACCAGCTCCACGCGCTTTGCCATCGGATGGAAGGCGACCGATCCAACGCCGCCTACTGGTACCGACGCGCTGGAAGCGAACCCTTCGACGGGGATTTCCGCGCCGAAGCCGACTTCATCCGCCGCGAGGCCGACAGGGGCTGAACGAGAATTCGGCCGGATGCCGGCCGCTTGCCAGCCCGTTTCTTCTCGTCTAGAGCGCTCTGCGACCTGACTGAAACAGGCCAGCGCTCTATCCCTTTGTTTTGCGCATTGATCACGACGCCAGACTGGATCAGTCTGGCTGGAAAATGCTCTAGCCAGACCGCACCATTCAGACCGACAGGCCAATCCATGACGATCATCGACGCCCGCCAATTCGACCAGAAGCGCACCGTTCCGGGGGTGACCGGCGACTGGGAGATCATCGTCGGCATGGAGGTTCATGCGCAGGTGCTGAGCCGCGCCAAGCTCTTCTCCGGCGCATCGACGGAATTCGGCAAGGCACCGAACGCGAATGTCGCGCTTGTCGACGCGGCGATGCCCGGCATGCTTCCCGTCATCAACGAGGAATGCGTGCGCCAGGCCGTGCGAACCGGTCTCGGGCTTCGTGCGAAGATCAACAACCGGTCGGTCTTCGACCGCAAGAACTACTTCTATCCCGACCTCCCGCAGGGCTATCAGATCTCCCAGTTCAAGGATCCGATCGTCGGCGAGGGGACGGTCGTCATCTCTGTCGGGCCGGACCGCAAGGGCGAGTTCGAGGAAATCGAGATCGGCATCGAGCGGCTGCACCTCGAACAGGACGCCGGCAAGTCGATCCACGACCGGCATCCGTCGATGTCCTGCGTCGATCTTAACCGCACGGGTGTCGCGCTGATGGAGATCGTCTCAAAGCCGGACATCCGGTCGGCCGACGAGGCGAAGGCGTATCTCACGAAGCTTCGCATGATCCTGCGCTACCTCGGCACCTGCAACGGCAACATGGACGAAGGCTCCATGCGCGCCGACGTGAACGTCTCGGTGCGCCGGCCGGGCGAGGGTTTCGGCACGCGTTGCGAGATCAAGAACGTAAACTCGATCCGCTTCGTCGGCCAGGCGATCGAGCACGAGGCGCGACGCCAGATCGCCATTCTGGAGGAGGGCGGCACGATCGACCAGGAAACCCGCCTCTTCGATCCCGGCAAGGGCGAGACGCGGGCGATGCGCTCGAAGGAAGAGGCCCACGACTACCGCTATTTCCCCGACCCGGACCTGTTGCCGCTCGAATTCGACGACGCCTTCGTCGAGGGACTGGCGGCCGAGCTTACGGAACTGCCTGATACCAAGCGCGCCCGCTTCGTCACGGAACTGGGTCTTTCCGTCTACGACGCCTCGATTCTCGTTTCGGAAAAGGCGATCGCCGATTTCTTTGAGCAGGTCGCGGAAGGGCGAGATGGCAAGCTGGCGGCGAACTGGGTGATCAACGATCTGCTCGGCGCCCTCAACAAGGATGGGCGCGGTATCGACGAAACGCCGGTTTCCGCACGGCAGCTCGGCACGATCCTCGACCTCATCGGCAAAGGAACGATCTCCGGCAAGATCGCCAAGGATCTCTTTGCGATCGTCTGGGAGGAGGGCGGCGACCCCGCCGAGATCGTGGAGAGCCGCGGCATGAAGCAGGTGACCGACACGGGCGCCATCGAGACGGCCGTCGACGAGGTCATCGCGGCGAACCCCGACAAGGTCGAACAGGCCAAGGCCAAGCCGAGCCTTGCGGGCTGGTTCGTCGGTCAGGTCATGAAGGCGACAGGCGGGAAGGCCAATCCGAAGGCCGTCAACGCGATCGTCAAGGAAAAGCTCGGCGTCGAGTGATCAAACCGCACGAGGGCGGGCGGCGCATGTAGGCGCCGTCATGGCAAGAGGTGAATGGCTATTGACCGGAAGTGTCGCCTTTGCCGCTCGAACCCGGAGTCGCCGGCGAGCCTGTGTCTCCGGCATCGCCCGCACCATTGCCGCCCGCGTCCGCGGAGTTCCCGGCCGTGTTCGAGCCGCTAGCTGTGAGCTTTCATTAGGTTGTCCATCCGGTCCGGACCGGGGATGCTGAGGTTGTGAGACTTCAGAGTCCAGGGAGGGACCGGATGA
>NZ_VHLH01000022.1 GCF_006516965.1 Pararhizobium mangrovi | reverse complement strand
ATCCGGTCCCTCCCTGGACTCTGAAGTCTCACAACCTCAGCATCCCCGGTCCGGACCGGATGGACAACCTAATGAAAGCTCACATCTAGATCTTGCGGCCCATTTCGAGGAACTTCTCGCGGCGCTGGCGGCGCAGCGTGTCGCCGTCGGACTTGGCCAGGTCCTTGAGGGCGCTCGCGATCGTCGCGCCCGTGGTCTCGATCACCGCCTCGGGATTGCGATGCGCGCCGCCGACCGGTTCGCGGACGATGCCGTCGATGATACCGAGCTGCTTCAGGTCTTCCGCGGTGATCTTCATGTTCGTCGCCGCATCCTTGGCGCGCCCGGAATCGCGCCACAGGATCGAGGCGGCACCCTCCGGCGAGATCACCGAGTAGATCGAGTGTTCCAGCATGTAGACGCGGTTGCCGGTGGCGATCGCGATGGCGCCGCCGGAGCCGCCCTCGCCGATTACCACGCTGACGATCGGAACGCGAAGGTTCAGGCAGGTTTCCGTCGAACGGGCGATCGCCTCGGCCTGCCCGCGCCGCTCCGCCCCGATCCCCGGATAGGCGCCGGCCGTGTCGATGAGCGTGACGAGGGGCAGCGAGAAACGGTCGGCGAGTTCCATCACGCGGATCGCCTTGCGATAGCCTTCCGGACGGGCGCTTCCGAAATTGTGCTCGATGCGCGACTTGGTGTCGTTGCCCTTTTCCTGGCCGATGATGGCCACGGGCTGGCCGCGGAAGCGCGCGAGCCCGGCCTGGATGGCCGCGTCCTCGGCGTAGGTGCGATCGCCGGCGAGCGGCGTGAATTCCTCGAAGAGGGACCGCGCATAGTCCGAAAAGTGCGGGCGGCTCGAATGGCGCGCGACCTGCGTCTTCTGCCAGGGCGTCAGCTTGGCGTAGATGTCGGCCATCGCCTCGTTGACGCGCGTCTCCAGCCGCTGGACCTCGTCCGCGGTATCGACGCCGCGATCGTCGGTCGCCAACGTCTTCAGTTCGTGGATCTTGGCTTCGAGATCGGAAATCGGCTTTTCGAAGTCGAGATAGGTATACATGCGGCAACGGTTCCAGCGTGGCGTTTTCGCGGGAAATGGTGGAAGTGCTTTCCCCTCAAGATGGCGTGCAAGTGCGTGCGGAACCTCGGTGTCCGCCTCGACCCTTCGGCCCTATTCCCGCGTTTGGCCGCTTTTTGCAAGGGGGTGGTGGCTCTGGACCAGTCGTTGCAGCCGTTCTTCGAGCACATGGGTGTAGATCTGCGTCGTCGAGATGTCGGCATGGCCAAGCAGATCCTGCACCGCTCGCAGGTCGGCACCGTTCGCAAGCAGATGGCTCGCGAAGGCATGGCGCAGCACATGCGGCGAAACCGCGGAGGCGGGAAGGCCGGCGCGGGCGGCAAGCCCCTTCAGTTCGCGCGCGAAGACCTGGCGGGCAAGATGGCCGCTCTTCGAATCGGCAGGAAAGAGCCACGGCGCCCGCGTCGTCTCGTCGTTCATGCCCGCACAGGCCGCGCCGTAGGCGAGCATCGCAGCACGGGCGGGCTGCGAGAGCGGCACCATGCGCTCCTTCGCCCCCTTGCCGCGCACGATGAGGAAACGGCCCTCTTCGCCAAGCACGCTTGCCGGCAGGCCGATGACCTCGCTGACGCGCATTCCAGTCGCATAGAGCAGTTCGAGAAGTGCGACGAGCCTCAGCGCCCGCAAGCGCTCCGGCGAGCCCTGCGCTGCCGCGTCGACCTCCGCCTGAGCCGTTGCGAGAAGCCGGTTCACCTCGTCGACGCCGAGCGTCTTCGGCAAGGGGCGATCCTTGCGGGGCGAATCGACGATGCCGGTCGGATCGTCGCCGCGTATCCCCTCGCCATAGAGGAACGCATAGAACTGACGCAGCGCGGAAAGCCGCCTGGCCTGCGAACTGGCGGCGAAGCCCTGTCGGGCGAGCGAGGCGAGATGGCCGCGCACGGCATCGGCGTTCGCCGTTTCGAGACCGACGCCGGACGCGCGCATGTCGCGGGCCGCATCGTCGAGATCGCGCCGATACGCTTCGAGCGTGTTGTCGGCGGCGCCGCGCTCGGCGCTCATCATTTCCAGGAAGGCCTCGATGCGCGCTGCGCTCAGATCCGCCATGGCAACCGTCTCGCGGCCCGTTGGCCACCATCCGCCGCGCTCATTGCTGCGTGGAATTCTGCCCGTCGTCGAGGGTGGGCGTCGGCACGTGCACCGTGATCTCGCGCGGCTTCGGCTGGACGTAGAGAACGAGCGCGAACATGGCTCCATACGCCAGCGCCGCCACGACGGCACAAAATACGACAAACCGGATCAGTGACGGCATATGTCCTTCCACGAATCGACCGAGCTGATTTCGTCTTTTTTATGCGGGAGGGCGCCCGCCGGCGCAAGAACCGTACTGACAATCATCGGCCGGCGTGCGCGACGCCTTGACGCTTTCCCCCCATTTGCCGATAGGAAACGCGGTGATCGGCAAGGCGAAAGGGCCATGCAGCACGAAGAACGCACGGCGACGACCACGGACATCGACGCGGCAGCACGACGCGTCCTCGATGGCCGCTGCCTCGTCCTCGTCGGCCTGATGGGGGCGGGCAAGTCCGTGATCGGCCGCATGACGGCCTCGCGCCTCGATCTGCCCTTCGTCGATTCCGACCACGAGATCGAGCGCGTCTCGCGCATGTCGATCGGCGACCTCTTCGAGCTTTACGGGGAGGACGAGTTCCGCGCGCTGGAGGCCCGGGTGATCGCACGGCTGATCGAAACCGGCCCTCGCATCCTTTCGACCGGCGGCGGTGCCTTCATCGCCGAGCGCACGCGCGCCCTCGTGAAGGAGCGCGCGCTGTCGCTCTGGCTCGACGCCGATATCGAAACGCTCTGGGGGCGCGTGAAGCGGCGCGATACCCGCCCACTCCTGCGCACCGCCGACCCGAAGGCGACGCTTCAAGCGCTGATGGACGAGCGCTATCCCGTCTATGCCGAGGCCGATCTCGCCGTTCAGTCGCGCGACGTCGGCAAGCACGTGGTCGTCGACGAGGTTCTTGAAACGCTGGCACGGCATGGAGATGGGCGATGACGGACGGCCAGAGCGAAACGATCCCGCCGCGCACGGTGCGCGTCGCGCTCGGCGAACGCAGCTACGACATCCTGGTCGGGCCCGATCTCCTTGCCGGCGCGGGCACCGCGATCGCCAAGAGGCTGCCCGGCATCCGCGTCGCCGTGGTGACGGACGAAAACGTGGCGGCCACCCAGCTGCCGAGCCTGATCAGCGCGCTCGAAGCGGCCGGCATCGACGCGACAGCCGTCACCGTGCCGGCCGGCGAGCGCTCCAAGCGTTTCGACCGGTTGCAGGCGGTCTGCGACGCCGTCATCGCCGCACGTCTCGAACGCGGCGACGCGGTCGTGGCGCTCGGCGGCGGGGTCGTCGGCGATCTCGCCGGTTTCGCTGCGGCGATCGTGCGCCGCGGCATGCGCTTCGTGCAGGTGCCGACCTCGCTGCTCGCGCAGGTCGATTCGTCGGTCGGCGGCAAGACCGGCATCAACGCCGAGGCCGGCAAGAACCTCGTCGGCGCCTTCCACCAGCCGGATCTGGTGCTCGCCGACACGACCGTCCTCGACACGCTGCCCGAGCGCGAGTTCCGCGCCGGCTACGCCGAGGTCGCCAAATACGGCCTCATCGACCGGCCGGACTTCTTCGCATGGCTGGAAGCGAACTGGCAGGCGATCTTCGCCGGCGGGCCCGAACGCATCGAGGCGATCGCCACGAGTTGCGCGGCCAAGGCCGATGTCGTCGCCGCCGACGAACGCGAGAGCGGAAGGCGGGCGCTGCTCAATCTCGGCCATACCTTCGGCCACGCGCTGGAAGCGGCAACGGGATACGACGGCGCGCGGCTCGTGCACGGCGAGGCCGTGGCGATCGGGATGACGCTCGCGCACCGGTTTTCCGCGAAGATGAACCTTGCGAGCCCCGACGACGCGGATCGCATGGAACACCATCTGCGCACCGTCGGGCTTCCGACCCGTCTTGGCGACATTCCGGGCACGCTGCCGCCGGCCGACGTGCTCATGGACGCGATCGCCCAGGACAAGAAGGTGCGCCGCGGCGCCCTGACCTTCATTCTCACGCACGGCATCGGCCAGGCGTTCGTCGCCGACGACGTCGCCGCCGATCCGGTGCGCCGTTTCCTCGAGGAAAATCACCCGTCATGACCATGGATGGCCTTCTTTCCTTCTTTTCCGAATACGGGGTCATCATCGTCTCGATCGCGGCACTGGTCGCGTCTTCCGGCTTCTTTTCGGGCTCTGAAACCGCGCTGACGGCGGTCACGCGCGCGCGCATGCATGCGCTCGAAGCGACCGGCGAGAAACGCGCCGGTGTCATCGAACGGCTGATCGACAAGCGCGACCGGCTGATCGGCGCGCTGCTCATCGGCAACAACCTCGTCAACATCCTCGCATCGTCGTTGACGACGACCCTCTTCCTCAAGCTTTTCGGCGGTTCCGGCGTCGCACTCGCCACCATCGTCATGACGGTGGTGCTGGTGATCTTTTCGGAGGTTCTGCCGAAAAGCTGGGCGATCTCCACGCCGGACCAGTTCGCCCTGAAGGTCTCGCGGCCGGTGCGCGCCTTCGTCGTGCTGGTCGGCCCGCTCTCGGCGGCGGTCAACTGGATCGTTCGCAAGATCCTCGGCGTCTTCGGCATCACCCTGACGGGGGTCTCGATGCTTTCCGCGCACGAGGAACTGCGCGGCGCCGTCGACCTGCTCCACCGCGAGGGTTCGGTCGTCAAGGCCGATCGCGACCGGCTCGGCGGCGTCCTCGATCTCGGCGAGCTCGAGGTTTCCGACGTCATGGTCCACCGCACCGCCATGCGCATGATCAATGCCGACGACACGCCGGAGACGATCGTGCACCAGATCCTCGACAGCCCCTATACGCGCATGCCGGTCTGGCGGGAGACGCCCGACAACATCATCGGCGTCGTTCACGCCAAGGACGTTCTGCGCGCCACCGCCGAGACCAACGACGTCAACGCCGTCGATATCGTGAAGATCGCGCAGCGGCCCTGGTTCGTGCCGGACACGACGAACCTGAAGGACCAGCTCAACGCCTTTTTGCGCCGGCGACTCCACTCGGCGATGGTCGTCGACGAATATGGCGAACTCGAAGGCCTGGTCACGCTGGAGGACATTCTGGAAGAGATCGTCGGCGACATTTCCGACGAGCACGACATCGACGTGCGCGGCGTGCGCCAGGAGGCCGACGGCTCCGTCGTCGTCGAGGGTACGGTGCCGATCCGCGACCTGAACCGCGCGCTCGACTGGAACCTGCCGGACGAGGAGGCGACGACGGTCGCCGGCCTTGTCATCCATGAATCGCAGATCATCCCGGAAGAGCGCCAGGCCTTCACCTTCCACGGCAAGCGCTTCATCGTCATGAAGCGCGAGAAGAACCGCATCACCCGCCTGCGCATCCGCCCGCTGGAAGAGGCAGCCGCCGCGCAGGACTGAGCGTTCCCGTCTTAGAGCCTTTCAGGTTTATACGTCACGCGCCGGGGATCTCCGTGGTTTCCGGCACCGGAGCGAAAGCCTCGCGCAGCATCGCCGCCATGCCCTCGGCCGCTTCGGTCGAGTGGTAGGGGCTTCGCTTGAGCACGACCCGCGAAGAGTCGACGGTCGGGAACCCGTCCGTCGAGGTCAGTTCACGGCAGCCCGGCGGAATGGTGCTTCGCGCAAGTGCTGCGACGGCGAGACCGGTCGCAACCGCGATGTTGAGACCGCCGCAGGTTTCGCAGGTGTACGCGACGCGGTGCTCGATCGTATGCTGTTCGAGCGAACGGATGGCGAAATCCGTGCACCAGCTCGATTCGTTGTAGATGGCGATCGGCAACGGCCGGTGTTCGTGCTGGCGATACGCCATCGACGTCACCCACACCGTCGGATCAACGGCCAGCACCTCGTCCAACTCGCTCTGGTTCCACTCGAAAACGACGGCGAGATCGAGCTCGTCGCGTTCCAGCGCCTTCAGTTGCGGCACGGAATGGTCGCAGCGCACCGTCACCTCGACGGCCGGATGGCGCTCGGCGAAGGCCGCGAGAAGGCGCGGCAGGATGCGCTCGCCGTATTCCTCGGGAATGCCGACGCGCAGGCGCCCTGCGAGCGGCGGCGTGCGAAGCGCCGCCGTCGCCTCGCTCATCAGCCCCGTGATGCGTCGCGCGTAGGGCAGAAGCTGCTCACCCTTCGCCGTCAGCGTGACGCCGCGCGGCCCACGAACGAAGAGCGTCTCGCCGAGCTGGTCCTCGAGCCGGCGCACCTGCATGCTGACAGCCGATTGCGTGCGTCCGACGACTTCACCCGCACCGGTGAAGGCACCGCATTCGGCAACGGCGAGGAAGACGCGCAGCAGATCGCTGTCCAAGGATTGCACGATGCCGATCAGACATTTGGTTTTGTGATGGCGGCCATCATCACTATTCGTTTGTCTGATGTCAATTCCTGCGGTCAAACGGACGTCGACGAACTGGAGGTTGCCATGGACGCTCGAATTCCGAGACCGCGCCGGAACCATATGGCGCTGCGCTTCGATGCGCTTTTCACGGGCCTTGCGCAGGCGCGGGCCGAACGCGCCGAACTCAAACGCATCATCGATGGCGGCCGAAGCGATCTCCTCGATGACATTGCCATCACCGAGACCGAGGCGCGGGACCTGCTTGCGCGATCGAGCCCGCTATCGGTCCTGTATCATTGGCTGAAACGGCGAGAGACGGTCGTGCCGGCCAGTTCGGCACTGCTCGACGCGCTTGTCGAAACGCATCGCCGGGGAAAGCCAGACCGGTAGGGCCGCGAGGCTACCAGCGCACCGGCTCGCCGGGCGCGGCCGGTTCGACGGCAAGCGCGTGGACGCCCGCTTTCAGTTCTTCGTCCAGAAGTTCGTTGACGGTGCGATGGCGCTTGATGCGCGGCATATCGACGAAGCACTCTGAAACGACGCGAACACGAAAATGAGTCTCGCCCGCGCCGTCGAACTCCGGTTTGTGATGGGCATGGAGATGGCTTTCGTTGATCACGGCCAGACGCTCGGGCCGGAGCGCCTCGGTCAGCTTGCGTTCGATCTCGGACTGGACGGACATCGATTTTCTTCCCGGCAGTGCGTTATTTCGCCCCGTCATCGGCTACGATCGGCATTCGGCGAATGATTTGGCGCGCTTGGCAAGATGCGCGTCGATTGTCAATCCTTGTTCGCACGTGCGTGGCGCACCATAATCGGCTTCATGAAACTGGATTCGAAATATTTCGACAGCATCCGCACCGGCAAGAAAGGGCGCAAGGCGCCCGGCGCCGGCGCCAGTGCGAACGCGAGACCCGCGAGTGCGCGCAGCGAGGAAACGCCCATCTGCCAGTGGGACGGATGCGAGGAAAAGGGCACGCACAAGGCGCCCGTCGGCCGGGACGCGGAAGGGGAGTATTTCCTTTTCTGCAAGGACCACGTTAGCCGCTACAACAAGGGCTACAACTACTTCTCGGGCCTTTCCGACAGCGACATCGCCAAGTACCAGCGCGAGGCGATGACCGGCCATCGCCCGACCTGGAGCATGGGCGTCAACAAGGACGCCAAGGCCGCGCCGGATTTTTCCACGACGCGATCGGCGAGTGCGGCATCCTACGCCCGCGCGCGCATGCGCGACCCGTTCGGCTTCGTCGACGACGGTTCCGAAAAGGTGCGCACGCAGACGCGCCGGCGCAAGATCAAGACGCTGGAGGCGAAGGCCTTCGAAACGTTGAGCCTCGCCGAAACCGCCCATTCCGAGGAGATCAAGACGCAGTACAAGGCGCTGGTGAAGAAGCATCACCCGGACGCCAACGGCGGCGATCGCGGCTCGGAAGAGCGCTTTCGCGAAGTCGTGCAGGCCTACCAATTGTTGAAGCAGGCCGGTTTCTGCTAGATCGTGGTTCCACCGGTCGCGCGTAGACGCGCCGACCGGGCGAAAAACGTCGAACACATGCAAAGAGGGCCGGAGGCGGCACTCGAACGAAACGGCCGAAACCTCCGGGCCATCTGCCCCGCCCTTTCAGCCTTGAGAAGTCGCGAGCGGCTCGATCGGCGCCGGTCGCACTGGAGAGACGATGAACAAAATGGACGTCGAAAGCGCCAAGCTGCCCGATACCGAGGTTTCGGTCCGGGAGACCTTCGGCATCGACATCGACCTGAAGGTGCCGGCCTATGCCGAGGCCGACGCCTATGTGCCGGAAGTCGATCCCGACTATCTCTTCGATCGCGACACGACGCTCGCCATCATCGCCGGCTTCGCGCACAACCGGCGCGTCATGGTTTCGGGCTACCACGGGACCGGCAAGTCGACGCATATCGAGCAGGTCGCGGCCCGGCTGAACTGGCCGTGCGTGCGCGTCAATCTCGACAGCCACGTCAGCCGCATCGATCTCGTCGGCAAGGACGCGATCGTCGTGCGCGAAGGCCTTCAGGTGACCGAGTTCAAGGACGGCATCCTGCCCTGGGCCTACCAGCACAACGTCGCCCTCGTCTTCGACGAGTACGACGCCGGCCGGCCGGACGTGATGTTCGTCATCCAGCGCGTGCTGGAATCCTCCGGACGGCTGACGCTGCTCGACCAGTCGCGCGTCGTGCGTCCGCACCCTGCCTTCCGCCTCTTCGCGACGGCGAACACGGTCGGTCTCGGCGACACGACCGGCCTCTACCACGGCACGCAGCAGATCAACCAGGCGCAGATGGACCGCTGGTCGATCGTCGCGAACCTGAACTACCTGCCGCACGACAACGAGGTGGCGATCGCGCTCGCCAAGGTGAAGAGCCTCGACACCGAGAAGGGGCGCGACACCGTCGACAAGATGGTGCGCGTCGCCGACATGACGCGCGCGGCCTTCATCAACGGCGACCTTTCGACCGTGATGAGCCCGCGTACCGTCATCACCTGGGCGGAGAACGCGGAGATCTTCGGGGACGTCGCCTTTTCCTTCCGCGCGACCTTCCTCAACAAGTGCGACGAGCTCGAACGCTCGCTCGTCGCCGAGCAGTACCAGCGCGCCTTCGGCGAAGAGCTGAAGGAAAGCGCGGCGAACATCGTTCTCGGCGCCTCGGCGTAAGGGAGCGGGAAACGGCGAACCGATGGCCGCACGCGGCGACAATGCGAGGCCGGCAAACACCGCGCCGATCGATTCCGAGCCCTTCAAGCGCGCGCTGACGGGGTGCATCCGCTCGATCGCGGGCGATCACGAGCTGGAAGTGGCCTTCTCCAACGACCGGCCGGGCCTTTCCGGCGAGCGCGCACGTCTGCCCGACCTGCCGAAACGGCCGACGGCGAACGATCTGCGCATCACGCGCGGCGTCGGCGATTCCATGGCGCTGCGCAAAGCCTGCCACGACATGGACGTGCATGCCCGGCTCGCCCCCGAAGGTGCCGATGCGCGCGCGGTCTACGACGCGATCGAACAGGCACGCATCGAATCGATCGGATCGCGCCGCATGGCCGGCGTTGCCGAAAACATCGGGTCGATGCTGGCCGACAAGTACACCAAGGCGAACTACGCGACGATCGAAAGCCGCGAGGACGCCCCGATCGAGGAAGCGTTGTCCCTGCTCGTGCGCGAGCGCCTGACCGGACGCAAGCCGCCCGAAAGCGCCGGCCGGATCGTCGATCTCTGGCGCGAGTGGCTGGAGGACAAGGGCGGGACCGATCTCGACGGCCTGCTCGATTCCATCGAGGACCAGCCGAAATTCGCCCGTGCGGTGCGCGACCTGCTCTCTTCGCTCGAGCTCGCCGAGGACTATGCCGAGGAGGAGCAGAAGCCGGAGGAGGAGCCCGAGGCGGACGACAGCGAGGACGACAAGCCGAGCGGCGAGCGCGAGAACGACACGCAAGAGGAAGAGGCCGGCAGCGAGAGCGCGCCGGCCGAGGAGAGCGAAGCTTCCGACGAGACCTTCGAGGAAGGTGACGAGGAGGGCTCCGAAGTCGCCGACGAGGAGATGGCCGACGACGGCGACGAGAATACCGAGACGCCGGGCGAATCGCGCCGGCCGAACGAGCCCTTCGACGAGCTGAACGAGCGCATCGACTATCACGTCTTCACCACCGAGTTCGACGAGGAGGTCGCTTCGCAGGACCTGTGCGACGAGGCCGAGCTCGATCGCCTGCGCGGTTTTCTCGACAAGCAGCTCGCCCATCTGCAGGGCGTGGTCGGTCGGCTTGCGAACCGGCTTCAGCGCCGGCTGATGGCGCAGCAGAACCGCGCCTGGGACTTCGACCTCGAGGAAGGCTACCTGGACGCTGCCCGCCTGCCCCGGCTCATCATGGATCCCATGCAGCCGCTCGCCTACAAGATGGAGCGCGACACGAACTTCCGCGATACGATCGTGACGCTCGTCATCGACAATTCCGGCTCCATGCGCGGCCGGCCGATCACGGTGGCGGCCACCTGCGCGGACATCCTGGCACGCACGCTGGAGCGCTGCGGCGTGAAGGTCGAGATCCTGGGCTTCACGACCAAGGCGTGGAAGGGCGGCCAGTCGCGCGAGAACTGGCTGGAGACCGGCAAGCCGCAGGCTCCGGGGCGGCTCAACGATCTGCGCCACATCGTCTACAAGTCCGCCGACGAGCCCTATCGTCGCTCGCGGCGCAATCTCGGTCTGATGATGCGCGAGGGGCTTTTAAAGGAGAACATCGACGGCGAGGCGCTGATCTGGGCGCATTCGCGCATCATGGCGCGCCCCGAGCAGCGCCGCATCATGATGATGATCTCCGACGGCGCGCCGGTCGACGATTCGACGCTGTCGGTCAATCCGGGCAATTATCTCGAGCGGCACCTGCGCGCCGTCATCGAGGAGATCGAGCAGCGTTCGCCCGTCGAGCTTCTGGCGATCGGCATCGGGCACGACGTGACGCGCTACTATCGCCGCGCCGTGACCATCGTCGACGCGGAGGAACTCGCCGGCGCCATGACCGAGCAGCTCGCCGGCCTCTTCTCGGAGGAAGGGACCGCACGGCAGGGCCCCCGCGGCAGCATCATGCGCGCGAGCTAGCCGTGCGCACGAAGCGGCGGCAACGTGCCGCCTTTCGCCTCGCGCTCGGCGCCTGCCTGACGATCGCGCTTTCAAGTCCCGGCATTGCGGCGGACGTCACGCCTGCGAACGGGCCTTTCACGAGCAGTGCTGGAACGCCTTTGGCGGTGACGACGCGGCCAATCCATCATTTCGCGATCGGGCGGAGCCGAACCCGCTTCGGCGACCTCGTCTTCGAGGGTGGGCTGGTCGTGAGTTCGCGCGACGAACGCTTCGAGGGCCTTTCCTCGATCCGGCTCGACGCCGACCGGCAGGCCTTTCTCGGCATAACGGATACCGGCTACTGGTACGCGGGTCGTCTCCAGCGCGACGACGACGGGCGCCTTGCCGGGATCACCGGCTTTACGATGGCGCCGCTGAAAGGCGAAGGCGGGCGCATCTCGCGCTACAAGGAAGAAAGCGATGCCGAAAGCCTTGCGATCGGTCCGCACGGCGTGCTGGTCGGGTTCGAACGCGACCATCGCATCGAGCTCTACCCGCTTCGCGATCCGATGGGCTCCGCTCCGCTGAAACGCCTGCCCATCCCCTTTCCCCGCAGCGAACTGCGCAGCAATCGCGGCCTCGAGACGCTTGCGATCGCACCGCGATCGAGCGTGCTTGCCGGCTCGGCCGTCGCGGTGGCGGAAATGAGCATCAACCCCGCCGGCGACATCTTCGCCGGCGTTCTTGCCGGTCCGCGGGCCGGGACGTTCTTCGTCCACCGCGATCCGCCGTTCGCCATCAGCGACGGCGATTTCCTGAAGAACGGCGACCTTCTGCTTCTGGAGCGCGGCGTTACCCTGGCAAGCGCGTTCCAGACGCGCATCGTGCGCGTCCCCGCCGCAGCCATCCGGCCGGGAGCGACGGTCACGGGCCGCGAGATCTTCCGGGCCGGGCCCGGCGATCAGATCGACAACATGGAAGGGCTTTCGGTCACCTACGACGAGACCGGAACGGCCCATCTGCTGCTCGTCTCGGACGACAACGGTTCGATCCTGCAGCGCACGCTGTTCCTGGAATTCCGCCTCGTCGAATGACGCGCCTTACGCGGCCGATCCTTCCAGGGCACGCCTGTCCGGCTTCATGACCGCCAGAAGCAGCCCGTAGGGCACCAGCATGCCGAGCCCGACGATCAGCTTGACCGAGAGATCGCCGGCGGCCCAGGAAACGTAGCGCGGCACCTCGAACGGCAGGAAACCGAAGGCCGGTGCCGAAGCGATGGCGAAGGGATCGTTCGCGCCGACGAAGGCGAAGAACGGGGCAAAGGCGACGCCGAAGAAGATCGTGGTGTCGACTATCGAGCCGATCACGGTCGAGGAGAGCGGCGCCAGCCACCACTGCATGCGCCGCAGCCGGTTGAACACCGTGACGTCGAGAAGCTGTCCGGCGAGGAACGCAGCACCCGAGGCGGCGGCGATGCGCGGCGCGGCGAGTTCCACCGAGACGGCGACGGCGATGACGAAGCCGCAGCACACCACGATCCGCGCAGCGCGCACGCCAAAACGCCGGTTCGTCAGATCGGTAATCAGGAAGGCCACCGGATAGGTGAAGGCGCCCCAGGTGAGGATGTTCGCCAGGTCGATGCCGGCGAGCGTCGCGTGCAAGGGATACTGGACGAGCACGTTGGACGCCGCGACGATGACGACCATCAGCGCGACGAAGGGGGCGAGTTCTCGGATCGAGCGCATTTTTTTATCCTGGGTTGATGCCACCAGCTGAAAAAGCCGGACCGTGGTTCGGCCCGGCGCGAGCGGCACCGGGAGGGACCCGATGCCGTATACGGAAAAAGCGGAACCCGCGTTCAGGCGGCGGCTTCGCTGCTTCCGGTCTCGGCCGTCTTCTTGGCGATCTGGCGCTTGAGAAGACGAGCGCGCATGGAAAGCTCATTTTCCTTCGCCTTCATGAGGAAGGCGTCGAGCCCGCCGCGATGTTCCACCGAACGCAGCGCCGCGGACGAAACCCGCAGCCGGTAGCGCTGGCCGAGCGCTTCCGACATCAGCGTGACGTGGTTCAGGTTCGGCACGAACTTGCGCCGCGACTTGTTGTTGGCGTGGCTGACATTGTTGCCAGACATGATGCCCTTGCCGGTCAGCTCGCAGATGCGGGACATGGTCTCACCCGTTCGTTCTGTTGGTTCCGGCCGGTCACGGCGCAATTCAGCGATCGCGAAGTGCGTGGATGCCGGCTTTCAAGATGAAAATCGGACGCCATGATAGTCGCGCACGGCTGCCGCGTCAAGCCATAGGCTGCCAATCGGTCGCCTTTGGCGCTTCGACCCATGCGACGGGGAACCTTCGCGCGGGTTTCGACTTATCCGCACGCAACCGGCCGGAATGATGAAGCGATGCGTTTTTCGGGATCGATCACGGGCGCGGCCCTTGCCGCTTTTGCGGTAGCGACGACATTTTCCTCAAGCGCGAACGCCGCGCAGACCCGCACCGCCTATGCGATCCGCTTCTGGGGTCTGACCGTCGCGCGCGCGACGTTCACGACCAAGACCGACGGCAAGCACTACACGATCGACGGCGATCTCGAAAGCGCCGGCCTTGCCAAGATCTTCGACAGCACGCACGGCACTTCGCACGTGACCGGGGCCATCCTGCCGGAAAGGCTGCAGGCACAGAGCTACCGCATGCAGTACACCTCCGGCAAGAAGCACGCCAAGACGACCATGCGCTTCGACGATGGCGCCGTGCGTTCGGTCGAGCGCAAGCCGAAGGACAAGGACGACAAGCAGGACGACTGGGTTCCGGTCGAAGAAAACGATCTGCGCAACGTCGTCGAGCCGGTTTCCGCGCTGGTGCTGCCGGCCGGCGAGCCCGCATGCCCGCGTACGATCCGTCTCTTCGACGGCGAGACGCTTGCCGAACTCAAATTGAAGGCCGACGGACACAAATCGGTCTCGACCGACGCCTATTCCGGCGACGTGCTCGTATGCACCGTCAATTTTACCCCGCTTGCCGGCTATCGCCGCAGCAATGATGGCATCAACTACCTGAAGAAGGCCGACGACATCTCGGTCTGGTTCGCCCGAACGAAGGGAAGCGACTTCTACGCACCGGTCTATGCGCGCGTGCCGACCCGGATCGGCTGGGTCACGGTTTCGGCGACGCAGTTCGGTAGCTGAAGCCTTCGCCAAGGCGACTTGCCGGCCCGCGACCGCGGATTTGCCGCGCAGTGCGAGGGGACTTGTTCGGGGCCGCGAAACACGGCATGGCTTCGTTCGCCCGGTTCCACCAAGCCGTTACCACGTCAGGGAGCGACCGTCCGACATGCGAGCCCGCGCGACGCTCATCGGCTTCACGGCGATCCTGATGTGGTCCCTGCTTGCGCTGTTCACCGCGGCGTCTGGCGCGGTGCCGCCCTTCCAGCTGAGCGCCATGTGCTTCCTCGTCGCCACGGCGATCGGTGCCGTACCGCTCCTGCGAGAACCGCGGCGCCTGTCCGGCCTTCGCCAGCCGCTTCCGGTCTACGCGCTCGGGATCGGCGGCCTCTTCGGCTATCATTTCCTCTACTTCACCGCGCTGAAGAACGCGCCCCCGGTCGATGCCGGGCTCATCGCCTATCTCTGGCCGCTCTTCATCGTCGTCGGCTCGGCGCTTCTGCCCGGCGAACGGCTGCGCTGGCACCATGTCGCGGGGGCCGTCATGGGGCTTGCCGGCACGGTGCTCATCGTCGCGCGCGCCGGCGTGACGTTCGAGGCGCACTACGCGTTCGGCTACGCGATCGCCTTCTTATGCGCACTGACCTGGTCGAGCTATTCGCTGGTCTCGCGGCGCTTCGGCACGGTGCCGACCGATGCCGTCACCGCCTTCTGTCTCGCGACCGCCGTGCTCGCGCTGATCTGCCACTGGTTCATCGAGACGACCGTCTGGCCTTCCGGGGCGACGCAGTGGCTTGCCGTGCTTTGTCTCGGGCTCGGCCCCGTCGGCGGCGCGTTCTACGTCTGGGATTACGGCGTCAAGCACGGCGACATCCAGGTGCTCGGTGCGTCGAGCTATGCCGCGCCGCTGCTATCGACGATCGTTCTCGTGGCGAGCGGCTACGGCGAGGCGAGCCTGCGCATCACGATCGCCTGCGTGCTGATCAGCGGCGGTGCGGCGCTTGCCGCGCGCGACATGATCGGCAGGCGTCGACGAAGCCGGATGCCGGCAGGCGCCGCGGGCCGGGAGGCGGGGGCACAATGAGCACGCTTCTCGCCGGCGGCCTGACATCTCCCGTTCTCGCCACCTTCGTCTTCATGCTCGCGACGCTCTGCCTTGCGCTCGTTGCCCTCGGCGGGCCCACCTCGGCGCGCAAGACGGGGATCGTCGTCCTGCCATACGCGCTGCTTGCGATCATGATCGTTCTCGCCGACGGGCCGAGCGTGCTCCTCGTCGCGCTCGCCTTCAGCGGCCTCGGCGAGATGCTGCTCGTCCAGCAGCAGGTCACCGCCTCGCTGCTCGCGCTCGGCGCCTTCCTTGCCGCGCGCGTGGTCTACGCCGTCGTCTTCACGGTCGCGGGCACGCCCGGAATGCTGCTCGAAGGCTGGCGGCTGGCAACCGCCATCGTGCTGGCACTCGCGACGGTTCTCGTCTTCGTGCGGATATGCCGGCGGCGCACGGCCCTGAACATTCCCGAAGCGATCTACGGCCTCGTGCTCGTGGCGATGGTGGCGACGGCCGGCATGGTCACGCCGCCGACGGTCATGGGTGGCGCCCTGATCCTCGCGGCTGCCGACCTCTCCCACGCCCTCCACCGCTACTTCGTGAAACGCGACAGCTCCGTCGGCCTGGCGCAGACCCGTGTCATCTGGCTGGCGCGTTTCGCCGGCCAGGTCGTCATCGTCTTCGTGGCGCTGGGACTGATCCGGTAGCTGACGCTATTCGGTTGCGTTCCCGCCGCCCGGCTCCCAGTCCGCTGGGGCCATTTCGAAACTTTCGAACACGAAACCGGGTGCGACGGTGCATCCGGCGAGTGTCCATGGACCGCTGGAGGCAGCCGACTGCCACCACGAGGCCGGCACGACCACCTGCGGGCGCTCGCCGGCCGAGAGATCGTTGCCGAGGCGACGGGCCTCGCATTCGACGCCGTTCGGCGAAAGCCGGAGGTCGAGCGCAGCGCCGGCATACCAGTGCCAGACTTCCGCCGCGTCGTGGACGCGGTGCCAGTGCGAACGCTCGCCTGCCTGCAGAAGGTAGTAGATCGCCGTGGAACGGCCGCGTTCGCCCGCGGCACCGTCGCGGAACGTCTCGGCGAACCATCCGCCCTCGGGATGGCTTCGAAGCCCCAGGCGCTCGACGATCGCCCGCGCCCCGGCCTCCATCAGAAGCGGTCCTTGCGCGACCTGATTTCCGCGAACACCTCGGCGTCGGTGGCGTCGCTCATGCCGAGATGGGCGCGTATGTCGGCATCGTCGGGCCTGAGGAACGGGTTGGTCACGAGTTCCTCGGCGATCGTCGTCGGCAGGGTCGGCTTGTCCGCCTCGCGAAGGGTTTCGATGTCACGCGCGCGGCTCTGGAGCGAAAGATTGTCGGGATCCACCGTGACGGCGAAGCGCGCATTGGCGAGCGTATATTCGTGGCCGCAATAGACGATCGTCGAAGCGGGTAGCGCCCTCAGCTTCTTCAGCGACGACCACATCTGGTCGGGCGTGCCTTCGAAGACCCGTCCGCAGCCGAGCGCGAAGAGCGTATCGGCGGCGAAGAGCAACCCGTCGTCCGGCATATGGTAGCTCACGTGGCCGGCGGTATGGCCGGGTGTCTCGATGACCTCGACGGGATGGCCGGCAAAGGTGAACCGGTCTCCCTCGACGACCGTGCGGTCGATGCCTGGAATCGAATCCGCTTCCGCCCTCGGCCCGATGATCGTGCATCCGAAACGCTCCTTCAGCGCCTCGTTGCCTTCCACGTGGTCGCCGTGGTGATGCGTCGTGAAGATGTGCGTGAGCTTCCAGCCGCGCTCGTCGAGTGCAGTCAGAATGGGCTCTGCCTCCGGCGCGTCGATGGAAGCGGTCTCGCCCGACTCCGGATCGTGCAGGAGGACGCCGAAATTGTCGCTGCGGCACATGAACTGGTGGATTTCGAGTTCGGCCATGGTGGTGTCTCCTCGTTCGATGGCGGGTGTTTCGGGCGGGATCTTCGACGCGCGCATGCACCGGCTGCCGGCGCAACCGTCGCGCGATGCTCTTCTTCAAGGTAGGGTGATGCCCCGGGCATCTTCAAGGCGAACGCGCCTTTCCCTTCGCACTCGAAAGGCACTACGTTCGTCGGCCATGAATACGGACATCCTCGAATTGCGCCAGTTCTACGCTTCCCCGCTCGGCCGCGCGGCCGGCGAGGCGGTAGGCGATGCGCTGGGCTCGATCTGGCCGCGCCTGCCGAACGAGCGGCTCGTCGGCCTCGGCTACACTCCGCCCTATCTGGAGCGCTTTTCGAGCGGTACGGAACGCAGCTTCGCCTTCATGCCGGCCCGGCAGGGGGCTTGCACCTGGCCGAACGAGCGACCCGGCGCCACGGCGCTCGTCTTCGAGGAGGAACTGCCGCTTTCGGACGCTGCCGTCGACCGCGTACTGATGGTGCATGCGCTCGAATTCGCGGAGAACCCGGCGGAGGCACTGCGCGAAGCCTGGCGGGTCATGGCGCCGAACGGGCGCCTCGTCGTCGTCGTGCCGAACCGGCGCGGCGTGTGGGCACGCTTCGAGCATACCCCGTTCGGGTCCGGTCGGCCCTATTCGCGCAGCCAGATCACCGCCCTGCTGCGCGAGACGAACTTCACGCCCGGCCCGATGACCGACGCGCTCTTCTTCCCGCCGACGCACCGACGCGGCATGCTGCGCTTCTGGCAGCCCTGCGAGCGGACCGGCCGGCGGGTCGGCGCGGTCTTCGCCGGCGTGCTGATCATCGAGGCGCAGAAGAGGCTGTATCAGGGCCTGCCGGCCGCGCGCCGCGCCAGCCGCCGCGCGCTCGTGCCGGCACTTGCCCCGCAGGGCGTCCACACCTCCCGGGGAATCAGGACCGATTGATCGCGCTGAGGTCGAAGGACGTCGTCTGGTAGACCTGGTTGATCCAGTTGCTGACGAGGAGATGAGCGTGCGAACGCCAGCGGTTGAGGGGCCGCCGGTTCGGATCGTTCTCGGGGAAGTAGTCGAAGGGCAGGTCGGGGCCGATGCCGGCTTCGAGGTCGCGCCTGAATTCCTCCTCCAGCGAGGTCGAATCGTATTCGATATGGTTGAACATGTAGAGCCGGTTTCCGGGCGCCTCCGTCACGAGGCATGGGCCGGTCGCGTCCGATTCCATCAGGAGATCGAGGCCGGCATCGGTCGGGATGTCGTCCGCACGGATCTCGGTGCGGCGCGAGACGGGAATGGAGAAATCGTCCGAAAATCCGGCGAGATAGGGCGAAGCCGGCGCATTGTTGCGGTGGCGGTAGACGCCGAACGCCTTCTTTGCAAGCGGATGCTTGGGCACGCGGTGAAAGTGCCAGAGCGCCGCCATCGCGCCCCAGCAGATGAAGAAGGACGAATGCACGTTCGTCGTCGTCCAGTCGAGGATCCGGGTCAGTTCCTTCCAGTAGGTAACCTCCTCGAAGGGTAGCAGCTCGATCGGCGCGCCGGTGACGATGAACCCGTCGAACGCGCGCTCGCGGACCTCCTCCCACGTCTGGTAGAAGGTGATCAGGTGCTCTTCCGACGTGTTCTTGGAAACGTGGGTGCCGATGCGTACCAGCGTCAGTTCGACCTGCAGCGGCGTCGCGCCGATGAGGCGGGCGAACTGGGCCTCGGTCCGGGTCTTGTTCGGCATCAGGTTCAAGAGCCCGATCTGCAACGGACGCACGTCCTGGCGCAGCGCCGTGCGCTCGTCCATGATGGCGACGCCCTCGCGCAGGAGTGCCGCGCGAGCGGGAAGCTGGTCGGGGATCTTGATCGGCATAAGCCGTACTCCACAAACGAAAAAAAACCGGCAGCGAAAACGCGGCCGGTCAGAAGAAGTCCTGCTTCGCGGCCTTTTTAGCGAGTTGTTTTACGTGGCTGCAAGCCGACCGGCCAAATCACCACGAGTTCCGCTTTTTCATACGTCCGTTCCGCCGGTCTCGTCAACATCGCGCGTTCGCCGCGGCATCCGGCTTTGCATCGCCGCGAAGGATTCGCTAAGAGCCGGTGACGGTTTCCGAGGAAAACCCCGATGAGCGCACCAGATCGGCCGTTGCCGAAACCCGGCATCATGGACATCGCGGCATATGTGCCCGGCAAGCACGCGGCCCCCGGCGCGCGCAAGGTCTACAAGCTTTCCGCCAACGAGACCCCGCTCGGGCCGAGCCCGAATGCGGAGGCCGCGCTCCGCCGCACCGCGGACCGGCTCTCCGTCTATCCCGAAGGCACGGCACGGGAACTGCGCGAGGCGATCGGCACGGTCCACGGCATCGATCCCGATCGCATCCTGTGCGGCAACGGGTCGGACGATCTGCTGACCTTGATCTGCCAAGCCTATCTCGCGCCCGGCGACGAGGCGATCGTCACGGCGCACGGCTTCCTCCTCTACCGCATCCAGACGCTGGCCGCTGGCGCGACGCCGGTCACCGTGCCCGAGCGCGACTGCACCGCCGACGTCGAGGCGATCCTCGCCGCCGTGACGGAGCGCACGAAGATCGTCTTCCTCGCGAACCCGAACAACCCGACGGGCACCTATCTGCCGCAAAGCGCGATACGGCGCCTGCATGCCGGATTGCCGAAGACCGTTCTCCTCGTGCTCGACGCCGCCTACGCCGAATACGTCACGCGCGAGGACTACGACGCGGGGCTCGCACTCGTCAGCGCCAGCGAGAACGTCGTCATGACGCGCACGTTCTCGAAGATCTACGGCCTGGCGGCGCTGCGCATCGGCTGGATGGTCGCGCCGGCCCGGATCATCGACGCGGTCGGGCGTATCCGCGGGCCGTTCAACGTCAACGCCCTGGCGATCGCCGCCGGGGCGGCCGCCATGCGCGACCGGGACCATGTCGCCGCGGCACTCGAACACAACGAGGCCTGGCTCGCGCGCATCGAGGAATCGCTGACCGCGCTCGGCCTGACTGTCACGCCGACGGTTGCGAATTTCGTGCTCGTGCACTTCCCCGACGAACCCGGCCGCACGGCAGCGGACGCCGACGCGTTCCTGACCGAACGCGGCTACATCCTGCGCCGCGTCGAAGCCTACGGCTTTCCGAATGCGCTGCGCTTCACGGTCGGCAGCGAGGAAGCCAATCTCGGCGTGATCCACGCGCTGGCGACGTTCATGGAGCGGGTGGCGTGAGCGCACGTTTCGAACGTGTCGCCCTGATCGGCATCGGTCTGATCGGCTCGTCGCTGGCGCGCGTCATCCGGCGGAAGGAACTCGCCGATCACATCGCCATCGCCACGGCGAGTTCCGAGACGCTGGAACACGCCCATCAGCTCGATCTCGGCGACAGCTACACGACCTCGAACGCCGAAGCCGTGCGCGGTGCGGACCTCGTCATCGTCGCCGTGCCCGTGGGTGCGTCCGGTGCCGTCGCCCGCGACATCGCGCACGATCTTTCCGACGGCGCGATCGTCACGGATGTCGGCTCGACGAAGACCTCGGTCATCGAGCAGATGAGGCCTTACTTGCCGGCAAGCGTCCATTTCGTGCCCGGCCACCCGATCGCCGGGACCGAGCAGTCCGGCCCCGAGGCCGGTTTCGCGGAGCTCTTCGAACACCGCTGGTGCATCCTGACGCCGCTTCCCGGCACCGACGAGGCGGCGGTCGAGCGGCTCACGCACTTCTGGGAAGCCTGCGGCTCGACGGTCGAGCGCATGGAACACACGCACCACGACAAGGTGCTCGCGATCGTCTCGCACCTGCCGCACATCATCGCCTACAACATCGTCGGCACGGCCGACGACGTCGAGACGGTCACGCAGTCCGAGGTCATCAAGTATTCCGCCTCCGGTTTTCGCGACTTTACCCGGCTTGCCGCCTCCGACCCGACGATGTGGCGCGACGTGTGCCTGCACAATTCCGATGCGATCCTAGAGATGCTGGCACGCTTTTCGGAGGATCTGGCCGCCTTGCAAAAGGCGATCCGCTGGCACGACGGCGACGCGCTCTTCGATCTCTTCAGCCGCACGCGCGCCGTGCGCCGATCGATCATCGAGGCCGGCCAGGAGGTCGACGCACCGGACTTCGGCCGGCACGGCCGGCATCCGGAATAAGCGTTTCCCCGCTTATACGATGGGTGCGAAGATCCGTCTCAAAGGTTGGGCAGACGGCCGACCGGAATGATACCGAGCGCAAGGCGGCCGTGATCGGCCTTGAGCGTCACCGAGGTCGTTCCGTCGTTGCCGGCGAGCGCCTGGAGCATTCCGGCGGCGTTCGCCGTCATGTCGCGCGCGCCGGGCAGGAGCTTGCCGACGACCTCCTGCCAACCGGAGACGTCGGCGATCTGCAGGCGGAACGTGCCGCTGATGCGGCCCTCGTCGTCGACTGCGAACGGGCCCGTCAAAGAGAGGCTCGCCCCGTTGGCGAGCTTCGCCGTGAACTGCTTGAGCTGCCCCGAATGTCCGCGCAGCATTGCCGGATTCAGCCGATAACGTCCGCTCAACGCGTCGCCGAGCCCCTGTACCGTAGCCGCACCGGCCAGTTCGAACGCGGGCAGTCCGTCGGGCACCGCCTCCCCGGAAAGCTCCAGCCCGTCCATCGAAACCGCAAGTGCCAGCGTCCGGCCGCGACGGCTGGTGCTGGTTTCGAGCCGGCGCAGATCGAGCTGCAGCGTACCGTCGAGGCCTGGAGCGGCAACCTTCGCTTCGAGACGGTCCACATCGAGAACCCCGCGTTCGAGCCCGCGACGCCACAGATCGGTACTCGCGCGCAGCGTCTGCCAGTCCGCGTCGACGGTGCGTCCCGCCTCGTCGCGTGCGCTCATGGGTCCGGTGACGGTCGAGACGATGCGGCCGAGCCGCAGGAAACGCGCCCGGGAAGCGAAGGCATCGGCACGAAGGGCCGCCGGCGTTCCGGCGCGCCGTGCGCGGGGACCGTCGCATTCGACGCCGATGGCGATGGGAAAGCCCGACATCGAAAGATCGCCGCAGGTTGCCTCCACACCCTTTCCGGCAAGCGCCGTCAGGGCGTCGTCGACGCGCGTGCGCAGGGTCGCGGCAAGGTAGAACCACGCGCCCGTATAGACGCACAGGAGGACGACGAGCGTGACGAGGCCGATGCGAAGCAGCCTGGTGCGCCTCACGGGGCACTTCCCGCGCGCCGACGGACACGGGTTGACGGCCGCGCGGCGTTCTCCAATGCTTGCCCGCCGCGCAAGGTACGACGAGGACGATGATGGAAGGCACGACCGATTTCTGGGTCTTCGGCTACGGATCGCTGATGTGGCGGCCCGGCTTCGACTATCTCGAACGCGAGCCGGCCCGCGCCTTCGGTCTGCGCCGGTCGCTGTGCGTGCGTTCGCAGGTCCATCGCGGCACGCCGGAACGCCCGGGGCTCGTGCTCGGCCTCGATCGCGGCGGCTCGTGCCGTGGGCTTGCCTATCGCGTTCGCGGAAACGATCACGGCAAGGTCATGGCCTATCTGCGCGCCCGTGAACTCGTCACCAACGTCTATACCGAGCGCATCGTGCCGATCCGCCTCGAGCGCGGCGAGCGCGTGCCGGCCGTGACCTACGTCGTCGACCGCATGCACGGGCAGTATGCCGGTGCGCTGTCGGCCGAAGCGGCCGTCGAGGCGATCCACGGCGCGGTCGGCGGATCCGGGCCGAACGAGGACTATGTCTTCAACACGCTCGAGCATCTTCACGTCATGCGCATCCGCGACCGTTGGCTGGAGCAGGTCGCGGAGGGTCTGCGTCTCCGCCTGGATGCTCCGCAGGTGCGTGCAGCGTCCTGAGACGGGACCTGGCGCTTTCGGGCAGGACCAGATGCGGGTTGTCGCGTACCGTTTCGATGAGCAGCGCGTCGCTCGCCGCCTCCGTCTCCTCGACGAGCCGCGTATGGAAGGCTTCACGCCCGAGGCCGGGCGGGATCGGAGGCAGGATGCGGACCTTGAAATGGCCCGGCTGGCGCAGGAACTGGCGCCGCGGCCAGAACAGGCCGGGATGCATGGCGACGGGCACGACCGGCACGTCGAGATCGGCATAGATGCGGGCGACGCCGAACTTGTATTCCGGCTCGGCACCGGGCGGGCGGCGCGTACCTTCCGGATAGATGATCAGCTGACGGCCCTTGCGCATCTCCTCCTTGGCGCGATCGAGCACCCTCGCCATTACCCGGCCGCGCGCGCCACGGTCGACGGGGATCATCCGCATCTTGGCGATGTACCAGCCGAAGAGCGGGATCCACATGAGTTCGCGCTTGAGGATGTAGACCGGATCGTCGAGCCAGGGCAGCAGCGCGTAGGTGTCCCAGAAGGACTGGTGCTTGGGTGCGAGGATGTAGCCGCCTTCGGGAATGTTCTCCAGCCCCTCGATCTCGAAGGTGGTTCGCGCGATCTTCGCCTGCAGCCAGTGGCTCGCACGCACCCAGTTCTTCGGCACCCGCCACGCACGCTCGCGTGGCAGGGCGAAGAAGACCGGGCTGAACACGAGCATGCGCAGCACGAGATTGGCGTAGAAGGCCGCGTTGAAGGCGAGCGAGCGAAGAACGGTCATGCGGTTGCGCATCGGCTTTCATCGTGGACGGTGTCCCGGCGCGATGCCTCGCGGGCGGTCCACGCGGCGGATACACCATTCGTTCCGAAAGGAAAACCGCACCGTGCCACCGGCCATCCCGTCGAAGCCACGCTCGGGCCGGTCAACTTCCGCTCGAGTCCACGGTCTTGAGCGCCTTCGTCTGTACCCGATCGGTCCTGAGGCCGGTGTCAGACGGGCCGCCGAAATAGCTCCGCACCCGCGCCGCGGAATATTTCAGGTATTCGGCGACGAGCCGGCGGACCACATTCGGCTTGGTCAGCCATTCGCGCGAGGTCAGGTCCGTGTTGACGACGGGGTAGGGAATGTAGTCGGTGCTCGTGTCCACGCGGTGGAGTTCCATCAGGCTGCGCGGCATGTGGTAGTCGTTGGTCACGAGCACCACGTGGCGGTAGCCGTTGTCGTGGATCCAGCGCGCCGTCTCGTTGGCGTTGCCGATCGTGTCGATCGCGTCGTGGCCGATGTCGACGCAGCACGAGAACAGGTCGCGCGAGCTTTTCGTCAGCTTGCGGATCTCCTCGCCCGTCGTCTTCGGATTCACGCCGGAGATGAGCAGGCGGTGCGCCGCGCCGTCCCTCAGGAGCCGAAGCGCACTCTCGATGCGCCGCGGCCCGCCCGTCAGCACCACGATCGCATCCGCCGAAGGGGCCGGTGTCGGCGTCTTCATCTCGGCGACGTGTTCGGCAAAGCGCAGGAAACCGGCGAGTACCACGCCCGCCACGACGATGCCCGCCAGGCCGGCAGACATGGCCAGCCGACGCAGGGGCCGTCTCGCACGGTGCGCCGTCCGTCTCGATTCATGCGCCATGGTGGCTGCTTATCCCGGCGAAATTCGCGACGCCAGCCCTTTCTGGCCCGCCGCTCATGACGGCTCGGCGCGGTTTCCGTCCGCCCGCGCACGATCGATATGGCGGATGGTGCGCATCACCGTCAGGCGTGTCGTCAGTGCCGTCACCGCCGCGACGACGGCGACGACGAGGGCGATGCCGAGATAGCCCCACGGGCCAATGGCGATCCGGCCGAAGAGCGCCGTCGTCTGCGCGCTGCCGGCCGCGCCCATGGTGGCGTTCTGCCAGGCGCCGGCGGCGAAGAACGCGCCAGCCGCGAGCACCCCGCCCGCGAGCCCTCCCTTCAATCCGATGCGGAAGAAATGCCGCTGGAACTGGCTCGCGACGAAGCGCGTCTCCGCGCCGACGAAGTGCAGCACCTCGACGATGTGCCGGTTCCCGGAAAGAGCCGAACGGGTCGCGAAGATGACCGTCAGCACCGTCGCCGTCATGACGAGGCCGAGGACGCCGAGCCCGATGAGAACGGTGGTGTTCGCCATCGCCGTCAGCCGGTCGACCCAGGCGCGGTGGTCGTCGAGGCGTGCTTGCGGCACCTGCGCGTTCAGTTCCGCGCGCATGGCCTGGAAGTCCGGTGGATCGCGCTCGTCGATCGTCACCACGACGAGGCGCGGCACGGGCAGTTCGTCGATGTCGATACCGCTGCCGAGCCATGGCTGCAGGAGCCGTGCCGTCGCACCCTTGCCCATTACCGAGGCGCCGGTCACGCCGGCAAAGGTCGTCACGACCGAGCGTGCCCTCGCAAGGGCCTTGTCCATGTCGAGCCCTTCCTCGGGCTTGATCTGGATCGTGACCTCGCGGGCGATCTCGCTCTGCCAGCTCGTCGCGCTCTGGCGGATCATCGTGACGGCGCCGAGAGTGAGGCAGGCGAGGAAGGCCATGATGGCGACGACGACGACGAGCGCGTTGCCGGAAACGCCTGAAACCGGCACGATCGGCCCCGTGGGACGCAATGGCGGGCCTTTCGGACGCTTTCCCCGAGCGGCCGGAACCCGGGCTTTGGTCGCTGTCTCAGCCATGGATTTCGAGACGTCCATGTGTGAGGATCATGCGCCGCGCTTCGAGCTGGTCCATCAGCGAGAGGTCGTGCGTGGCGATGACGACGGCGGTGCCGAGCCGGTTGAGCTCGAGGAAGAGCGACAGCAGGCGCTTGGCCATCGGCGGATCGACGTTGCCAGTCGGCTCGTCGGCAAGCAGCAGTTCCGGCCGGTCGATGAGTGCGCGCGCGATCGCCGCGCGCTGCTTCTCGCCGCCCGAAAGCACCGGCGGCAGGGCGTTGACCCGATCGCCGAGGCCGACCCATTCCAGAAGCTCGACCACGTCCCGGCGATAGCTCGATTCGGGCCGGCCGCGTACGCGCAAAGGCAACGCCACGTTTTCGAACGTGGTCAGATGGTCGAGCAGCCGGAAGTCCTGAAAGACGATGCCGATGCGCCGGCGCAGCATCGGCAGGTCGCCCGAAGGCACCATGGCGATGTCGCGGTCGAACATGGTGATCAGCCCCCGCGTCGGCCTGAGCGACATGAACAGGAGCTTCAGCAGCGTGGTCTTGCCGGCACCCGAGGCACCCGTCAGGAACTGGAAGGAGCGATCCGGGACGTCGAAGGTCAGGTCGCGCAGGATCTCCGGTCCCATGCCGTAGCGCAAACCGACGTTTTCGAAGTGAATCACGAGCGTTTCCCATAAGGTTTCGCGCGAGCGGACGCCGGCCGCGGCCGCATCCGACCATCGCCAGACAGCGTTAACGCCGACTTAACGCGATGTCCGGCTCGCCGCCGCACTTTACCGAGCGTTAACCGTTCTTCGTGCAGTATCCCACACCATCCTACCGCACACCCCTGGAGACTGTCATGGCCGCAAACGGACCACGCCATCGCGCACGGCCGGCATTCCCGCGTCGGGGCGATCTTCTCGCACCGGAGCGACGCGCCCATGTCGAGCATTTTCGCAGGGTTCTGCACGACGGGCAAATCCTCGATGTCGAGTTCGAGAATATGGGACCTATGGAACCCGGCTGGTGCCCGCCGCGTCCGTTCGCACCGGTAATGAAACCGCATGGACGGTCGGTGCCGAGCCGCGCGGGCCTCTTCACGCTTGCCTTCCTCGTCGCATCGGCCGGCGCGCTGCTTGCCGGTGCGCCGCGCGTCCTTTCCGGCTTCATCGGTTGATTCCATACCGCCCGTGCCTTTGACGGCGGGAGCGGATGCGCTATCGGAACAATGCGTTTCATCGGCCCCGCCAATTCAAGACCAGGACCTGCCATGCCCGTCGTTCGCGGCAAGACCATCGATCCGCTCTTCACCGCCGAACAGATCGGCGAGCGCAACCTCGCGCTGGCCCGCGAGATCGCCTCCAGGCCGCAGCGCGACCTGCTCGTCATCTCAATCCTCAAGGGTTCGTTCATCTTCGCCGCCGACCTGATCCGTGCGCTGCACGCAGCCGGCCTCGCGCCGGAGGTCGAATTCATCACGCTGTCGAGCTACGGGGCCGGTACGCAAAGCCGTGGCGTCAAGATCCTGCGCGACATCGATTCCGACGTCGCCGGCCGCGACGTCCTCCTCATCGACGACATCCTCGAATCCGGGCGCACGCTGCGCTTCGCACGCGACCTCATGCTCGAACGCGGTGCGGCGGGCGTGTCGATCGCCGTCCTCCTCGACAAGCGCTCCCGGCGCGAGGGAACGCTCGAGGCCGACCATGTCGGTTTCGAATGCCCGGACTATTTCGTCGTCGGCTACGGCATGGATGTCGCCTACGCCTTCCGGGAACTGCCCTTCGTCGGCATCGTCCGCGAAGGCGCCGAAGCCGTATAGGCGCGCCGGCGAAGCGTTCCGCCTTCAGCGTTTACCCGGCGAAAACCGATCCGTGATGGATTGCACGCGCTCGTGGAAACCGCAATCATCGCGGCACGCGCGTCGAACGAGCAAGACTGGAGACGAGAATGGCACGCATTCTGATCGCCGAGGACGAAGAGGTCCTGCGCTCCTTCGTCGCCCGCGCCCTGCGCCTCGACGGGCACGAGACGGTGGAAGCGGGCGATGGCGAAGAGGGCCTCGATCAACTGCGTCGCGACGCATGCGACCTGCTTCTGTCGGACATCCGCATGCCGGTGATGGACGGGATCGAGCTCGCGCACCGCACCGCCGACGAGTTTCCGGCGACGAAGATCCTGCTCATGACCGGATTCGCCGAACAGCGAGAACGCACCGACAGCCTTCGGAAGATCGTCGTCGACGTAGTCGACAAGCCGTTTTCGCTGCCCGAAATTCGCGCCGCAGTATCGACGGCACTGGCCGGCTGAAGGCTCGAAGGCCGTTTTGAGACCGCCGGACCCGAAAAAGCTCTACCCTCGTCCGCGATAGGGTGGGACGCCCTGATCGGGGATCCAGATGCCTTCCGGCGCGGGGCCGGTCTGGTAGAAGACGTCGATCGGGATGCCGCCGCGCGGATACCAGTAGCCGCCGATGCGCAGCCATTCCGGTTCGAGCCGGTCGACGAGCCTACGCGCGATCGAGACGGTGCATTCCTCGTGGAAGGCGCCGTGGTTGCGGAACGAAGCGAGATAGAGCTTCAGCGACTTGCTCTCCACCAGCCACTCGCGCGGGACGTAGTCGATGACGAGATGGGCGAAGTCCGGCTGGCCGGTCACCGGACAGAGCGAGGTGAATTCCGGCGCGACGAAGCGCACGGCGTAGCGGATTGCCGCATGGGGATCGCGAACGCGGTCCAGCACCGCTTCCTCGGGACTGGCCGGGATCGCGCTCGCACGACCGAGCATCGTCGCTCCGTCTTCGCTCATCGGTACGCCTTTCGGAACATCAATTGCGCCCGCTTAAACGCGCATGGGAACGAAACGGCAAGCCCCGACTTCCCGGTATGTCGGCCAGCCTTCGAAACACCCATCGTCACGGTACGTCGCATGAGACGGCGGCACGGTTGCGTAAGGGGACGGTTCCGGTCGGTGTGCAAGGAGAGAGATACTGATGCTTTGGACGATTGTCGTTATTCTTCTGGTCCTGTGGGTCCTGGGACTGCTTTTCCACGTTGCCGGTGCGCTGATTCACGTACTGCTGGTGATCGCCGTCGTGGTTGCCATCTACAAGCTCATTTCCAGAAATCGAGCTTAGACGGATTGATCGAGTCGCGGGGCGCTTCGGCGCCCCGCCCGCTCTTCCCGTTCGCCGCCCTCTGCCCGACATAGCCGCGCCTTGAACAGAGGCCGCACCTTAAGCCGGATCGTGCGATCCGGTGCGTGCGCCTATTGCTGCATGTTGAGCAGCCGCTCGAGATATTGCTGCTCGAGTTGGGGGCTCAGCGCATCGCCGAGGCGCTTGCGGATCTCGTTCAGGATCTCGCGGGCGCGCTGGATGTCGATGTCGTCGGGAACGTCGACCTGATCGCCGAAATCCGGACCGGCGCTCGAGCGCGGCCGGCCGAGCGGATCGAGGCCCTCGTCGCGGCCGACGCGCTGGCCCTGGGGCTGGCCCGGACCCTGGCCTTGGCCCTGTCCCCGGCCCATGGCCTGCTGCATCTGGCGCATCATGCTTTGAGCTCCGTCGCGCAGCGCCTGCATGGCATTTCCCTGCTCGCCGAGCGCGCGATCGCCCTCGCCCTTGCCGAGCGCGCCGGAGGCGTTGCCCATGGCCTCGCCGGCCTTGCCGAAGCCCTTGTTGGGCTTCATGCCCATGCCTTCCATGCCCTTCTGGATCTGGCCGAGCTGCTGTTGAAGGTTCTGCTGCTGGCGCTTGAGTTCCTTGAGCGCCTGACGCAGCTGTTCTTCCGTCATCGGCTGCTGGCCCTGGCCATTCTGGCCCTGTTGGCTTTGCTGTCCAGGCTGACCTTGCTCGCCGGGTTGTCCCTGCTGACCGGGTTGAGGCTGGCCCTGCTGTTGCTGGCCCTGCCGGTTCATCCCGTTCTGCAGCTGGCGGTTCAGGTCGAAGGTCTGGTCCATAAGCTGCTGTTGCTGCTGCAGGAGCTTGCCGAGCTTGTCCATCTGCTGGCGCATCGGGTTCTGACCCTGCTGGCCGGGCTGGGGCCGCGCGGCCTGCAGGTTGTTCATCATGTTCTGCAGTTGCGAAAGCAGCTGCTGCGCTTGGTCACGCTGGCCCGACTTCGCCAGATTGTCGAGCTGATCCATCATCCGCTCGAGATCCTGCTGGCGAAGGACGTTCTGCATGTCCTGCGGCATCTGCTGCGCCGTCTCGGGGTTCTGCATCGCACGCTTGGCCATTTCCTGCATGACGTCGTTCATCGCCTGACGCAGTTCCTTCATCAGGCGATCGATCTCTTGGTCCGATGCTCCGTTCTTCAGAGCCTGCGAAAGCTTCTCGGCGGCGTTGCGCATGCGCTGCTGAGCGAGCGAAAGATCGCCGTTTTCGAGGTCCAGCGCGACCTGCCAGAGGTAGTCGGCGACGTCGCGCATCGTCTTGTCGTCGTTTGCGAGCGCCATGCGTTCGCGTGCCGAACGCATCACCAGGAACTCGGACGGATCGTCGAAGGTCTTTTCCGGTGCGGTGGTTATGGCGTCGGCGAGCGCGAGCGCGCGTGGCATCCGGCGCGTGTCGAGCGCGAAGGTGCGCCGCTGTTCGACCACCGACCGGGCGAGCGGATTGCCGAAGAACTTTTGCGGCAGGCGCGTCACGATCGTCTTGCTGCGGCCCTTCTGGCCGGCGCCGTCCGTCGCTACCAGGGTGATCTTCACCTTTTGACCGGAAAGCGGATGCTCGCTCAGATCCTTGCTCGAGGTCGACTTGCCGTCCTTCGAACCGCGACCCGGCAGGGAGAGCGGAAAGGCCGGCGGGCCGTAAAGCGATTTCGCACCGGGTTCGGCATCGGCAGGTACGATCTCGGCCGTTGCGGACTGGACGGCGTAGTCGTCCTTGACGGTGTAGGAAAGCTGGAGGGCGCCGTTGCGATCGGTCGTCGGCTTACCCGCGAAGGCGATCTGCGGCGCTTCGTCGGGAATGACGTCGAAGGTCCATGCGCGCGTGCCGGCACCGCTCGAAACCGAAAGCACGCCGCCGGCCGATGGCTTGAAGGCGTAGGCGCGCGCCGACGCCGCATCGCCGCCGACATCAGCATTGGTATCGGCATCAGTATCGGCCTGTTTCGCCGCGCCTTTTGCGCCGGTCGAGGGCTCGATCGCCTGCGCCTCCTTCCCGTTCTCGCCGCGATAGGTGACCTCGGGTCCCGTACCGCCGCTGACGCGGACGGTGACTTCGCTGCCGGCAGGCATGGAGACGCATTCGTCCGCATTGCCTTCGGCGCGCGTCAGGAAGATCGGCGCCATGCCGGTATAGGCCGGTGGCGTTACCCATGCGTCGACGCGAACGGGCGCGGCGCGCGCGCCGGGGCCGGCGAGACTGAACGCATCGGAGAGGAAGCCAGCCTGATTCGAATGCGAATAGGCGAAGGCGGTGACGAAGAGGAGAAGGACGAGCGCGCGCAGCCCGTACGGATCGCGGCGCGGCGTGTCCGGTTCCGGCGCGCCGGTGCGAAGGCTCGAAAGCCGTTCGGCCATGCGCCGGCGATGTTCCGCCCAGAGCGCGCTGGCGAAGGCGGAGTCGCTCGTCGGCCGGTCGTCCTGCACGGCGAGCGCCTGATGCTCCAGCCGGTTGACCCGTTCGAGCCGCCGGTCGACCGCGGCAGCACCCGGCATGCGGAACGTGCGCAGGCCGACGAGCGACCAGACGAAGCCGGCAGCGAGCGCCAGCAGCGTGATCATACGCGCCCATACCGGCACGGCGTGGAAATAGCCGAACCAGGCGAGGGAGACGAAGAGGGCGGCGACGCAAAGGGGCGGAACGAGAAGCGGCCAGGCCCGCTCGACGACGATGACCGCGCGCATGGCGCTGCGGCTTCTAAGGATGCGTCGGGCCAGCGGCGACATCCGGCCGCGTGCCGGTTCTTCCTTCTGGTCATCCTGAGGTGGGACGGCCATCACGCGAACCTTTCTTCACGCGTTGTCACACCGTCACGGTAGCATTCTTTGCGGCGACGGCGAGGCAGGCTGCGATATTTCGGCACAGCCACCGTTCAAGCCTGCGTGTTCGGTCCGTCAGCCATCGGTCAGCCAGTCCGGCACCGTATCGAGCGAAATCATCTCTTCGTAGGTCGGCCGGCGGCGGATGACGGCGTAACGATCGCCGTCGACGAGCACCTCCGGTACCAGCGGACGGGTGTTGTACGTGCTGGCCTGCACCGCGCCATACGCACCGGCCGAGCCCACGGCGAGCAGCGTGCCCGGCGCCGGTACGGCAAGCTCGCGGCCACGCGCCAGATAGTCGCCGCTCTCGCAGACCGGCCCGACCACGTCGAGGTGGCGGCGCGGCGCATCCGCTTCGGCGCGACGAACGGGAAAGATATCATGATAGGCGTCGTAGAGCGTCGGCCGGACGAGGTCGTTCATCGCTGCGTCGACGATCGCGAAGCCGCGTTCCTCCCCCTCCTTGAGATAGAGGACCTCGGTGACGAGGATGCCGGCATTGCCGGCGATCAGCCGGCCCGGCTCGACGATGACGCCGCAGCCGAGATCGCCGAGCTTTTCATGGATGAGGGCGGCATACGCCTCCGGCGACGGCGGCGGCGCGTTGTCGAGACGGTAGGGAATGCCGAGGCCGCCGCCGACATCGACATGCTCGATCTCGTGACCGGCCGCCCGCAACCGCGCGACAAGCTCGCCAAGCCGCGAAAAGGCGTCGGCGAAGGGCTGAAGGTCGGTGATCTGGCTGCCGATATGCATGTCGATGCCGATCGGCCGGACGCCGGGTAACGCGCGCGCATGGGCGTAGGCCGTCTCCGCGCGCGCGATCGAAATGCCGAACTTGTCCTCCTTGCGCCCGGTCGAGATCTTGGCGTGGGTGCGCGCGTCGACGTCGGGATTGATGCGGAAGGAAACGGGTGCGACGAGACCGGCCGCAAGCGCACGGGCGTTCAAGAGCTCCAGCTCCGGTTCCGACTCGACGTTGAAGCAGCGAATGCCGGCGGCAAGCGCGGCATCCATTTCCCGTGCGGTCTTGCCGACGCCGGAAAACACGATCTTCCCGGCGGGAATGCCCGCGGCGAGCGCACGCTGCAACTCGCCCTCGGAGACGACGTCGGCGCCCGCACCGAGCCTTGCCAGCAACGTCAGTACCGCCTGATTGGAATTCGCCTTCAGCGCATAGCACACCATGCCGTCGAGGCCCGAAAGGGCTTCGGCGAAGACGGCGTAATGCCGGCGCAGCGTCGCCGCGCAATAGCAGTAGAACGGCGTGCCGACCTCGGCGGCGATCGCCTCCACGCTCACGCCTTCGGCGTGCAGCACGCCGTCGCGATACTCGAAATGGTTCATGACCGGCCTACTGGATCAGCGGATCGAGGATGAAGTGCCGGTCCTTGACGGGCGGCTGCGTCGTCGTCTGCACCGGCTTGCCGTTCTTGTCGTAGACGCCCGGCACGTACGGATCGCCCTTGGCGCCGCAGCCGGCGAGAACCAGCGGGCCGGCAAGGGCCGCAAGGAGAAGGATAATGAGGCTTCTGGCGCGCATGCCGATCGACTCTCCGCTGGCGACGTTCCCGAGGACGCGCGCGTCACGGCTTGCGCGTCACTGGTTCCTTAGCGAAGTTCGTCCCGCTTGTGCACCCTGTCACGGCGATTGCCTGCAACGCGCGGCACCGTCAAAGCCGCTCGCGCCATGCCGCGATCTGCCGGCGAACCTCCGACGGTGCCGTGCCGCCATAGCTCGAACGGCTTGCGACCGAGGCATCGACCGTCAGCACGTCGTAGACGGCTTGCGTGATCGCCGGATTGATTTTCCTCAATTCGGCAAGCGGCAGATCCGCGAGGTCGCAGCCGCGATCGTCGGCGAGCGCGACGGCGACGCCCGTGACATGGTGCGCCTCGCGAAACGGCAGGTTCGCTTCGCGCACCAGCCAGTCGGCAAGGTCGGTCGCGGTCGTGTAGCCGGCGCCCGCCGCCCGGCGCATGGCATCGACCTCGACGCGCATGTCGGCGACCATGCCGGTCATCGCGGCGACGGCGAGCCCGAGGCTCTCGGCCGCGTCGAACACCTGTTCCTTGTCCTCCTGCATGTCCTTGGAATAGGCGAGCGGCAGGCCCTTCAGGATGGTGAGCAGCGCGACGAGACAGCCGTTGATGCGGCCCGTCTTGGCGCGCACGAGTTCGGCGGCGTCCGGATTCTTCTTCTGCGGCATGATCGACGAGCCGGTGGAAAACGAATCCGAAAGCCGGACGAAGCCAAACTGCGGCGTCGACCAGATGACGATTTCCTCGGCGAGACGCGAAAGATGCGTCGCGCAGATCGAGGCGGTCGACAGGTATTCGAGCGCGAAGTCGCGATCGGAAACGGAATCGATCGAATTGCGCGTCGGCTCGCGGAAGCCGAGTGCCGTCGCCGTCATGTGCCGGTCGACGGGAAAGCCGGTGCCGGCGAGTGCCGCGGCGCCGAGCGGCGATTCGTCCATGCGGGCGATGCAGTCGCGCACGCGCGAACGGTCGCGCGCGAACATCTCCACATAGGCCATGCAGTGATGGCCGAAGGTGACGGGCTGCGCCGCCTGAAGATGGGTGAAGCCCGGCATGACCGTATCCGCATGCTCTTCGGCACGGGCAAGAAACGCCTCGACCAGTGCCGCCAGCCCGGCTTCGGTGCGCTCCAGTTCCGCCTTGACCCACAGGCGGAAATCGACCGCGACCTGGTCGTTTCGCGAGCGTGCGGTGTGCAGGCGGCCGGCCGCCGGGCCGATGAGATCGGCAAGCCGGCTTTCGATGTTCATGTGAATGTCTTCGAGGCGGCGCGAGAAGGCGAAGCTGCCCGCCTCGATCTCCGAGCGGATCGTTTCCAGCCCCTCGACGATGGCGTCACGATCCCGTGTCGTGAGGATGCCCTGCTTTTCGAGCATCTCGGCATGTGCGATGGACCCGCGGATGTCCTCGGCGTAGAGCTTGCGGTCGAAATCGATGGAAGCGTTGATCTCTTCCATGACCGCGGACGGGCCCTTCGCGAAACGCCCGCCCCACATGCGGTTCGCCGCGTCCGGCGGGGTGTTGCTCTGATCGGCCATGGCGTTTGAGATCCCGGGAGCCAGTGAATGAACGAAGCCAGACCGCGACGCTCGCTCCGCCTGCAAAGGGCGGCCATCGCCCTTGCCGTCGCGATCGTCGTCGGCGCGGGGGCGGTATACGTGAGCGGCGCATGGACTGGCAATGCCCACCGGACCGCTGCCGCCGACGGGGCGGGCGGAAATCCCGATTGCGCTGCGGCCGCCGGTAAGGCGAAGGCGCTCGATGCGAAGGCGACCGGCGCCGTCGCGGCCATGCACCCGCCCGATGAGCCCCGCTACATGGGCGACATCGCCTTCGAACACGCCGACGGAAGCAAGGCCACGCTCGCCGATCGTGCCGGCCGGACGCTGCTCGTGAACGTCTGGGCGACGTGGTGCGTGCCCTGCCGCACGGAGATGCCCGAACTCGACGCCCTTCAGGCGAAGAAGGGCGGGCCGGATTTCGAAGTGGTGGCGATCAACGTCGATACGGGTGCGCAATCGAAACCGGCCGCCTTCCTGAAGAAGGCCGGCGTCACGCATCTGGCGCTTACCCGCGATGCGAGCATGAAGGTTTTTGACGATCTGAGGTCGGAAGGTCTCGCCCTCGGTCTGCCGGTATCGCTGCTCATCGGCACCCATGGTTGCCTGCTTGCCGCGATGAACGGTCCCGCCGCCTGGGGCGGCCCGGACGCCGCGAAGCTGATCGACGCGGCCGTCTCTCTCGACAAAGCCCGGCAGCAGCAGGGTGGCAAGGCCGGCTGAAACCGGCGCTTCGCGTCAGTGTCTGAAGTGGCGCATGCCGGTGAAGACCATGGCGATGCCGTTTTCGTCGGCGGCGGCGATCACCTCGTCGTCGCGCTTGGAGCCGCCCGGCTGGATGACGGCCCGCGCGCCCGCCTCCACGGCTGCAAGCATGCCGTCGGCAAAGGGGAAGAAGGCGTCCGAGGCGACGACGCAGCCCTTCGTCAGCGGCTCGTCGAGACCGAGCGCTTCGGCTGCATCCCCGGCCTTGCGTGCGGCGATGCGTGCCGAATCGACCCGGCTCATCTGGCCCGCGCCGATGCCGACGGTCGCGCGGTCGCGCGCATAGACGATGGCGTTCGACTTCACGTGCTTGGCGATCGTGAAGGCGAAGGTCAGATCGTCGATCTCGCCGGCCTCGGGCGCCCGGCGAGTGACGACCTTCAGATCGTCGCGCTCGACGGCACCGGCGTCGCGCGCCTGGACGAGGAGGCCGCCCGCGACCGTCTTCGCCGCGATGCCGGGCGTGCGCGGATCGGGCAGACCGCCGGTCACGAGGAGGCGCAGGTTCTTCTTCGCCGCAAGGATTTCGGCAGCCTCGTCGCTGACGGAAGGCGCAATGACGACCTCGGTGAAGACCTCGGCGATCTCTCGTGCGGCGTCGGCGTCGAGTTCGCCGTTCAGCGCGACGATGCCGCCGAAGGCGGAAACCGGATCGCAGGCGAGTGCCTTGCGATAGGCTTCGGCGAACGTATCGCCGAGTGCCGCGCCGCACGGATTGGCGTGCTTGACGATGACGCAGGCCGCACCCGCCGACGGAGCGAACTCGGCGACGCATTCGAAGGCGGCGTCGGTATCGTTGATGTTGTTGTAGGAAAGCTGCTTGCCCTGGATCTGACGCGCCGTCGCGACGCCCGGCCGGTTCTCGCCGGTGACGTAGAAGCCGGCCGTCTGGTGCGGGTTTTCGCCGTAGCGCATCGTCTGCGCGAGCCGCCCTCCGATCGCCCGGTACGCCGGTTCGGCAACGTCCAGCGCCTCGGCGAACCAGTTGGCGATCGCCGCGTCGTAGGCTGCGGTGCGCGCATAGGCCTTGGCCGCCATCTTCTGACGGAAGGCGTAGGTCAGCGCCCCGTCATTGGCATCGAGTTCGCCGATCAACGCGTCGTAGTCCGACGGATCGACGAGCACCGTGACATAGGCATGGTTCTTCGCGGCCGCGCGGATCATCGCCGGCCCGCCGATGTCGATGTTCTCGACGGTGGTCGGATAGTCGCCGCCCGCAGCACGCACCTCTTCGAAGGGGTAGAGGTTGACGACCAGCAGATCGATGCCGGCGATGGCGTGCTCACGCATCTGCTCCGCATGGGTTTCGTCGTCGCGGATGCCGAGCAGACCGCCATGCACGCCCGGATGCAGCGTCTTCACGCGCCCGTCCATGATTTCCGGAAAGCCGGTGACGTCCGACACGTCGGCGACCGAAAGGCCGGCCGCGGCGAGCGCACGCGCCGAACCGCCGGTGGAGACGAGTTCGACACCGCGGCCCGCGAGCGCTCCGGCGAAATCGGTCAGGCCCGTCTTGTCGAAGACGGAAAGAAGCGCACGGCGCACGTTCACGCGTTCCGGCGCGGGAATGGACTTGGATGCTACGGCCATGATGTCTGCGGTTCCCGGGAAGAGGAGCCGGCCGGCCCGAAGGGCGCTTCGGCACGGGCGACCGGCGGGATCAAGCTCGTCGCGGCTCTAGCACAGGCGACGGGAGGATGGAATACGAGGCGTGCCGCCGGCCGCGCTTGAGACGATCAGGCTCGTCCGAGCGTCCACTGCAGTTCCGGCGTTTGCGAGATGATGACGGAAACGACGATCTGGTGCGAGCGGCGCGGGCCGGCGCTGTCGGCGAAGAAGACGTCGTCCTCCACCTTCGCCTGCGCGTCGAGGCACACGAAGGCCCAGCGATGACCGCCGGGCGGAACCAGCACGATCTCGCCGTCGCGTTCCTCGACGGTAACGGCCGGATGAAGGTGGAAGCGCAGCACCGCTTCCAGCCGCACGGTATCGGCAAGCCTGCCGTCTGCGCCGAGAAAGCGGTCGCGACCGATGAGCGAGCTGCCGTCCGCCTCGAGGCGAAGCTGGCGTTCGTGGCTTATGCCGTAGCGGGCGAGATAGGCATCGTGGGTGGCGGAAAACGCGCGCGCTCCCGTATCGCTGTCTTGCGGTGTCGCCGTGACGTTCGTCACGCCGGCGACGAGGCGCGGGCCGGCGAAACGCGACGTCTCGACGCGAACCTGCGAAATGTCGGCGATCGTCGCGGTCGAGTGCGCGGCCGTCGCCCGGGAAAAGCGCAGATAGGTCTCGCGGTCGTGAACCGGTGCGCCGGCATTGACGATCAGCCGATCGCGCCCCGTCGACATCTCGAAGGCGAGGCACCCGCCATTCGCCTGCAGGCCCACGTTTCCGGCAGGCGTCGGTCCGGTATCGGCGATCACCACCGTATCGCCCGCACCGAGGCGCTGGAAACCGCCATGCGGCAGCTCGCGCAGGCGCCCGGCCGTCGTGTCGTCGTGGCGAAGGACGGCGGCCAGCCTTTCCCCCGAAGCGGCGCTCCCACCGTTGAAGAGGGCGAGCGCGCCGTCGCGGTGACGGAAGAAGCGCAGCGCCGGGAACATGCGATCGATGGCGCTGATCAGGCGCACCGAAGGATCGTGGCCGACGCTTGCCGCGCTCTGGCGAAGCGGCAGCAGGTCGACGAGAATATCGAGCGCGGCCTGCGGATTGCGCGAGATATGCGTTCCGTCGGGCAGGATCTGGCGGTCGAGTTCGGCGTCGAGCCGGCGCGCCGCGAGCCTGATCGCCGACGGCGTCGCCGGCAGGCATATGCTGACGAGGGCAAGCGCGATGCGCACGCGCATGCGTTCCTCGCCGTCGCGCGCGCTCGCGGCGACACGGCCGAGATAGGCCGCCTGGACGGAAAGGCTCTTGAGGAAACGTCGGCGAAAGCGCCTGTCGGCATCCTTGAACAGGATGGAAGAGTGCGAAAGCCATGCGATGAGGCGCCGCGCGACGACGTCGATCTCCCAGGCGACACCCTCGGCGCGGTTGCCGTGCAGGCGGATCCAGTCGCTGACGAGCGCACGGCCGTTGGCGTAGGAAAGCGGGTGGCCGGCGGCGCGCAGGTTTCGCAGCCACGCGAAGGCGTGCAATTCCTCCGCGAACTCGCGCGAGGGAAGCGCGATCGTGAACGGCGAGGCACCCTGCGTTTCGAGAATGCGGCCGGCGAGTGGAAAGCGACCGGCATAGATCTCGTCGGCGATATGGGCGTCGCCGGCGCGCAGGTCCGCCGGCGCGACGAGGATATGGTCCGGTCCGCTCGTCAGCCGCCGTGCCGAAACGCCCCATGCGGCCCTGCGACGGGCGAGCCGACGCCGCGCCTCGGCAAGAAAACGACGGGCCGGGCTTTCGGATACGATGGAACGTGATGCCAAGAACGGGTCCAGACCGGGAGCGACGCTGTCTTTCACGAAACGGCCTATCACAGGGGCACGCTGCGCATAACGTATTGCGTGCGCTGCGGTTCCTCAACCCGCGCGGCGAAGCACCGCCGCGTAAAAGCCGTCGAGGCCCCCGACGCGCGCCGGCACGCGTTCGAGCATCGCCGGCGTCGTGCGCACGCTGCCGTCGGCCTGGATGGCTTCGGCCAGACCCGGAAGCGTCGCTTCGGCAACCGGAACGCGCGAAAGGCGCTCGTCATCGCTCAACGCGCGGGCGACGACATCCTCGCCCTCTCGCGGGTCGAGCGAGCAGGTGGAGTAGACGATGTACCCGCCCGGGCGAACGAGACCCGCCGCGTGCGAAAGCAGACGCAGCTGAAGGTCGGCGAGTTTCTCGATCTCGGCCGGGGACTTGGTGAACGGCACGTCCGGATGGCGCCTGGCCGTACCGGTCGACGAACACGGCGCATCGAGCAGCACGGCATCGAACAGGGTTTCGGGCGTATAGGCGAGGAGATCCGCCTGAACGCACTCGGCCTCGAGACCGAGACGGGCGAGATTTTCGCGCAGCCGCACGAGGCGGTTCGCCGAACGGTCGATCGCCGTCACGCGCGCGCCGGCCGCGGCAAGCTGTGCGGTCTTGCCGCCGGGCGCGGCGCACAGATCGCCGACACGCATGCCCTCGAGCGGGCCGAAAAGCTTTACAGGCAGGGCGGCGGCGGCATCCTGCACCCACCAGGCCCCTTCCGCAAAGCCCGGCATGTCCGCGACGGATCCGGTCTGCTCGACGAGGCGCACCGTGCCGGTCGGCAGGCATTCGGCATCGAGCCGTTCGGCCCAGGTTTCGGCGTCGCGTCGCACGGTGAGGTCGAGCGTCGGCGGTTCGGCCATCATGGCGGCGATCGCATCGGCCTTCGATCCGTATATCGATACGAGGCGGTCGCGAAACCAGTCTGGCAGGCCCTGAAGCGGCGGGTCCGCTTTGGCGAGGTGCACGTCCTTTTCGCGTGACAGACGCCTGAGCACGGCGTTGACGAGCTTGGCGAAGCGGCGCCCGCGTGGATCGTCATGGGCCTGCGCCACCGCGAGATCGACCGCCGAATGATCGGGAACGTCGAGATAGAGGATCTGCGCGGCACCGACGCAGAGGATGAAGTGCAGGCTCCGGGCACCTTCGGGCAAGGGCCGCTCGACGAGGTGGCGCAGCGCGGTTTCGATCGCCGCGCGCCGACGCAGGGCCGTCGCGAGGATCGCCCGCACCAATGCTCGATCGGCGTTCGAAAGCGCCAGATAGGCGGCGTTTCCGCCCGTGGCGTTGAGCATGCCGTCGAGCGAGACCTGCCGATCGACGACGGCGGCGAGCAGCCGGCCCGCGACCTGACGCGCCGCGAGGCCCGGCTTGGCACTCGCGTTGTTCGTGGCCTGCGGCGGCCTTGCGGTTTGCGGACGAGAGCTCCTTGCGGACGCCGGCGCGCCGCGGCTCAAGACCACGGGCCCTTCGGGCGATCGTCCCGGCCGGGACGCGAACCGGCATCCGGCACGATCGACCCACCTCGTCGGGGCTGTGGCTCGCGCCGCGCCGTACGATCCGCGCCGTTCCATGGTCCGCGTGGCGCCCGGGTCGAATTTGCCGGCTCGCCTGCCAGCTCACCGGAAGCCGAAAGCGCGCGCAGTGCCGCGATCCGGTTTTCCGTCGCCGGATGGGTGGAGAACAGGCTGTCCATGTTCTTGCCCGACAGCGGGTTGACGATGAACATGTGGGCCGTCGCCGGATTGCGCTCGGCATCGGCGTTCGGCACCTTGGCCCCGCCGGCGATCTTGCCGAGGGCGGAGGCGAGCCACATCGGATTGCCGCAGAACTCGGCGCCCTTGCGATCGGCGGCGTATTCGCGCGTGCGGCTGACGGCCATCTGCACCAGCATCGCAGCGAGCGGCGCGACAATCATCGCCGCGAGAATGCCGACGAAGCCGAAGGGGTTGTTGGAATTGCGCCCACCCCCGAAGAAGAAGGCGAAATTGCCGAGCATGGCGATCGCGCCGGCAAGCGTCGCAGTGATCGTCATCGTCAGCGTATCGCGATTGTTCACATGGGCGAGCTCGTGTGCCATCACCCCGGCGATCTCCTCACGCGAAAGCCGCGAGAGGAGTCCCGTGGTCGCGGCGACGGCCGCGTTCTGCGGGTTGCGGCCGGTAGCGAAGGCGTTCGGCTGGTCGTTGTCGATCAGGTAGACCTTCGGCATCGGCAGGCCGGCACGCCGTGCCAGTCCCTCGACGATGCCGTAATATTCGGGCGCCGCATTGCGATCGACCTCGCGCGCATGGTGCATCTTCAGCACCATCTTATCGGCGTTCCAGTAGGAAAAGAGGTTCATGCCGGCTGCCATCATCAACGCGATGATCATGCCGCCCGAACCGCCGATCATGTATCCCACGCCCATGAACAGGGCGGTGAGAAAGGCGATCAGCATCGCTGTGCGTACCAGATTCATGGCGGTCTCCTCGATGACCATCCGGCGCCTTGGCTCGCGCCCCGCAACCCATATATGATGGGAAGCGGCGCGAGCCGGTTCAATGCGGTCAGGGAACGAAACGATGGATGACGACCAACACGGAACCGAACCCGACGAAAATGTCCAGCCTCCGATCGAAAAACCGCTGACGCCCGCAGCACGACGGGCACTCGCCGAAGCAGCGGAACGACGCCGCCGGATCGATGCCGAAGAGGCCGCACGCGCCAAGGAAATCGACGGACGCGGCGGCAAGGATCCGGCACGCTACGGCGATTGGGAGATCAAGGGCCGGGCGATCGACTTCTAGATCTCAACGTCGCGGTACGGCTCGTCCAACGCCTTGCAGCGATGCTTTTGGATGTTCGAAGTCCTCGAGGGTAAGACAGCCTGCGGTTGCATTTTCGACCAATGTGGAATATATTCCTTTCATGACCTTCGAAATCTGTCGTTTCACTGCGTGCTCCGTACTCGCTATTTTCGCTGCCGCGGCGCCCTCGATGGCACATTCCGACTTGATCGCCGGACCGGTGGAAGCCCAACTGGTACGTGTCGTCGACGGCGACACCGTGCTCGTCGACGCCGAGCCATGGCCGCAACAGCGCGTTCGCGTCGCGGTACGCTTGCGCGGCGTCGATACGCCGGAGTTGCATGCGTCGTGCGCTTCGGAACGCAAGGCGGCAGAACGCGCAAAGCATGCCGTTCGTCGCCTGCTTGGCGAAAGCGACCATGTCAGGCTCACGGACATCGCAGGAGGAAAATATTTCGGCCGCGTTCTTGCCAACGTCGAGACCGCGAACGGCAAGGACCTATCGCGGACCTTGCTGGGCAAGAAGCTTGCGGTTCGCTACCAGGGTGGTCGGCGCGCCGAATGGACGTGTTCGCGGAACGGCTGAATGCCGGAATCGGCGCCGGCGTCGCTTCAAGAGAATGTTCCACGTGAAACAAAAAGGCCCTCTCCGGATCTTGGAGAGGGCCTTTCGTGCTTCCGTCCGCTGCAACGCCGTCAGGTGCGCACCCGGTCTGCGGTCATCGATCGATGCCTCACGGGCTCACTGCGCAAGCGCTGCGCGGAATACGCGCTTAACGAAGGGGCTGCCCCTCGTTCAGGCGATCCGCCATGGCCTCGCAACGGAAAACGAAATCACTGGACATCGGATCACCTCCTTTCATTACGTTGAAGATCGCGTTCAGGATGCAGGACGCATCGGCACTTGGCAAGTCCGGTTGTAGCGGTATTTTCGCCGACCGTACCTGCCGACCGCGTTTCGCCCCAACCATCCGCCCGACCGAGGATCGCCCATGACCATCGAAGCACGCGCCGAGGCGGTCGTCGCCGCCATCGTCGACGCCGCCGAGCCCGCCTTCCCGGTGACGCTGTGGAACGGCAGGCGCCTCGGCGAGGAACGCGCGGACGGCCTGACGCTCGTCGTTCGCGATCCGCACGCGGTGGCCGTGCTCCTTCGCAGGCCGGGCATTGCGACGCTTGCCGAACTGTGGGCGGGCGCGCGCATCGACGTCGAGAACGGCACGCTCTTCGACATCGCCGAGGCCGGTTCGCGCGGCAAGCTCAAGAAGCGGTTGAGGGAACTCCTGCGATGGCGCTTCGCCAGCGACCTGCCGGCGCTCTTCTTTGCCGGCGGCAAGCGCGGTTCACAACGCCTCGCCAGCAGCCAGTCCTCCGCCGACGGCTCGGACAAGGCCGCAATCACCCACCATTACGACGTGTCCAACGCCTTCTATCGGCTCTTTCTCGACGAGCGGATGGTCTATAGCTGCGGGTACTTCACCGACTGGGCGAACGACATCGACACAGCCCAACGCGACAAGCTCGACCATATCTGCCGCAAGCTCCGTCTGAAGCCCGGCGAGCGCTTCCTCGACGTCGGTTGCGGTTGGGGCGCGCTGCTGATCCATGCGGCGAAGCACTATGGCGTGACCGCGACGGGCGTCTCCCTGTCGGAAGCACAGACCGCGCTCGCCCGCGAGCGGATCGAGGCAGAAGGGCTTTCCGATCGCATACGGATCCACGTCGGCTCCTACACCGAACTCGACGGGAAATTCGACAAGATCGCTTCGGTCGGCATGTTCGAGCACGTCGGCATCGCCAACCACCAGACCTATTTCGACGCGATCCGCAAGCGCCTCGCACCCGACGGCATCTATCTGCATCACGCAATCACCCGGCGGGCCAAACGCACCCGCCGTGCCTTCAACCGGAAGAGCCCGGAACATCGGGCGCTCGTGAAATACATCTTTCCTGGTGGTGAACTCGACCATATCGGCATGACGCTCGGCAATCTGGAAGGCTGCGGTTTCGAGGCTCACGACGTCGAGAACCTGCGCGAGCACTACGGACGGACCTGCCGGCTCTGGGCGGACCGGCTCCACGAGAACATGGAAGCGGCGACCGGCGAGATCGGCGGCCCCCGGGCCCGGCTCTGGCAGCTCTATCTCACCGGTTGCGCGCTCGCCTTCGAACGCGGCACAGTCCAGATCTACCAGACGGTCGCAACCAAGCGCCGGCGTGGCCACGCCGGCCTGCCGCCGACACGCGCGGACCTCTACGTCCGATGATCCGTCACTCCAGGTCACGACGTGCGTGCCCTTCCCTCGATGAAAAGGGGGCGTACGTCGGGATAGGGCGCTTCCGGCTCAGGCGTCCTTGCGGTTCTGCCGGTTGGCGATGAGGTCGTCGACGACGCCGGGGTCGGCGAGTGTCGACGTATCGCCGAGAGAACCATAGTCGTCCTCGGCGATCTTGCGCAGGATACGACGCATGATCTTGCCGGAACGGGTTTTAGGCAAGCCCGGCGCCACTTGGATCTTGTCCGGCGTGGCGATGCCGCCGATCTCGTTGCGCACCTGCGCGACAAGCTGCTTGCGCAGGTCCTCCGACCATTCGCGCCCGCCCATCAGGGTCACGTAACAATAGATCCCCTGTCCCTTGACGGCGTGCGGATAACCGACGACGGCCGCTTCCGAGACGGCCTCGTGGGCGACCAGCGCCGATTCGACTTCGGCGGTTCCCATGCGGTGGCCGGAGACGTTGATGACGTCGTCGACGCGCCCGGTGATCCAGTAATAGCCGTCCGTATCGCGCCGGCAGCCGTCACCGCTGAAATACTTGCCCGGGTATGCGGAAAAGTACGTCTTGATGAAGCGGTCGTGGTCTCCGTAGACCGTGCGCATCTGGCCCGGCCAGGAATCGGTGATGCAGAGATTGCCGTCGGCTTCCCCTTCCAGCACCGCGCCTTCGGCGTCGACGAGCTGCGGCTGCACGCCGAAGAAGGGACGCGTTGCCGAACCAGGCTTCAGGTCCGTTGCACCCGGCAGCGGCGTGATCATGATGCCGCCGGTTTCTGTCTGCCACCAGGTATCGACGATCGGGCACCGGCCTTCGCCGACCACGGTGTGATACCATTCCCATGCTTCCGGATTGATCGGCTCGCCGACCGAGCCCAGCACGCGGAGCGACGAGCGCGAGGTCTTCGAGACGTATTCGTTGCCCGCACCCATCAGCGCGCGGATCGCCGTCGGCGCGGTGTAGACGATGTTGATCTGGTGCTTGTCCACCGTCTGCCAGAGTCGCGAAGCATCCGGATAGGTCGGTACGCCCTCGAACATCACCGTCGTCGCACCGTTCGCAAGCGGCCCGTAGACGATATAGGAATGGCCGGTCACCCAGCCGACATCGGCCGCGCACCAGTAGATGTCGCCCTCATGGTAATCGAAGACGTACTGGTGCGTGATCGACGTCCATACCATGTAGCCGCCGGTCGTATGCAGCACGCCCTTCGGCTTGCCGGTCGAGCCGGAAGTGTAGAGGATGAAGAGCGGGTCTTCCGCGCTCATCTCCTCGGCCGGACAATCGGCCTCGACCTTTTCCGTTTCATCGCGATACCAGACGTCGCGCCCTTCCTTCCAGGCGACGTCACCACCCGTTCGTTTCAGGGTCAGCAGGGTTTCGACCGTGACGCCGTCCCGCCCGGCGATATCGCACGCCTTGTCGGCATTCGCCTTGAGCGGGATCGTCTTGCCGCCTCGCACGCCCTCGTCGGCGGTCACGACGAAGGTCGATTGCGCATCGACGATGCGGCCGGCGAGCGCTTCGGGCGAAAAGCCGCCGAAGACGACAGAATGAACGGCGCCGATACGCGCGCAGGCGAGCATCGCGTAGGCCGCCTCCGGCACCATCGGCATGTAGATCGTCACACGGTCGCCCTTTGCGACGCCGCGCGCCTTCATCACGTTGGCGAGCCGGCAGACTTCCTCGTGCAACGCGCGATAGGTGATCGTCCTTGCGGTATCCGGCTCGTCGCCTTCGAAGATGATCGCCGCCTGGTCGCCGCGCTTTTCGAGATGCCGGTCGATGCAGTTGTAGGCGGCGTTGGTCGTTCCGTCCTCGAACCAGCGGATCGATACATCGCCGGAAAAGGTAGCGTTCTTCACCTTCGTGAAGGGTGTGAACCAGTCGATCCGCTGGCCGTGCTCGCGCCAGAACCCTTCGGGATCCATCACGCTGCGCTCGTACCAGGCGAGATAGGTCTCGTTGTCGACGAGGGCGCGCCGCTTCGCGTCTTCGGGCACGGGGTGAAGCTTGGCAGACATCGTTTCCTCCTCCTTCTCAACGCGCCGCAGCGACGCGAATTCCTCGCAACATAGCAGCCGTGGCCCACGGGACAATCGCTCAGATGTCGCCAGCATTTGCAGCGGATACGGACCATGCATCGTTTGCATTCGGGCCTCGCCACCGTTATACACGGCGCATATTTTCCGGAAATTGTGGTTGGAATCCACGGCCCGCGACACCGGCGCGGACGGACAGAAGGAATGCATCCATGGCCCAGCAACTGCTTATGCCGAAGGCGACGGCCGTCTGGCTCGTCGACAACACCGCACTCAGCTTCGACCAGATCGCCCAGTTCTGCAAACTGCATCCGTTGGAGATCAAGGCGATTGCCGACGGCGAGTCCGCACAGGGCATCAAGGGCCTCGACCCGATCCAGACGGGCCAGCTCTCCCGCGAGGAGATCGAGCGCGGCGAGGCAGACAACACGCACAAGCTGAAGCTTTCCGAGCCGAAGGTGCGGGTGCCCGAGCAGAAGAAGAAGGGTCCGCGCTACACGCCGGTTTCCAAGCGCCAGGATCGGCCGAACGCCATCCTGTGGCTCGTGCGCAACCATCCCGAACTGAAGGACGCGCAGATTTCGCGTCTCGTCGGCACCACGAAGTCGACGATCGAGCAGATCCGCAATCGCACGCACTGGAATTCGGCCAACCTCCAGGCGATGGACCCGGTAACCCTCGGCCTGTGCTCGCAGATCGATCTCGACTTCGAGGTCGGAAAGGCAGCCAAGGACCGCACCGCCGCCCATGCGGGAGGCGGCGAGGGCGACACGCTGGCGCCGGCGAGCGAGACGGAATCGGGTTACGGCTCGTCGTCGGCAAACGAGGACGAAGAGATCGACGCCGCGGCCGTCTTCGCCAAGCTGAGCTCGATGAAGCGCTCGGACGACAGCGACGAAGACGAAGACGAGGGCCGTTAGGTCGGTTCGCGAAACGGTCGTTCGCATCGATCGAGGCACGACCGAACGACGCCGCGCGGTTTGCCGGCTATTCCGGTAGCGGCATCGCGCGGTCGAGGCGGAGACGTCCACCATCGGCATAGAGCGTCTGGCCGGTCATGTAGCTCGCATCCTCCGAGGCGAGGAACGCGGCGATGCCGGCGATCTCCGAAGGTTCGCCGATGCGTCCGAGCGGCGTGCGCGCAAGCACCTGCCGGCGCAGTTCCTGGTCCTCACCGAGCCAGGTGAGCATGTCGGTCTGGATGGTACCGGGCGCGATCGCGTTCACGCGGATGCCGTGCGGCGCGAGCGCGACGGCCATGACGGCGGTCAACTGGCTGACGCCGGCCTTCGAGACGGCGTAGGAAAGCTGATCCGCACTGGCCAGATGCGCGTCGAGCGCGGCCATGTTGATGATCGTGCCTGCCGGGCCTTCCTGCGCCACGCGCTGGACCATGAGCCGCGCCACGGCCTGCGAACACAGGAACCCGCTTTTCAGGTTCGAGCGTAGCACACGGTCGAAGTCCCCCTCCTCGATGTCGAGGAAAGGCGCGGAATGGGCGATACCCGCATTGTTGACCAGGATATCGATCGCCTCGAACGCATCGAGCGTCTCGGCGACGAGGTTGTGGACGTCGAGCGCTTCGGAAACGTCGGCTGCGACGAAGCGGACCTCGCCGAGCGCATCGAGCGCATCGGCGGCAGCTTCGCCGGCTTCCTCATCGAGATCGGCGATGACGATGCGCGCTCCATCCTGCAGATACCGCCTCGCGATCGCGTAGCCGATACCCCGGGCGCCACCCGTCACGATCGCCGTCTTGCCTTCGAGCGCCATCGAACGTCTCTCCCTGGAGGATCGGATTGGTCAGAGGATCACGGTCACGCGGATGCGGTCAATCATTCGCGGCCTGCCTGGGACGCGTACCGAAGATCGCCGAACCGACGCGCACGCTCGTCGCGCCGAAAGCGATCGCCGTCTCGAAATCACCCGACATGCCCATCGATCGCTTTTCAAGCCCGCAATCGTCCGCGAGCTCGCCGAGAAGCGCGAAATAGGGGCCCGGATTTTCCTCGAATGGCGGAATGCACATCAGCCCTTCGACGTTAAGCCCGTGCTCATCGCGACAGCGGCGTACGAAATCGACGGTCTCGGCGATCGCGATCCCCGCCTTCTGCGGCTCGTCGCCGATGTTCACCTGGACGTGGACGGGCAGGAAACGCCCTTGTTTGCTCATCTCGCCGGCGAGGACCCTGGCGATCTTCTCGCGATCGACGGATTCGATCACGTCGAACAGGGAGACCGCATCGGCCGCCTTGTTGGACTGAAGCGGACCGATCAGATGCAGTTCCACGTCGCCTACCTCTTCGCGAAGCGCAGGCCACTTGTCGGCCGCCTCCTGCACGCGGTTTTCGCCGAAGACACGCTGGCCGGCGTCGAGAACCGGACGGATCGCATCCGCATCGAACGTCTTGGAAACCGCCGTCAGCGTCACCGACCCAGCCGCCCGGCCCGCCGTCCGCTCGGCGGCGGCAATGCGCTCGCGCACATCGGTAAGCCCATCCGCGTTCGTCATCGACGTCATCCTTCGTTTCCAGCATACCCGCATGACGGGAGATAGCGTGACGATCCGGCAAAGCCAATCGTCCGGCCCGGCCAAAGGGCCGTCGCGGTTGACCGTTGCCGGGTTTCATGGTGTGTGTCGCGACACCCTTAATCGAGCGTACCGGGCCCCTTCGCGACGAAGCGCCCCGAACCGATCCAGAAAAAACGCGCATGACGATCGAACGTTACAATCCGCGCGAAGCGGAACCGCGATGGCAGCAGGCCTGGCAGCAGGCCGGCGTCTTCGAAACGCCGGCCGACGACCCGCGCGCGCCGTATTACGTGCTCGAGATGTTCCCCTATCCTTCGGGGCGCATCCATATGGGCCATGTGCGCAACTACACGATGGGCGACGTCGTCGCGCGCTTCAAGCGCGCATGCGGCTACAACGTCATGCATCCGATGGGCTGGGACGCATTCGGGTTGCCGGCCGAGAATGCCGCGAAGGAACGCGACATCCACCCGGGCGAATGGACCTACGCCAACATCGCCACCATGAAGGCACAGCTGAAGGCCATGGGCCTTTCGCTCGACTGGACGCGCGAATTCGCAACCTGCGACGTCGCCTATTACACCCAGCAGCAGAGCCTCTTCCTCGACATGCTCGAGGATGGCCTCGCCTACCGGCGCCAATCGAAGGTCAACTGGGATCCGGTCGATGAGACCGTGCTCGCCAACGAACAGGTGATCGAGGGACGCGGCTGGCGTTCCGGTGCACCGGTCGAAACGCGCGAACTGACCCAGTGGTTCTTCCGGATCACGGCGTTCGCGGCGGAACTCGACGCAGCGTTGGACACGCTCGACGGATGGCCGGAAAAGGTGCGCACCATGCAGCGCAACTGGATCGGCAAATCGGAGGGTCTCCATTTCGAGTTCGGCCTCGTCGACGCGCCCGAAGGCTTCGAGCGACTGCCGATCTTCACAACACGTCCGGACACGATGTACGGCGCCTCCTTCGCGGCCATCGCCGCCGATCATCCGCTCGCCCGCAAGCTCGCCGAGACGAACCCCGAGGTCGCGGCCTTCTGTGAGACGTGTCGCCGGACGGGAACCTCGCAGGAAGCGATCGATACGGCCGAAAAGCTCGGCTTCGACACCGGCATCCGCGCTGCCCATCCGACCGATGCGAACTGGCACCTGCCGCTCTACATCGCGAATTTCGTGCTGATGGACTACGGCACGGGCGCGATCGTCGGCTGCCCAGCGCACGACCAGCGCGACCTCGATTTCGCTTTGAAATACGATCTGCCGGTTCACGACGTCTTCGTGCCGGCCGACACGGGGGAGCGCGTCTCCGACACGGCGTTCGTGCCGCCGAAGACGCAAACGGTGCGTTATGTCCGCTGGGCAGGCGAAGAGACGGTGCAGACCTGCCGCGCGGCGATGGACGCTTCCCTCGCCAAATTCGAGGCAGCGGGCTGGGGTCGGCGCCAGACGCAGTTCCGCCTTCGCGACTGGGGTATTTCCCGTCAGCGCTACTGGGGATGCCCGATTCCCATCGTCCATTGCGAAAGCTGCGGCGTCGTGCCGGTTCCGAAAGCCGACCTCCCGATAAAGCTGCCGGACGACGTCACGTTCGATCGTCCCGGCAATCCGCTCGACCATCACCCGACATGGCGGCACGTCGCCTGCCCGCAGTGCGGCGCGGACGCGAGGCGCGAAACGGACACGATGGACACGTTCGTCGATTCGTCGTGGTACTACGCACGCTTCGTCACGCCGCACGAGACCGCGCGCCCGGTCGATCCGCAGGCGGCCACGCGCTGGCTGCCGGTCACCCAGTATATCGGCGGGATCGAGCATGCGATCCTGCATCTTCTCTATTCGCGCTTCTTCACCCGTGCGATGAGCCGCACCGGCCACATGGCTGTCGACGAGCCGTTCGAGGGCCTCTTCACGCAGGGCATGGTCGTCCACGAGACCTTCAGCCGCGCCCGCGACGGTCGCGACGAATGGGTTTCGCCGGAGGACGTACGCATCGAGGACCGCGGCGGCGAACGGGTCGCGTTCCTCGCCGAGACCGGCGAGGAGATCGCCATCGGCTCGATCGAGAAGATGTCGAAGTCCAAGAAGAACGTCATCGACCCAGACGACATCATCGCCGGATACGGGGCGGATACCGCGCGCTTCTTCATGCTTTCCGATTCACCGCCGGAACGCGACGTCATATGGAGCGAGGCGGGCGTCGAAGGCGCCCACCGCTTCGTCCAACGTGTCTGGCGCCTCGTCGGCGGTGCCGCCGGAAACCTCTCCGACGTGGCACCGCTCGCAGCGAGCGAGGGAGACGCGGGTGAGATATCGAAGGCTGCGCACAAGACGCTCAAGGGCGTCGGCGAGGATTTCGGCAGGCTCGGTTTCAACAAGGCCGTTGCGCGCATCTACGAACTCGTCAACGTGCTGGCTGCGCCGCTTCAGGCCGTTTCCGACGGTACGGCCGATGCGGCCATGTGCGGCGCCTGCCGGGAAGCTTGCGAGATCCTGATCCAGATGCTCGCACCGATGACGCCGCATCTCGCCGAGACCTGCTGGCATGCGCTCGGTCGAAGCGACCTCGTCGCCGAGCAACCCTGGCCGGTCTTCGACGAAACGCTCGTCGTCGACAGCACGATCACCCTTCCGGTTCAGATCAACGGCAAGAAGCGCGGCGAACTCGCCGTTGCGCGTGGCGCCGATCACAGCCATATCGAGGAAGCGGTGTTGTCGCTCGATGTCGTGCGCGCAGCACTCGGCGACAAGCCGCCGCGCAAGGTCATCGTCGTGCCGGAGAGGATCGTCAATGTCGTCGTCTAGCGTACTTGCCCGGTGCACGAAACGTATGGCCGAAGCGGGTCGGTCGGTCGGACCGTCCCGATCCTTCCGCTTCCGTTCCATTCGTATCACGGCCGCGCTCGCAGCACCGCTTCTCGTGCTTTCGGCATGCCAGGTCCGGCCGATCTACGCGAAATCGAACCCCGAACGCATTAAGCTCGCTTCCATATCGGTCGCACCGGTCACCGGGCGGTCGAGCCAGATCGTGCGCAACCGCCTGCTGTTCCTGCTCGATCACGGTGGCGCCGAACCGCGCAATCCGGCCTACCTCGTCAACCTTACGGTCACGATGAAGGCGATCGGCGTCTTCAACAAGGGTTTCAGCGAATCGCCGACGGCCGGTGACCTGAAGGCGACCGTCCGGTACACGCTGGTCGACACGAAGACGAAGAAGGCGATCCATACGGGCACGCGCACGGCGATCGCCGCCTACGACCTGCCGAGCAATCCCGCGCAGGAATACGCAAAGCTGCGGGCTGCCCGCGATGCGACACAGCGTTCGCTGGAATCCGCCGCGGCGCTCGTCCGCGACGACATCGCCGGGTTCCTGGCGCGTTGAGCCATGGCGCAGATCCGCGCCCATGAATTCACCCGTTTCTTCGCATCGGGGAAGCATTACCGGCTGCATCTGGTCTATGGACCCGACCAGGGACTGGTCGCCGAACGAGCGGTCATGTTGGCCGAACGATCCGGCGCCGATCTCACCGATCCCTTCTTGGTCGTCCGGCTCGATTTCGACGATCTGCGCGGCAATGCCGGACGGCTTTCGGACGAGGTGAATTCCATCGGGCTCTTCGGGGGGCAGCGTCTGGTATGGTTGCGCAACGTCGGCAACGACCGCGCGCTGTGCGATGTCGTCGGCGACATCGCACGCGATACCGACGGCGAGACGAGTGTGCTCATCGAGGCCGGCGAACTGAAGCGCGGCGCGGCCCTTCGCAAACGCGTCGAGGACAGTCCCGGCGGGCTCGCCATTCCCTGCTATCCGGACGATCGCCGCGATCTGCAGGCGCTGATCGACGAAGAACTGGCGCACGAGGAACTGCGCATTACGCCGGCTGCCCGCGAACGCCTTTCGGGCGTCCTCGGCGGCGATCGCCTCGCATCTCGCGGAGAACTCCAAAAGCTCGCCCTTTACTGTCGCGGCACGGGGCAGGTAACGGAAGAGAACGTCGTCGCTTCGGTCGGCGATGCAGCATCGCCGTCCATCGACGATGCGGTCGATGCCGTGCTGGTCGGGGATCTGAAGGCACTCGACCACGCGCTCCAGCGCATCGTGGCATCGAAAACGGCGATTTATACCGCGGTGCTTGCTTGTATGCGCAGCGTGCAGACACTCGAGGCGCTGCGAGCCAAGATCGATGAGACCGGCGCCTCGCCCCAATCGGTCATGGCGCAGGCCGGCCGCGGCATTCATTTCCGCCGCAAGCCGGCAATGGAAGGTGCGCTCGCCTCATGGTCCGGCGATGCATTGAGCCGCGCGCTCGAACATTGTCAGAACAGTGTGCTCGCCATGCGCCGCTACCCGCGGCTCGAGGACGATATCGCGCGGCAGGCTCTCTTGGCAATCGCGCAACGGGCGACACGACGCGTGCCATGATCGTTTGGACGGACCCGTCGCACTGATTCTCCGCGTGCGTTCCCGTAATCGGACGAACGGCGTCAGCGTTGCGTATCGAGCAGATGGCAGAGGGCGTCGAGCTGGTCGAGCGAGGCGTAATCGATGCGGATCGATCCCCGTTCGCCACGATGGTTCACCGAAACCTTGAGGCCGAGCCGATCGCCGAGCCTGCGTTCGAGCGCCAGCGTATCGGCGTCCTTCTCGGCGGTAGTACTACGGTGGCGTCCCCTGCCTTCGGCTTCGCGCTGAGCGATCTTTTCTGCTTCGCGCACGGACAGACCGCCGGATACGATGCGTCGCGCGAGCGAGGACGGATCGGCCGTAGAGGCGATCGCGCGTGCGTGACCGGCCGACAACGCCCCGTGCGAGACGAGGTCGCGAACCGGTTCGGGCAGCTTGAGAAGGCGTAAGCTGTTGGCGACGTGACTTCGGCTTTTGCCGATGATGTCGCCGAGGTCGTGCTGCGTATACCCGTGCTCGGCGATCAGCTGTTCGTAGCCATGTGCCTCTTCCATTGGGTTGAGATCGGCGCGCTGGACGTTTTCGACGATGGCGATTTCCAGCGCAGCACGATCGTCGACGTCGCGGACGAGGACCGGCAGTGTCGCGATACCGGCAAGCTGGGCCGCGCGCCAGCGACGTTCGCCTGCGATGATCTCGTAGCGCTCGTGGCCCGCCGGTCGCACGACAACGGGCTGGACGATGCCGTGGCGACGAATGGAATTTGCCAGATCGGCGAGGTCGTCCTCATCGAAGCTGCGTCGTGGGTTCCGCGGGTTCCGGCCGACGAACTCGATCGGAACGGTAGTGTCCGCGGCAAGCGCCGGCGCGTTCCGTTCGGCGGACGGCTGATCCATATCGCCGATCAGGGCTGCAAGACCACGCCCGAGCCGACGCCGCGAACCATCTTCGTTCATAGCCTTACGTCCTCACACCGATGGATAAAACGCTTTGTCATGCGGCTCGCGTATGCCGTTCGCGCTGGATGACTTCCGACGCGAGTTGAAGATAAGCCTGGCTACCCGAGCAATTGAGATCGTAGAGGATCGCGGGCTTGCCGTAGGACGGCGCTTCCGAAACGCGAACGTTGCGTGGGATCAATGTGCGATAGACCTTTTCGCCGAGATAGGCCCGCACGTCGTCGACCACTTGCCGCGCGAGATTATTGCGCGAATCGTACATCGTCAGCACCACGCCCTGGATCTCCAGGGATGGGTTAAGGGTCGAGCGAACGTGACCGACCGTTTCCAGAAGCTGGCTCAAGCCTTCCAGCGCGAAGAATTCGCATTGCAGCGGCACGAGGACCGAATGAGCTGCCGTCATGGCGTTGATCGTCAGAAGGTTGAGCGAGGGCGGGCAATCGATAAGAACATAGCCGAACGTGGCTGCTCCCGGTGCGGCGAGCGCATTCCGCAACCGGACGACGCGGTCTCGGGTATTGGAGATTTCCATCTCGACGCCGAGCAGATCCATAGTCGACGGAACGATGAAGAGGTTCGGAACGGCGGTTTCCCGCGCTACGTCCTGAAGAGGCTTCGCACCGGTCAACACATCGTAGGACGAAAGGATCCGATCCGATCGGTCGATCCCGAGCCCGGTACTCGCGTTTCCCTGCGGATCCAGATCGATGACGAGCACGCGTTCGCCGATCGCGGCAAGCGCGGTTGCCAGATTAATGGCAGTGGTCGTCTTGCCGACGCCACCCTTCTGGTTCGCGACGGTGATGATGCGGCTTCTGCCTGAACCAGCCTCGCGTTGAAGCATTTCAAAGCCTCTTGAGATTGGCGATCTGCAGGATCACCGAATCACGATCGATCCGGCTTGGGTGTTCTACCAGATCGAACTGCCAGCTGCCACGCGCCTTCGAAACTTCGCTGCGGTGATCCCGTCCCTTGTGGAACCAACCTTTGGTGCGTGTACCCTTGCACAACCACGGCTCGGCCAGACCGAGCAGTTGGTCGAGTGGTGCCAGCGCACGTGACGATACGGCATCGCAGTCGGGAACACGATCGATCATCGCTTCGGCACGAACGTCGTGCACGCTCGCGCGGGCACCGGTTTCGAGGACCGCGACACGGAGGAACGCCGCCTTCTTGCGATTGCTTTCGACGAGGTCGACCCATCCTTCGTTCCGTTCCGCCAAGGCAATCGCGACGATCAGACCCGGAAAGCCGGCGCCCGAACCGAGATCGAGCCACTGTCGCGTACCGACGAGGCGATAAAGCTGAAGGCTGTCCGCGACATGCCGTTCAACGACGTCGTTCCGCGTCGAAGCGGATACCAGATTCATCCGTGCCGACCACTGGGCAAAAAGCGCCAGAAACCGATCGAGCCTCGTTTGTGTTTCACGTGAAACATCGAATGCAGCCTGGCTCATCCGGTCTTCCGAAGTTTCTCTTTTGACCGAAGACGGGCGAGAATGAGCGTTAGCGCCGCTGGCGTCATGCCGTCGACGCGTTCGGCATGAGCGAGAGTGGCCGGTTTGATGCGACGGAGCTTCTGCTTGAGCTCGTTGGAGAGACCCGGAAGCGAAGCGTAGTCGAAATCATCCGGAATGCCGCGTGTTTCTTCACGGCGTCTGAGCGCGATATCGGCCTGTTGCCGTTCGACGTAGACGGCGTATCGGGCTTCTGTCTCCAGGGCTTCGGCGGCTTTCGGTCCGATAGACGCAAGTTGCGGCCATGCCGCCGTCAACGCCGTAATGGTGAATTCGGGGCGGGAAAGCAGGTCGAAGGCCGTACGCCGAACGCCGTCGCGATTGAGCGTCCAGCCGTTTCGTTCCGCTTCCTTGGGCGTGACGCTGAGCTCGCCGAGCATGGCGCGACCATCGTCGAGCGTACGCTGCCAGGCTTCGAATGCTCGCCTGCGTCGCGAACCCACGCATCCATGCGCGATCCCGAAGGGCGTCAGTCGCTGATCGGCATTGTCCGCACGCAGGGAGAGGCGATATTCGGCTCGCGAGGTGAACATGCGATACGGTTCTTCGACGCCGTTCGACGTCAGGTCGTCGATCATGACGCCAAGATACGAGTCGGTTCGACTGAAGCGAACTTCGTCGGCATCAGCCGCGCGCTTGGCGGCATTCAACCCTGCGACGAGCCCCTGGCCGGCAGCTTCCTCGTAACCGGTGGTACCGTTGATTTGCCCGGCAAGGAAAAGCCGTGGCAGCCGCTTCGTTTCGAGCGACGGGCGCAGTTCGCGCGGATCGACGTGATCATACTCGATCGCATAGCCCGGCTGCAGGATACGCGCGTTTTCGAGCCCGGGTATGGTCGAGAGCATGTCGGCCTGAACATCTTCAGGCAGAGACGTCGAGATCCCGTTCGGATAGACCGTCGTATCGTCGAGACCTTCCGGCTCCAGAAAGATCTGGTGACCATCGCGTTCTCCGAACTTGACGATCTTGTCTTCGATCGATGGACAGTAGCGCGGACCCGTTCCCGAGATCCGGCCGCCATACATCGCCGATCGAGCGAGATTCCGCTCGATGATGGCATGCGTCTCCGGCGTCGTCCGCGTGATCCCGCATTCGATCTGCGGTGTGACGATCCGTTCGGTAAGAAACGAAAACGGCACCGGCTCGGCGTCGGCACCCTGTCGGCCGACGGCCTGCCAGTCGATCGTACGGCCGTCGAGACGCGGAGGCGTGCCGGTCTTCAGCCGGCCAAGCCGGAAGCCTGCGCGTTCGAGCGTTGTCGCCAAGCCGAGGGCCGGTGCCTCTCCCATGCGGCCGGCCGGAATCTGCCGCTCACCGAGATGGATCATGCCGCGCAGAAACGTGCCGGTCGTCAGCACGATCGCGCCGCAATGGATCCGTCGGCCATCCTTGAGAACCAACGCGGTCGCCTCGCTGGCGGTCACGCCGATGTCATCGACTTCACCCTCGCAAAGCGTCAGGTTCTCCTGGGCGCGAAGCTCCGCCTGCATGGCGAGCCGGTAAAGCTTGCGGTCGGCCTGCGTGCGGGGACCGCGAACAGCTGGTCCCTTGCTTCGATTGAGCAGGCGGAACTGGATACCAACAGTATCGGCAACCCGACCCATCAAGCCGTCCAGCGCATCGATTTCGCGGACCAGATGGCCCTTGCCCAAGCCACCGATCGCCGGGTTGCACGACATGACGCCGATCGCATCGAGCGTCTTGGTGACCAGGAGCGTTCGCGCACCGCACCGCGCCGCGGCGGCCGCCGCCTCGCACCCCGCATGCCCGCCACCGACGACGGCGACATCGTAGTGTGCGGTATCAGACGAATTCGGATCCATAGATATGGCGTTTCCATGCTCCGCGCAGCCTGTCAAGGCCGTGTCGTGTTTCACGTGAAACGCAGAGGGCCGAACGATACCGTTATTCTACTTTCCGATGCAGAAACTTCCAAACACGACGTCGAGGAGGTCTTCGACGTCGACGCGACCGGTTATCCGCCCGAGCGCAAACGCCGCTTCGCGCAGATGTTCGGCGACGAGTTCGGGATCGCTTCCATCGTGTTCCGCCGCAGCATTCAGCGCCGCCAAGGTTCGTTCCAGATGTTCCCGATGACGTGCACGCGACGGGATGACGTCACCGGATCGCATCGCGGCATTTGCGACATGGTCTTCGAGATGACAGAGCAGAACGTCGAGCCCCGCACCCGTACGCGTCGAGATGGCCAGGTCACCGCGGTCGGGTTCGACGGCGTGCGGCAGGTCGCATTTGGTGCCGACCTTCAGGACGGGTAACGCAGTATCCATATGTGGGCGCGCACCGGTTGAAAGATCGTAGAGATGGAGGACGAGATCGGCGTCGCGCATGGCGGCTTCGGCGCGGCGAACCCCTTCCGCCTCGACGTCTTCCGTCGTCTCCCGCAAGCCCGCCGTATCCTGGACGACGACCGCATAGCCCGCGAGATCGAGCGTAACGGTCACGATGTCTCGGGTGGTGCCCGGTTGATGCGAGACGATCGAGACGTCGCGACCGGCCAAAGCGTTCATCAGGCTGGACTTGCCGGCATTCGGCAAGCCGGCCAGCACGACGCGAAAACCCTGACGGACGATTTCGCCGGCACGTACCCCACGCAGATGTTGCAGGATCTCTTCGGCCAAAGTGCCGATCTCGACCGAAAGTGCGGATGCGATGTCGTCCGGTACGTCCTCCTCGTCGGAGAAGTCGAGGCCGGCCTCGATGTGCGCACGGCATTCCGTCAGCCGGGTCGACCAAGCGTTGTAGAGTGTCGCAAGCCCACCTTCGGCATGCTCCAGCGCCAGTCGACGCTGCATTTCGGTTTCTGCGGCAATGAGGTCGCCCAATCCTTCGACCTCGGTCAGATCCATACGTCCGTTTTCGAAGGCGCGACGAATGAATTCGCCGGGTTCGGCGGCCTGAAAGCCGTCCAGGGCCGAAAGCGCCGAAAAGAGCGCGGCTACGACCGATCGGCCGCCATGAATCTGGAACTCCGCGCAATCCTCGCCGGTGAACGAGGCGGGACCGGGAAAATAGAGGATCAATCCACGGTCGATCGGCGTTCCGTCGACATGGCGGATCGTGCGAAGGCTCGCATAGCGTGGTTCGGGCGCACCGCCGACCAGCCTATCGAGAGCCGTACGCGTTCCCGGTCCAGACATGCGCGCGACCGCGACGCCGGACGGCAATCCGCCGCTCGACAGCGCGTAGATCGTGGTCTGGTCCTTTACGCCACCCGACACCGCGACACCTTCCCGGCACCAACCGGCCGATCCTGTTCGAATTGGAAAGTCGATGCCCGCATATCCCGAGACCAACCAGCTTGCAAACGCGCTCAGCCCCTACCTGTTGCAACACAGGGACAATCCGGTCCATTGGCGCGAATGGGGGCCGGGTGTCTTTGCCGAGGCGAAGGAGAAGAACAGGCCGATCCTGCTTTCGGTCGGCTATGCTGCTTGCCATTGGTGCCACGTCATGGCGCATGAAAGCTTCGAGAACGACGAGATCGCGGCACTCATGAACGCCCATTTCGTCAACGTGAAGGTCGACCGCGAGGAACGACCGGACATCGACCAGATCTATATGAGCGCGTTGCAGGGCATGGGCGAACAGGGCGGTTGGCCGATGACGCTCTTCCTGACGCCCGGGGGGACACCCTTTTGGGGCGGGACCTATTTTCCGCCCGAAAGCCGATACGGGCGTCCGGGCTTCGCGCAGGTGCTGGAAGCGATCCGACAGCTCTACGAAAGCGATCCGGATCGCGTACAGACCAACGCGGCTGCCATCGACGACCATCTCGCCCGTGCCCTTCGGACCGGCGCACCACCGCAGACGCCAACGTCCGAAGAAACCGCGGCCGTCGCCGAACGACTCCTCGGCGCGCTCGATCCCGTTCACGGCGGTATCGGCAGGGCGCCGAAATTTCCGAGCGCGCCGATGTGGGAAGCGCTCTGGCGCGCTGCCGTCCGCAAGCGCGACGAGCGCTTCCGCGAACCGGCTCTCGCATGGCTCACGGCACTTTGCCGAGGCGGGATCTACGATCACGTCGGGGGTGGCCTTCATCGTTATACGGTCGACGAACGCTGGCTCGTGCCGCATTTCGAAAAGATGCTCTACGACAATGCCCAGTTCGTCCAGGCATTGAGCGGTGCCTACGCTCAGACCCGGCGCCCCGTTTTCCTTCGCCGGCTCGAAGACACGATCGACTTCATGATGCGCGAAATGCGCGCCGAGGACGGCGCCTTCGTATCCAGCTTCGATGCCGATAGCGAAGGAGAGGAAGGCCGGTACTACGTTTGGCGAAAGACAGAGATCGAAGCGCTGCTCGGTGACGACGCGACCGACTTTGCCGCGCTCTACGACGTTACCGAAGCGGGCAACTGGGAAGGTACCGTCATCCTGAACCAGTTGAACGACGGGGAGGACGGCAGTGCGGAGGATCCCCGGATGCGGGCCTGTCTACGAAAGCTCGCCGAGCATCGGGCGCTCCGCATACCGCCGGCACGTGACGACAAGGTGCTCGCAGACTGGAACGGTCTCGCCGTGCGTGCGCTTGCCGATGCGGGTGCGCGGCACGGCAGAAGCGAATGGGTATCGGCGGCCGCGGCCGCGTTCGATGCGGTTATCGGCGCTTTCGCAAAGGATGATCGTCTGGTTCACGCCCGGCGCGGCGAGCGGCGGTCGGAAAGCGGCCTCGCAAGCGATTACGCCGCGCTGATCAACGGTGCCGTCTCGCTGTTTGCGGCAACTGCCGACGACCGTTTCATAACGACGGCACGTGATCTCGCCGAGGCGTTGGAAGCCCATCATGCCGACGGTGCCGGAGGGTACGTCCTCGCCGCCACCGATCAGACAGACCTGCCGCTTGCAGCGCGTCACGAGCAGGACGATGCCATCCCGTCGGCGACCGGCCAGATCATCGAGGCACTGGCGCGGCTTTCGCTCGTTACGGACGATCCCATCCATGCCGAACGCACCGAGACCGCGCTGGCCGCCGCCTGGGGACGCGTGCGGGCAAACCCGTTCGTCGCCGTTTCGATCGTCAATGCCGCGGACACGGTCATGAACGGCGCGAAACTGGTCGCAACCAGCGCGTCGGCAGAATTCGCGGAGGTCGCCGCGGCCAAACCGGACCCGGCCCGAATCGATCTCGTCTTCGCCCCGAACGGCCAACACGACGCGAGCCGGCAACTCGCCGCCTCCGGCAACGAGCCGGAAACGCTCGAGCGGAGTGCTGCGTATCTGTGCCGCGGCACGACCTGCCTGCCGCCGGTCGAAACCGGCGAAGCGCTCGCATGGCTGCTCGATCCATCGTCGGACTGACTACCCGTATCGAGAGGCGGACGTCGGTGCGCTCCGCCTCTCGAGGGCGACCGTCAGGTATTCATCGATTCGAAGAAATCGCCGTTGCTCTTCGTCTGCTTGAGCTTGTCGATGAGGAACTCGATGGCGTCCGTCGTTCCCATCGGTGCGAGAATGCGGCGCAGCACGAAGATCTTCTGCAGTTCCTGGCGCGGAACCAGAAGATCCTCCTTGCGGGTACCGGACTTGAGGATGTCCATGGCAGGGAAGATGCGCTTGTCCGCCACCTTGCGGTCGAGCACGATCTCGGAGTTGCCGGTACCCTTGAACTCCTCGAAGATGACCTCGTCCATGCGGCTGCCGGTATCGATGAGCGCCGTCGCGATGATCGTCAGCGATCCGCCTTCCTCGATGTTGCGCGCCGCACCGAAAAAGCGCTTCGGGCGCTGCAGCGCGTTGGCGTCGACGCCGCCGGTCAGCACCTTGCCGGAAGACGGCACGACCGTGTTGTAGGCACGGCCGAGACGCGTGATCGAATCGAGCAGAATGACGACGTCACGCCCGTGTTCGACGAGACGCTTGGCCTTTTCGAGCACCATCTCCGTAACCTGGACGTGGCGCGAAGCCGGTTCATCGAAGGTGGAGGAGACGACCTCGCCTTTCACCGAACGTTGCATGTCGGTGACTTCCTCGGGACGCTCGTCGATCAGAAGCACGATCACGTAGCATTCGGGATGGTTGGCGGTGATCGAATGCGCGATGTTTTGCAGAAGCACCGTCTTGCCGGTGCGCGGCGGCGCGACGATCAGGCCGCGCTGGCCCTTTCCGAGCGGCGCGACGAGGTCGATCACCCGGGCCGACTGGTCCTTGGAGGTCGGCACTTCCAATTCCATGCGGAAGCGCTCGTCCGGATAGAGCGGCGTCAGATTGTCGAAATGGACCTTGTGCCGGATATTGTCCGGATCCTCGAAATTGATCGTCGAGACCTTCAGCAGCGCGAAATAGCGCTCGCCTTCCTTCGGTCCGCGAATCGGTCCTTCGACCGTGTCGCCGGTCTTCAGCGAGAAGCGCCGGATCTGCGAGGGCGATATGTAGATGTCGTCGGGTCCCGGCAGATAGTTCGCGTTCGCCGAGCGCAGGAAGCCGAAACCGTCCAGCAGCACTTCGACCACGCCCTCGCCGATGATCTCGACCTCCTGGTGCGCGAGCCGTTTCAGGATGGCGAACATCAACTCCTGCTTGCGCATGACGCTGGCGTTTTCGACCTCCAGCGATTCGGCGAAAGCGAGAAGATCGGTCGGTGTCTTGTTCTTGAGCTCTTGAAGCTTCATTTCCTGCATTCAGGGACCACACGTCGATAAAAGGGGGAAGGAGACGGCCGCGTATTCGGGATGAGAGCAGCCCTGCTTGGAAAACCGGGGAGCTACGCCTGACGCACGTCTAAAAAGCGAAGGAAGAGCCATTCAAATAGCGCGTCCGATGCAACCTCGCAAGGGGTCGAACGTACCGAATACACCCGGACCCCTCAGAATGGTTTGACGACGACCATCACGACGATGACGATCATCAGGAGGGTCGGTACCTCGTTCATGATGCGCCAATGACGTGCCGGCCTCGTGTTCTCGTCCCTCGCAAAACGGCGTACGGCACCGGCGAAATAGCCGTGGAGGCCGGTAAGCGCGATCACGCAGGCGACCTTGACCCAGATCCAGGCGCCCGGGATCGGGTAGAGGATATGGATCAGCCACAGGCCGAGGACCCAGGTCGCGATCATTGCCGGCGTCAGGATCGCCTTCAGGAGCCGGCGTTCCATGACCTTGAAGGTTTCCGACTGCGGCGAGCCCGGTTCGACGTCGCTGTGATAGACGAAAAGCCGCGGCAGGTAGAGCATGCCGGCCATCCACGCGATGATAGAAACGACATGCGCCGCCTTCACCCAGAGATAGACCCGCGCCGGGTTCGCAAAGGCGACTACCGCCGAGATGAGGGCGAGCACGGCGATCGTGCTTGCAACCTGAATGGCACGCTGGGTGCCGCTTTTTCGGCCGGCCTTCGCGTTCAATCGCTCGCTCCCACACGCCCGTCCGGTCATCGGCCGGCATCCTCGCCGCGTACGCGGGCGACGAGGCGAGCGACATGGGCGGGATCGGCCTCCGGCGTGATCCCATGCCCGAGATTGAAAATCAACGGCCCGTCGCCGAGTGCCGATAGGATCGCGTCCACCCCTTCGTCGAGCGCGCGGCCGCCTGAAACGACGCGCATCGGATCGAGGTTGCCCTGAACCGCGCCGTCGCGCTGGAGCTTCGCGGCCATGTCGAGCGGTACCGTCCAGTCGAGGCTGACGGCGTCGGCGCCGGTCTTCTGGCGATAGGTCTCGAGGAAGACGCCGGCTCCCTTGGCGAACGCGATGATCTTCGCGTCCGGCACGCGGGCACGAACCCGGTCGATCATCCTTTTGACCGGCCGGACGGCATAGGCCTCGAATTCCGCCTCGCCGAGGACGCCCGCCCAAGAATCGAAGATCTGGACAGCGTCCGCGCCCGCTTCGATCTGTGCCGCGAGATAGTCGCCGGAAGCGTCGGCGAGCAGATCGAGCAGCGTTTCGAAAGCTTCGGGGTGGCGATAGGCGAAGAGGCGGGCAGGCGCCTGTTCGGGCGTTCCGCGGCCGGCGATCATGTAGGTCGCGACCGTCCACGGCGCTCCGCAAAAGCCGAGAAGCGTTCGTTCGTCGTCGAGTGTTTCGCGAAGGCGACCGATCGCCTCCAGAACCGGCGCGACGTGGTTCGATACCCGGGATGGGTCGAGGCGATCGATCTCCGCCGGCGCAAGCGGCGTCATGCGCGGGCCTTCGCCCTGCACGAAGTGAACGCCGCGATCGAGTGCGTCGGCCATGACGAGGATATCGGAAAAGAGGATCGCCGCATCGAAGCCGAACCGGCGGATCGGTTGCATCGTCACTTCGACGGCAAGTTCCGGCGTATAGCAGAGATCGAGAAAGCCGCCCGCCTTCTCCCGTGTCGCCCGGTATTCGGGAAGATAGCGACCGGCCTGGCGCATGAGCCAGATCGGAGGCGGCGAAACGGTTTCCCCGGCAAGCACGCGGAGCACCGAACGGTTCGAGGCCAAGCCTTTCTCCCCTTCAATCAAACAATTCCTTTGAAAAGGCTTCTATTTCTATGAGTCGGTGGCTTTCAAGGATTAAACGCGCTCCACCTCTTTTCCCCCGATAGGTCAAAGTGCTCTGCATCGGATCGAACCGGAAGCCGTCGAGCGACGAACATGCGGAAAACAAAATAGGCTAAGCGATTTCAATATTTTATTGGAAGACGAGGTGTGAACTTTCTGTGGACATCGGTGGAAACGGCTTGGATCGTGCGCAGGATGTCCCCGGTGTTCGATCCGGCGGGAAAACCGGTTCCGCTCGGCCCTGGTTGTGGAGCATTTCTGGGTTTGCCACAGGCTCGATCGGGAGCCGCCTTCTTCATGCCCAACCCTACCGCGCTTTCAACAGGGCTAAGCGAATCCGGGGGAACGAGTTCGATTGTCCCTTTCGCTCGCAAGGCGCATGTGACTCACGCCTGATTCTCGAGGGCCGGTCCGCTTGATTACGCGAATTGCGCGCGCCATGGTCCTTCCGCCCGCAGGCGCGCCTGCCCGACCGAAAGAGAACCACCGATGGCTTCGCCGATCATCCTCGCTTCACAAAGCCCGTTCAGGCGCTCCCTTCTCGAAAATGCCGGTGTCGATTTCGAGGCGATCGGGGCGCAAATCGACGAACGGGCCGTGGAAGCACCGCTTGCCGATACGGGGCTCGGCCCGGAAGACGTTGCGTCCGTGCTTGCCGAGGCGAAAGCCGTCGACGTCTCGCAGCGCCGGCCCGATGCGATCGTCATCGGTGCGGACCAGACGCTTTCCCTCGGTGACGAGATCTTCCACAAGCCCGCCGACATGGAAGCCGCACGTGCGCATCTGCTCGCCCTTTCCGGGCGTTCCCACGCGCTGAACAGTGCCCTCGTGATTGCCCGGGGCGGGGCGGTGGAATGGCGCCATTCGCAGGTCGCGACGATGCGCATGCGCGTGCTCGATCCGGGCTTCATCGGCCGGTATCTGTCTGCGACGGGCGAGGTCGCGCTGCAAAGCGTCGGCGCCTACCAGTACGAGGGACGTGGCATCCAGCTCTTCGAGCGCGTGGAAGGCGATTATTTCGCGATCGTCGGCCTGCCGATGCTGCCGCTCCTTGCAAAGCTACGCGACATGGGTGCGATCGATGGATGAACGGCCACGCAAGGCGTTCGTCCTCGGTCATCCGATCGCCCATTCGCGCTCGCCGACGATTCACCGGCATTGGCTGCATACCTACGCCATCGACGGTGGGTACGAGCCCATCGATATGCCGGAGCCGGATCTGGCGGCGTTCATCGAGACGCTGCGAAATCCTGGCTCTCAATGGCTGGGCGGAAACGTCACCATCCCGCACAAGGAAGCGGTCGCGGCCCTCGTCGACGAGCCGGACGATCTCGTGCGGGCGCTCGGCGCGGCGAACACGATCTGGCGTCGTAACGGCCGCCTGCATGCGACGAATACGGACGTGCACGGCTTCCTCGCCAATCTCGATAAGCGCCGGGCGGACTGGTGCCGGCCCGAACGACCGGCGGTCGTGCTCGGTGCAGGCGGTGCTGCCCGGGCAGTCCTTCGCGGCCTTCTCGACCGTGGATACCGCGACATTCGCCTCGTCAACCGCACGGTCGCGCGCGCCGAAGCCCTTGCCGAACGCTTCGGCGCCGCGCACGTCACGCCGTTTGCGTTGAGCGAGCTCGGTTCGAGCATGCACGAAGCAGCGCTTTTCGTGAACGCCAGTTCGCTCGGCCTTGGCGGCTCGCCGGTACCGTCGCTCGATTTCGCGACGCTCGCCCTGGACGCGATCGTCACGGACATCGTCTATACGCCGCTCGAAACACCAATCCTCGCCATGGCGAAACGTGCCGGGCTCGTCACCGTCGACGGGCTCGGCATGCTGCTCCATCAAGCGGTTCCGGCCTTCGAGAAATGGTTCGGCCGCCGTCCGGAAGTCACGCCCGAGTTGCGCGAGACGGTCCTTTCCGACATCGGCGGGCAAGCATGATCGTGCTCGGCCTGACCGGCTCGATCGGAACGGGCAAGACGACGACGGCGAGGCTGTTCGAGGAGGCCGGTGTGCCGACGATCGGCGCCGACGCGATCGTCCATGCCCTTTATGCCGGTGCGGCGGCGGAACCGGTCGGCAATGCCTTTCCGGGCACCGTGAAGGACGGCGTCGTCGACCGTACGCGCCTTTCGGCAATGGTCGTCGACGATCCCGCCGCGATGCGCCGTCTCGAGGCGATCGTCCATCCGCTCGTCGAAAAGGCGGAGAAGGAATTCATCGAACGGCACAGGGTCGCGGGCGTGCCGGTCGTCCTCGTCGACATTCCGCTTCTCTTCGAAGCCGGACGCGCCGCCGATTTCGACCGGATCGTGGTGACGAGCTGCGCTCCGGCGCTGCAGCGCGCGCGCGTGCTCGCCCGCCCCGGCATGGGCGAGGCGAAGTTCGAGGCGATCCTCGGAAAGCAGATACCGGACGCGGAAAAGCGAGCGCGTGCAGATTTCGTTGTGCAAACCGATCACGGTCTTGAAGCCGCGCGGGCCAGGGTGCAGGAAATCCTGAAAGCGCTCTGACCAGACGGACGATCGGCCTGCCATGCGGCACATCATCTTCGATACGGAAACGACAGGGCTCGACAACGAGGCCGACCGGATCATCGAGTTCGGCGGGATCGAGCTCGACAACCATTTTCCGACCGGACGTAGCTTCCACGTCTACATTCGCCCCGGCGAGCGCAAGGTGCATCCCGAAGCGCTCGCGATCCATGGCATCACCGACGAGTTCCTGCTCGACCAGCCCGATTTCGCGGCGATCGTCGAGGATTTGACCGCTTTCATCGAGGGTGCCCATCTCGTCGCGCACAACGCCAGTTTCGACATCGGCTTCCTGAACGCGGAGCTCGCCCGCCTGGCGTTGCCGGCAATCCTGCCGGAGATCGTCGTCGATTCACTGGCGCTGGCGCGGCGGCGCCATCCGATGGGCCCGAACTCGCTCGATGCGCTGTGCCGACGCTACGGCATCGACAACGCCCATCGCACCAAGCACGGTGCACTCCTCGACGCAGAGCTTCTGGCCGAGGTCTTCATCGAGATGAATGGCGGCCGGCAGGCCGCGCTCGGTCTGGTCCATGCGGCCGATTTCGATGGTGCTGCCGAAAATGGCACGGCGGGTGCCGCCGAGATCGGGCGGCCGCAGGCGCTCGCACCGCGCATCACCGAGGCGGAACGACTTGCCCACGCAGCACTCGTCACGCGGCTCGGCGAAAACGCGATATGGGCGCGCTATAGCCGCTGAACGAAAAAACCCGGCCGCGTCGGCCGGGTTCTGGATCGGAAGGCGATATCGACCGGTCGGCTCAGGCCGTGGTCGGCGTCTCCTCGCTCTCGGCCTGCTGCGCCATGCGCTGCTGGAACATCTGCGCAAAATCGATCGGGTCGATCATCAGCGGTGGGAAACCGCCGTTGCGCGTCGCGTCGGCCACGACCTGGCGGGCGAACGGGAAGAGCATGCGCGGGCATTCGATGAAGAGAAGCGGCAGCATGTGCTCCTGCGGAAATCCGGAGATCCGGAAGACGCCCCCATAGACGAGTTCCGCCTTGAAGACGACCTTGTCGCCGTCGCGCGCTTCCGCGTCGAGCGATAGCACGACATCGAAATCCGTTTCCGAAAGCGGGTTCGCATTGACGTTGACGTTGATGTTGATGTCCGGCGCCCGCTCGCGATTGCCGAGCGACTGCGGTGCACCCGGATTTTCGAAGGAGAGATCCTTGATGTACTGCGTCAGGACGCTGAACGCGGCGTCCTGCGCGGCGCCGTTCTCGGCGGGTTTGGCTCCCCCGTTCGGGGTGTTGATCGGATCGGACATCTTCTACCTCGCGTTCGCAGGGCCGGCGCTTCGAACGCCACCCGAAAGTCGCGTCCGCCTAACACTTCGCCCGTAACCCCGCAAGCGGCAGCCTCAGGCGCGATCGTCGCGGCTGTTCCAGGGCGAGCTCGGATCCGGCTTGCTTTCGAACTCGTCGCTCCCGAGATCGATCACCGGTTCGCCGCGCCGGCCTCTCGGCCCGCCCGGCCGTCCGTGCGCTCCCGCATCGGGGTCCATCCTGCCCGGGCGACGAAAGCCGGAGGCCGACATGATCACGATCCGCTCGCGAAGCAGCTTCCAGGCCGCGTCGCGGATCGGCGGCACGAAGAGAAGGAAACCCAGCGTATCGGTGATGAAGCCAGGGGTCAGAAGAAGGACGCCGGCGACGAGGATCATCACGCCGTGCACGAGTTCGCGTCCGGGAACGCGACCCTTCTCGCTTTCCTCGCGAATGCGTGCGAGAAGGCCGAAACCCTGCACGCGAAGCAGGATCGAGCCGAGGACGGCCGTCAGCAGGATGATCCCGACGGTCGGCAGGAGGCCGATATACTGCCCGACGAGGATGAAGACCGCGATTTCCGCGATCGGAAGGGCGAGCAGCATGAAGGGGATGAGGGAAAACGCCATTCGTGGGTCCGTCTCTGCCGGAGGTAAGGGGGCGGTCGACCGTCGTTACCCATGATCTAGGTATTTGGGCAGTCGATTTGAATGAGCAGCCCGTGCCGATTATATCGGAAGCAGGCAGGCGGCAACGACGCTGCGCATGGCAATCAGCAGGTGACAATGGGTTCCTTCGATCTGATAACGCTCCTCTTCTTCGTGGCCGCGGTCATCGTGTTCCTGCAATTGCGCGCGGTCCTCGGCCGGCGCACGGGCAACGAGCGACCGCCGATGAACCCCTATCAGGGTCGTGGCGGCAAGAACGAGGCCGAGTCCGAAACGGGCAACGTCGTGGCGTTGCCGCGCTCCGCACAGGGCGACAATGCCCCGAGCACCGCGCGCCTCGAAACCGCGAACGCCCATGCCGAACCGGGCACGAAGGTCAATGACGGTCTTCGCGCGATCATCACGGCCGATCCCTCCTTCGATCCGCAGCAATTCGTCGACGGCGCCAAGATGGCCTACGAAATGATCGTATCGGCCTACGCCGACGCCGACCGGAAGACGCTGAAGAACCTCCTGTCCAAGGAGGTCTACGACGATTTCGTCACCGCCTTGAACGAGCGTGAATCGAAGGGCGAGGTCGTCAAGTCGTCGTTCGTCGGCGTCGACAAGGCGAAGATCGTCCATGCCGAGATGAAGGGTTCGGAGGCGATCCTTTCCCTGCGTCTCGTCAGTCAGCTTATCTCCGCGACCTACGACCGGGAGGGCAACCTCATCGACGGCGATCCCGACCATGTCGGCGAGGTCACCGACGTGTGGAGCTTTTCCCGCGACACGCGTTCGCGCGATCCGAACTGGAAGCTCGTCGCGACCGAATCAGAGGCCTGAGCGGAAACGGCAATGGCGGTCCGTCTCGAACCCGTCGCCTTCGAGGCGCTTGCCGGATGGGCCGAAGAGGATCCGCGAAGGGCGATCGCAGCGCTTGCGCGGTCGGCCGAGTACGTGTCTCACGTGAAACATTACCGAACCGGCGAACTCGGCATCACCGTCGCCGATCTCGCCGCAGCCTTCGACGATGCCGTCCGCTTCGAAGGGAATGCTGCCGGTGCCCGGGCTTTCTTCGAGCATCACTTCAGGCCGTGCCGGATCGATGCGCCGGGTTTCGTGACCGGATACTACGAGCCGGACCTTGCCGTCAGCGGGACGCCGGACGACACCTATCGCTATCCGATCCATCGCCGTCCGCCGGATCTCGTGGCACTCGCGCAATCGGAACGCCCGCTGGACATGGTGGAAATGGCTTTCGGCCGTCGGGGTGCGGCCGGCATCGAACCCTATTACGATCGGGCGGCGATCGAGACCGGGGCGCTCGACGGGCAGGACTTGGAGATCGCCTATGCCGCCGACCGGGTCGACCTATTCTTCGCGCATATCCAGGGGGCCGCCCGCCTCGTCTATCCGGATGGCCGCACGCGTCGGATCACTTACGCCGCGAAGACCGGTCATCCCTTCACGGCGATCGGCCGGCTTCTCGTCGAACGCGGCCTGCTTAAGGGCGAAACCGTCACCATGCGCCGCATCCGCGACTGGCTCGCAGGCCATCCCGAGGACGCCGTCGCGCTAATGCGCGAGAATCGTTCCTATATCTTTTTTCGCGAAGCGGATGTCGCCGATCCCGCGCTCGGACCGATCGCAGCCGCCAAGGTGGCGCTCGAGCCGGGCCGTTCTTTGGCGGTCGACCGCACGACCCATACCTTCGGCACGCCGATCCATGTCGATGCGCCGGAGCTCGGCCATCTCGATGACGGCAAAGGCTTTCGGCGGCTGATGGTCGCTCAGGATACCGGCTCGGCGATCGTCGGCCCGGCACGCGGAGACATCTTCGTCGGCTCGGGCGCGCAAGCGGGCGAATGGGCCGGGGCCGTGCGGCATGCGGCGACCTTCCACGTTCTCGTCCCGACCTCGGCAGTGGAGCGCCTCGTCCGATGAGCCGCGGCCGCAAGCTCAGCGAGGAGGAACGCCGCCTGTGGGGCGCGTGGCGCGCACCGCACGCCCGCTCGAAGAGCGGATGGAGGCGCCGGATCCGTCGGACGACGTGCAGATGCCGACGGAGAGTTCGCCGAAGGCTCGCGTCAGCGCACCGAAGGACCTGTCGATGTCGGTGCCGAGGCCCCCGGACCGCAAGCCGAAGCGACCTGCCGCGCCGCCGCTCCATCCGATCGAGCGGCCGGTCCGCCGCAAGATCGCCCGTGGACGCCTGCCGATCGACGCGCGGCTCGACCTTCACGGGATGATGCAAGCCGAGGCGCACGGGCTGCTTCGCGTGTTCCTGCTCCGCGCCCATGGCGAGGGCAAGCGCCACGTTCTCGTCATCACCGGCAAGGGCGCTTCGCTCGGCAGCGAAGGCGTGCTGAAGCGCGCGGTGCCGCAATGGCTCGCCCAGCCCGGTTTCCGCGAGATCGTTTCCGGTTACGAGACCGCCGCACGCGGTCATGGTGGCGATGGCGCCCTTTACATCCGTCTCAAGCGAAGCCGGGGCCCCGCACGATGACCCCCTTCGGTCAGGCGCTGCGGCGCCTGCGCGCCGAACGCGGGATCAGCCAGCGGGAAATGGCGACGGCGCTCGACGTCTCGCCGGCCTATCTGTCCGCACTGGAACACGGCAGACGCGGCCGCCCGTCCTGGGCGTTCACCCAGCGCGTCATCGCCTTCTTCAACATCATCTGGGACGATGCGGAACGGCTGGAGCGACTGGCCGCGATCTCGGACCCGCGCGTCGTTGTCGACACGCGGGATCTCTCGGTCGAGGCGACGCTCTTCGCCAACCGGCTTGCCCGCGTCATCGCGGACCTCGACGCGGCCGGGCTCGACGATCTGGACGCGGCACTCGACACGGCACTCGAAAAGGCCGGCGCATCTCTCGCCACGCGCCGGGGCGCCCGCTGATCGTCCGCGAGACGGCAACGGGCGCCTTGGGTGCGGCTTAAAGAATATAGCGCGAGAGATCCGTGTCCTTGGCCATGTCGCCGACATGCTTGCGCACGTACTCGGCATCGATGACGATCGTCTGGTCGGGATGGTCGGGCGCGTCGTAGGAGATCTCGTCGAGGACGCGCTCCATCACCGTCTGCAGACGGCGGGCGCCGATGTTCTCGACGCTGGCGTTCAGTCCGACGGCGACCTCGGCGAGTTCGTCCACCGCATCGTCGGTGAATTCGAGGGAGACGTCCTCGGTCTTCATCAGCGCGATGTACTGCTTGATGAGGCTCGCCTCCGTCTCCGTCAGGATCCGGCGGAAATCGTCCTTCGTCAACGCGCGCAGTTCGACGCGGATCGGCAGCCGGCCCTGAAGTTCGGGCAGGAGGTCGGACGGCTTGGCGATGTGGAAGGCACCCGATGCGATGAAGAGGATATGGTCTGTCTTCACCGGGCCGTACTTGGTGGAGACGGTCGTGCCTTCGACGAGCGGCAGCAGGTCGCGCTGCACGCCTTCGCGGGAGACGCCCGCGCCGGTGCCCTGCTCCTTGGCGATCTTGTCGACCTCGTCGAGGAAGACGATGCCGTCGTTCTCGACGGCGCGGATCGCTTCGCTCTGCACCTGTTCGTCGTCGAGGAGCTTGTCGGACTCGTCGGCGAGCAGCTGGTCGTAGGAATTGCGTACCGTCGTCTTCACGGTCTTGGTGCGTCCGCCCATCGCCTTGCCGAACATCTCCGAGAGGTTCATCACGCCGATGTTGGCGCCCGGCATGCCGGGAATGTCGAAATTCGGCATGCCGCCGCCGGTATCGGAGACTTCGATCTCGATCTCCTTGTCGTCGAGCTGGCCTTCGCGCAGCTTCTTGCGGAAGGAGTCGCGCGTCGCCGGCGACGCGGTCTTGCCGACGAGCGCGTCTAGCACGCGCTCTTCGGCGTTCAACTCCGCCTTCGCCTTGACCTCCTGGCGCTTGCGCTCCTTGACGAGGCCGATGCCGATCTCGACGAGATCGCGCACGATCTGCTCGACATCGCGTCCGACGTAGCCGACCTCGGTGAACTTCGTCGCCTCGATCTTGACGAAGGGCGCGCCGGCGAGCTTGGCGAGGCGCCGCGAGATCTCGGTCTTGCCGACGCCGGTCGGCCCGATCATCAGGATGTTCTTCGGCATCACCTCGTCGCGCAGGTCCTCGGGAAGCTGCTGTCGCCGCCAGCGGTTCCGCAGCGCGATGGCGACCGCGCGCTTGGCCTCCTTCTGGCCGATGATATAGCGATCGAGCTCGTTGACGATCTCGCGGGGGGAAAAGGTGGTCATCGTGTCTCGTCCGGGTTCGCGCCGGCGAAGCGGCGCTTTGAATTGAAGGTGCGGCGATCGCGCGGCCTTAAGTCTCGATCGTCTCGATCGTCAGGTTGCCGTTGGTGTAGACGCAGATGTCGGCGGCGATCGCCATCGCGTGGCGGGCGACCTCTTCCGCGCTCTTGTCGGAATCCATCATCGCGCGGGCCGCCGCGAAGGCGTAGTTGCCGCCGGATCCGATCGCCATCGTGCCGTGCTCCGGTTCGAGCACGTCGCCCTGGCCGGTGATCGCTAGCGTGATCGAGGCGTTGGCGACGAGCATCATCGCTTCGAGCCGGCGCAGGTAGCGGTCCGTGCGCCATTCCTTGGCGAGCTCGACGCAGGCGCGCATCAGCTGGTCGGGATACTGCTCGAGCTTTCCTTCGAGGCGTTCGAGCAGCGTGAAGGCGTCGGCGGTGGCACCGGCGAAACCGGCGATCACCTTGTCCTTGCCGATGCGGCGCACCTTGCGCGCATTGCCCTTCATCACCGTCTGGCCGAGCGTCACCTGGCCGTCGCCGGCCATGACGACCTGGTTGCCCTTGCGCACGGTGATGATGGTCGTGCCGTGCATGGAGCCGAAGGGATCGTTCTCGCTCATGCTCATCGTCCTTCGTGAAGCGGGAAAGGCGCCCGAGCCGGCAGTTCATGCCGACCATGCCGGCAGCGGCCGGGGCGAAGTCCCGGCCTATGTAAGCAGCACTCGCGGTTTTGCAAACGGCGGCAGGATATCGCGGGCAGAGCGTGGGCCTTCTGGATATTCGCCGGGACCTTTGCTAAGGGACCGGCGAAGGCGAACGGAGAGACGAGAATGGCCGAGACGAACCCTGGCACGGCCCGTACCGGCAGTGTCACGCGCCGAACGAAGGAGACGAACGTTTCCGTCTCGCTCGATCTCGACGGCGACGGTTCGTCCACCATCGAGACCGGCATCGGCTTCTTCGACCACATGCTCGAACAGCTCGCGCGCCATTCCCTCGTCGACATGACGATCACGGTCGCCGGCGATCTCGATGTCGACGACCACCACACCGTCGAGGATACCGGCATCGCCATCGGCCAGGCGATTTCGCAGGCGCTCGGCGAGCGCCGCGGCATCACCCGCTACGCCTCGCTCGACCTCGCCATGGACGAGACGCTGACGCGTGCCGCCGTCGACGTTTCCGGCCGGCCCTTCCTCGTCTGGCGCGTGGCCTTCACTTCGCCGAAGATCGGCCGTTTCGACACCGAGCTCGTGCGTGAGTTCTTCCAGGCGCTCGCCCAGCACGGCGGCATGACGCTGCACATCGAAAACCTCTACGGCGCCAACAACCACCACGTCGCCGAAACCTGCTTCAAGGCGACCGCGCGGGTGTTGCGCACCGCGCTCGAGATCGACGAACGCCAGGCCGGGCGCATACCGTCGACCAAGGGGTCGCTGTAGCGCCGGAACGGATCGCCCGGTGATGGACCGGTCCGCGTCGTCAGGCCGGATGGTACCGACGCGGAAAATGCGCCGACGGAGACGAGGCCGGAATGACAACGACGCGAAAGACGTCCATCCTATGAAGGAACGCCGCACCCACCCCAGGACGACGCCCTCAGGCCCGACCCCGGGATCCGGTCATCGATCTCGCGGGTATGGTCGGTCGTACACCCGGACCGGGTCCGGACACGACGACCAGGACCGCTCGACATGCGTACCGATGATCGCAACGATCCGTAAGACCATCTCGCCATGAAGACCTACCTCGCGATCGAACCCCCGAACGGCGAACCGGAAGACACCCGTTTCGTGCGCGACGGCTTCTCTTTTCTTGCGCTCGTCAGCCCCGTTCTCTTCGCCCTCCGGTATCGTCTGTGGCTGTCGGCGGCAGGTTTCGCCGTTCTCGCACTGGCGCTGACGGTGCTTGGACAGATGACGGACCGGCAGGGCACGGCGTTCGTGATCGGTCTCCTCTTCAATCTCGGCATTGCGCTCGAAGCGGGCGTCATCGTCGCCTTCGCACGCGAACGCGCCGGCTGGCGAACGGTGAACATCCTTCTCGCTCCCGATCTCGACAGCGCCGAAGCCATGCACTTTGCGGGCATCGAGGCGAGTCCGATATCTTCCGGCGACAGCCCACAACCGATACCCGTACGATCGACCGGTGCGGTGCCGCATGCCTTTCCGCCACGCGGCGAGACAGGCCCCATCCTTGGTCTCTTCGGCCTGAACCGTCGCCTGGATCGGAGCTAGCGGAATGCGTGTCGCCCTCATCGACTACGGTTCCGGCAATCTGCGCTCGGCCTTCCGCGCCTTCGAACGCGCGGCGAAGGAGACCGGTGTTACCGCCGAGATCGACCTTACCGACGATCCCGAGCGTGTGGCGAGCGCCGACCGCATCGTGCTGCCGGGCGTCGGCGCCTACGCCGACTGTCGCGCCGGCCTCGATGCCGTGTCCGGCATGGTCGAGGCGCTGAAGGAGGCCGTCGAGACGAAGGCACGGCCCTTCCTCGGGATTTGCGTCGGCATGCAGCTGATGTCGACGCGCGGGCTCGAAAAGACCGTCAGCCAAGGCTTCGACTGGATCCCCGGCGACGTCGTCGCGATGACCCCGGACGACCCTGCGCTCAAGATCCCGCAGATCGGTTGGAACACCATCCGCCTGACCCGTGAACACCCGCTCTTCGAAGGCATCGCGACCGGCGAGGACGGCCTGCACGCCTATTTCGTGCATTCCTACGCGCTCGCCGCCGAACGCCGCGAGGATGTGCTCGCCGAGGTCGACTACGGCGGCCCGGTCACGGCGGTCGTCACCCGCGACACCATGGCCGGAACACAGTTCCACCCCGAAAAGAGCCAGAAACTCGGCCTCACCCTGATCGGCAATTTCCTGAAATGGGCGCCATGATCCTCTTCCCCGCCATCGACCTCAAGGATGGTGCGTGCGTGCGCCTGAAGCTCGGCGACATGAACGCCGCGACCGTCTACAACGCCGATCCGGCCGGCCAGGCGAAGGCGTTCGAGGATGCCGGGTTCGAATGGCTGCACGTCGTCGACCTCAACGGCGCGTTCGCCGGCGAGAGCGTCAACGGCGCGGCGATCAAGGCGATCCTGGCGGCGACGACGAACCCGGTGCAGCTCGGTGGCGGCATCCGCACGATGGCCGATATCGAACGCTGGCTCGAAAAGGGGCTTGCCCGCGTCATCCTCGGTACCGTCGCCGTGCGCGATCCGGATCTGGTGAAGGAAGCCTGCCGTCGCTTTCCCGGCCGCATCGCGGTCGGCATCGATGCACGCGGCGGCAAGGTCGCCGTCGAGGGATGGGCGGAAGCTTCCGAACTCGGTGCGATCGAGCTCGCGAGGAAGTTCGAGGGCGCCGGTGTCGCCGCCATCATCTACACCGACATCGACCGCGACGGCGTGCTCGCCGGCATCAACTGGGACTCGACGCTGGCACTGGCGAACGCCGTCGACATTCCCGTCATCGCCTCCGGCGGCCTCGCCTCCATGGCCGACGTCGAGCGCATGACACGACCCGACGCCGCTCGCCTGGCCGGCGCGATCTCCGGCCGCGCGCTCTACGACGGGCGCATCGAGCCGAAGGAGGCTCTGGCAGTGCTTGGCGGAGAAAAAAGCGCACCATGACCCTCAAGAACCGCGTCATCCCCTGCCTCGACGTCAAGGACGGGCGCGTCGTCAAGGGCGTCAACTTCGTCGATCTGATCGATGCCGGCGATCCCGTCGAGGCGGCGGCCGCCTACGACGTGGCCGGTGCCGACGAGCTCTGCTTCCTCGACATCACCGCGTCCTCGGACGAGCGCGATACGATCCTCGACGTCGTCACGCGCACGGCGGAGCGCTGCTTCATGCCGTTGACGGTCGGCGGCGGGGTGCGAACGGTCGCCGATATCCGCAAGCTTCTGCTGGCCGGTGCCGACAAGGTCTCGATCAATACGGCGGCGGTGCGCGATCCGGATTTCGTGGCGGAGGCCGCCGACAAGTTCGGCGACCAGTGCATCGTCGTCGCCGTCGACGCCAAGCGCGTGGCCGGTGAGCGCGAACCGCCGCGCTGGGAGATTTTCACCCATGGCGGGCGGACGGCGACCGGCATCGATGCCGTCGATTTCGCGCGCACGGTGGTGGCGCGCGGGGCGGGCGAGATCCTGCTGACGTCGATGGACCGGGACGGCACGAAGGCCGGCTACGACGTGGCGCTGACACGTGCCGTTTCCGACGCCGTGCGCGTGCCGGTCATCGCGTCCGGTGGCGTCGGCGATCTCGACCATCTCGTTTCCGGCATCCGCGAGGGCGGGGCGAGCGCCGTACTCGCCGCCTCGATTTTTCACTTCGGCACCTATACGATCGGCGAGGCCAAGCGATACATGGCCGATGCCGGCCTTGCCATGCGGCTCGACTGACCGTCCGAGGAAGCGATGAGCGAATTCACCCTTTCCGATCTCGAATCGCGCGTCGCCGAACGTGCCCGGGTATCGCCCGAGGAATCGTGGACCGCACGCCTCGTCGCCAAGGGGCAGCCGAAGGCGGCCCAGAAGCTCGGCGAGGAGGCGGTCGAAACCGTCATCGCCGCACTTGGCGGCGACCGGCAGGCGCTGGCGGCCGAAAGCGCCGATCTCCTCTATCATCTGCTCGTGGTGCTTCGGATCGCCGACGTGCCGCTTGCCGATGTCTTTCGCGAACTCGAGCGACGGACCGGGCAATCCGGCCTCGCGGAAAAGGCGTCGCGGACGGAAGAGTGATGGACCAGCCGACGAACGCGATCCCGACGGACGATCGCGCCCGATCCAGGGCCACGTCGCCCTATCGCTTCTTTTCCGCCGACGAGTGGGCCGCGTTCCGCGCGGATACGCCGCTGACGCTGACGGGAAACGAGATCGACCGTTTGCGTTCGCTGAACGATCCCGTGGACATCGCCGAGGTCCGGCGCATCTACCTTTCGCTCTCGCGGCTCCTTTCGGCGCATGTTGAGGCTTCGCAACTCCTCTTCGAGCAGCGCAAGCGTTTCCTCGACCTTGCCGACGTGACGAAGACGCCCTTCGTCATCGGCATCGCTGGCTCCGTCGCCGTCGGCAAGTCGACGACGGCACGCCTGCTCGCCGAGCTTCTCTCGCGCTGGCCCTCGAGCCCCAAGGTCGACCTCGTGACGACCGACGGTTTCCTTCTCCCGAACGCGGTATTGCGCGACCACGGCCTGATGGAGCGCAAGGGCTTTCCCGAAAGCTACGATATCGCAGCGCTGCTCAAGTTTCTCTCGGCGATCAAGGCGGGCGAGCCGGACGTTCGCGCGCCGGTCTATTCCCATCTCACCTACGACGTCGTCCCGGATACCTTCGTCACGGTCGACCGACCGGACATTCTGGTTTTCGAAGGCATCAACGTCCTGCAGACGCGCGACCTGCCGGCCGACGGGACGATCGTGCCCTTCGTCTCGGACTTCTTCGATTTCTCGATCTACATCGACGCCGACGAACGGGTGATCCGCACCTGGTACGTTGATCGCTTCATGCGGCTGCGCGAAACGGCCTTCAAGGATCCGCACTCCTTCTTCCATCGCTATTCGCAGGTCGGGGAAGACGAAGCGCTTTCGATCGCCGAGGGATTGTGGAGCGATATCAACCTCAGAAATCTGCGTGAGAATATCCTCCCGACGCGTCCGCGGGCCGATCTCATCCTGCGCAAGGGGGGTGATCATCTCATCGAGGAAGTGGCGCTCCGCAAGCTCTAGATGTGAGCTTTCATTAGGTTGTCCATCCGGTCCGGACCGGGGATGCTGAGGTTGTGAGACTTCAGAGTCCAGGGAGGGACCGGAT
>NZ_VHLH01000021.1 GCF_006516965.1 Pararhizobium mangrovi | reverse complement strand
CCCGATCGGGCCCCTTCGTGCGTCGCGCCTGCCATCGCCGTGGCCGACTTTTATTCCGCCCGAGTGGCCTGGTTTGGCTCCGTCGTTGACAATCTGCTCATTATCGATACTGCGGTGGATACCGGTGTGACGCTCAACTTGGCTCGATGCCTTTACGAGCAGGAGCAACTCGTCGAACAGATCTCGACGCATAATGTGTTCCGTGATCCGCCGCTCCACATCTTCTGGTACGAGCGCAATGCGGTGTTCGTGAACGATCCGCAGAAACAGATCGAGGTTCCGATCTCGAAATCCCGGTCCTGAGCAGCCAGATAGTGAGGTTAAATCCTCACCCGTATTTACGTGAAATGTGTGCTTCTGCGGCTCGTAGCCGTGCGGCTTGGTCCGGTCCGACACCGGCGAAATGCTGGGCGGTCAGTGAGCCCTTCTGGTCGTTCACATGGTGCTTCGTGAGATCCAGCGTGAGCACGAGTTCACCATCCTGGAATTCATGGACGATCATGTTCTCGAGCAGTGCAACGCGGACGGCGTTGGCCCTGCTATTGCAGATGATAAGGTCTACGATGTCCCTTATGGCCATATGTGCTTCAGCGCGAAGCCTGTAGCGTTCATCCATGTCCTCCGTGACTCGCCACTGCTCACGTAGCGTCTTCATGCGAGAAGCGCGTCCAAGAGCGTCTGACTGCTCCGCTGTTAGGTCGTCCCGATGCTGGTTTAGGGAGCGCAATTCATTTTCGCACTCCTGCCGCTCCTGTTTGCGTTTGCGTAGTTGCTCGACAAGCAGGTCTACGTCGGTCGCATTTTCCACCGCGCTTACGAGATTGGTTTCACGCTGCTTGATGGCCCGAAGTTCGGTTTCTTTTGCCGATATGCGTTCAGCCAGTTCTTTCGCCTGCTTGTCTACCTGTTGTCGCTGAAACACATCGGCATGCTCAAAAAGATTCACGTTGTCGAGGATTGCGTTTTCCAGATGGTCGATCCGAAAATGCTTCCTGCCTTCGTGGCAACGGTAGCCCCGGTTATGATTGTCGCAGAGCAGATAGTGCACCAAGCCATCACGCTTCAGCGTCTGACTTTTACAGGCCATAGGCCCGCCGCAATGCTTGCAGACGGCCAATCCGGAGAAAAGGTTCGGGAACGTTGCGCCCTTACGGCCAGTGACCTGCTGGCGTCGGCGCATCCGCTGGGCACGGTCGTAGAGGTCTTTGCTCACCACCGGCGGGAAGTATCCCTCGATAGGTTCGCCTTCCGGTATGCGAATGCCATTCACCTTCCGATGCGGTTGGAAAGTTCCCAGCACGTCATCTCGGTTGAGAAGGCGTTTCACGATACTCTGGTACCAACCGCGCTTGCTCTTCAGGGTGGGCACTTCGCGGGCGTTGAGATACTTCGCAATGGCCGTGGCTCCTAATCCTTGAGCCGTTAATTCGAAAATCTTTTGGATCGTCTCCGCGTGCTCGTTCAGCGTGAATTCGTACTGGCCCTTGGTGATCTTGTGAGCGTCGATCCATCCGGGCGTCAGGGCTGTCATCCCCACACCAGTTTCGCGAGCACGCTTCCGCTTATTAGCGTTGGCTTGGCCAAGGCGTTCACTCTTACGTGCACTTTCCTCATGAGCGCGTGCCATCACACTCAGGCTCACGATCAACCTCGTCCAGTCATTGCCGACGCTCTCGCTGCTATAGCGTTCACCGTCCGACATGGTGACGATGGTGATGCCGCTTCGCAGGATATCCATAAACAGCGAAAGCGCGTCCAGAACCTGCTGCCGGCTTAGCCGGTCAAGACTCTCAATGAGTAGGTAGCTGCCTCGCTTAACGCGACCGTCTTCCACCATTCGTAGGAAATTGCTGAGTGCGCCTTCTCGGCTGTTTTTGCCCTTAAAGGCACTAACGCCGATATCGCGGAGGCTCTCATCCAGTTGGAGACCGTGGCGCTTGGCGTATTCTCGGCTCATCTCCAGTTGTCGACGGAGACTGTCGCCCTTGATTTGCTCGCTCGTACTCATGCGGATGTACGAATAGGCATAAGCCTGCTGCTCGGACTGCATCCCTAACCCCTTGTTTTGGCGCACACTAGCGACAAGGGGTTAAAAGCGAGTGGCTACCCCACTAGTGCTTTTGCGCGCACTGTTAAAAGGTTGTGGCCGCCTGCGGCAGCGACTTCCAGCGCACGCTTGGCGCTTTCCTGCCCCTTGATCTCGCAAAGGTCCGGCAGGCTTGCAGGCAAGGCGTGGCGCGCCGGTTCGGGACGGCCGAGGACCTGCGTGCCGCGAAAGTGATTGGCGAGCGCGATGAGGCTCTTCGGCGCGACGATGTCGATGTCCTCGCCCGCCCAGGCCGCTTCCGGTCCGCAGTCGGCGGGACAGATCAGCCCGCGCCCCTCTGCACTGGCGCCGATCGCGGCGGGCAGCGCACCGGCGACCGGGGCGATCGTGCCGTCGAGGGAAAGCTCGCCGATGACGACGTAGCCTGCGAGCGCATCGGCCGGTACGGCACCGAGTGCCGCCATCAGGCCGAGCGCGATCGCCAGATCGAAATGGCTACCCTCCTTGGGGAGGTCTGCGGGCGCGAGGTTGACCGTCACCTTCTTCGCCGGCAGTGCCAGTCCGGAAGCATGGAGTGCGGACTGCACACGCTCGCGACTTTCGGCGACCGCCTTATCCGGCAGGCCGACGATGTGCATGTTGATCTTTCCGGGTGCGATCATCACCTGGACGTCGACCGGAACGGCCTCGATCCCCTGGAACGCGACCGTCCTTACGCGTGCGACCATGTCCTTGCCCCTTCCAACCGCCGTTCGTCCGCGAGATCGTTTCGCCGACGAGCATCTTAAACAGCACCGCCTTACGGAAGCGAAGCATAACCGATGGAATAAAACAAGAACGAAAATGGTACGCCATTGAACGGCGTGTGGGACAAGTCGTGGATGGGCTGTTGATATCCTGTGGAAAGATCGCCGCTCAGGCGGTGTATAGACGGGCTTCCACGGCCTTCCAGAACAACGAGGCGATATCGGCCCCGCCGAACCGACGGACTTCACGGATGCCCGTCGGCGATGTGACGTTGATCTCGGTCATCACGTCGCCGATGATGTCGATGCCGACGAGGATGAAGCCGCGTTCCTTCAGCGCCGGGCCGATCCGGCGGCAGATTTCGAGGTCGCGATCGGTCATCCCGACCGGTTCGGCCCTTCCGCCGACATGCATGTTCGACCGTGAATCGTGTTCGGCCGGCACCCGGTTGATCGCGCCCACGGGCTCGCCGTCGATGAGGATCACGCGCTTGTCGCCCTTGCGGATCGCGGGCAGGTATTGCTGCGCAATGATCGGTTCGCGCGAAAGCTGGGCGAACATTTCGAGAAGCGAGGAAAGGTTGCGGTCGTCCTTGGTCGAGTGGAAGACGCCGGCGCCGCCGTTTCCGTAGAGCGGCTTGAGGATGATGTCGCCCATCTCCTTGCGGAAGCGCTCGATCTCGACCTGATCACGGGTGATCAGCGTTTCCGGCATGAGATCGGGGAACTCGGTGACGAAGATCTTTTCGGGCGAGTTGCGCACCCAGGCCGGGTCGTTGACGACGAGCGTCTTCGGATGGATGCGCTCGAGAAGGTGCGTCGACGTGATGTAGGACATGTCGAAGGGCGGGTCCTGGCGCAGGAGGACGACGTCCATCGTCGCAAGGTCGAGCCGCCGCTCTTCGGCGAGCGTGTAATGGTTTCCGGTCTCGTCGCGCACCGTCATCGGTTCGGCGCGCGTGAAAACGGCGCCGTTTCGAAAGCTCAGACGGTCCGGCGTGTAATGGAAAAGCTGGTGGCCGCGCGTCTGTGCTTCCAGGCAGAGCGCGAAGGTCGTGTCTCCGGCGATCTTGAGGCCGGCGACATGATCCATCTGGACCGCGATCTTCAGGGACTTGGTCATGGCGCGTCTCCGGACCTAAAGCGTAACGATGCGTCCGCAATAGAGCGCATCGCCGACCGTTTGCAATGGCCGCCGCCCCCGCGGATCAAAACGCGTCGCGATAATGGACCGGCCAGCGCCACGGCCGCACTGCCACGACGTCGCATCGCACCGACAGACGTTCGTGATCGCGCTGGCGGGCGAGCCAGAGATCGCCGGCGGAACGGATGCGCGATTGCGCCGAGAGGGAAACGGCATCGAGCGCCGTCGCCGTGCTCGCACGCGCCTTGACCTCGACGAGAGCCACGAGATCGCCCCTGCGCGCGACGATGTCGATCTCGCCGAGCGGCGTGCGGTAGCGGCGCGCGAGGATGCGATAGCCCTTGAGCACGAGCGCGATCGCGGCAAGGCGTTCGGCGGCGTGGCCGCGACGATGGGCGCGCCTGCGGGCGGCCGTCCCGTCTCTCGCGCTCATCCGCTCCTTTCCTTCATGGCGAGCAGGCGCTGGTAGAGCGCCTTCCGGTCGAGGCCGGTCAACCGCGCAGCTTCACGCGCGGCCTTCGCCGGCGGGCGGTCCGCCAGCAGCGTTGCGAGCAGGGTCTCGATCTCCTCGTCGCTTTCGGGCGGTGCCTCTTCGCCGGGCCCGACGAGAAGCACGATCTCGCCGCGAACGCGCTCGCGCGCGGTGAAATCGGCGGCGAGCGCCTCGAGCGTGCCGCGCCGGATCTCCTCGTACGCCTTGGTGAGTTCGCGCGCGACGACGCCTGCGCGTTTGGCGCCGAGAACGTCCCGGGCCGCCGTAAGGCTGGCGGCGATGCGGTGCGGCGATTCGAAGAAGACGAGCGTGCCGGGTATTGCGGCGAGGGCTGCCAGCCGATCGCGCCGCGCCTTGTCCTTCGCCGGCAGAAAGCCGTCGAAGAAGAACCCGTCGCTCGGCAGTCCGGAAGCTGCGAGTGCGGCAAGCGGGGCGGAGGCCCCGGGAATGGGAACGACGCGGTGGCCGGCGTCGATCGCCGCGTTGGCGATGCGGTAGCCCGGATCGGAGACGAGCGGCGTGCCGGCGTCACTGATGAGCGCGACGCTCCGGCCGGCCTCGAGCGCGGTCATCAGCGCCTCGCCGGCGGTCTCCGCATTGTGCTCGTGGTAGGCGAGCGGTCTGGCGGTGATCCCGTAGCGATCGAGGAGCACGCGGCTGACCCGCGTGTCCTCGCAGGCGACGATTTCGGCGGCGGCCAGCGTCTCGAGCGCCCGCAGCGTGATGTCGCCGAGATTGCCGATGGGTGTGGCAACGAGGTAGAGGCCGGGCTCGAGTGGGCGCGTGGGAAACTCGGTGGTGCCGATGCGGAACGTCATCGGCCGGTCGCTCGCCGCATCCGTGTTTGCCGGTGTTCTGACGGATGGGCGGGCCACGAGCGGACGGGTTTCCTTCTCGACATGGACGCTTCTAACCGCACGCGGCGGTCAGGGCGTTTGCGGCGATCCTGTCACAATGCGAGGTCGGCGACCACCGCGTCGAGCACGATCATGCCGGAGGAGGTGCAGCGCAGCCGATCGTTGCCGAGCCGCTCGATGAAGCCTTGCCGAAGCAGGAAATCCTCGCGCGCAGGGTCGAGCGTGCGGCCGGCGACGGACTGCCAGCGGCGCACGTCGAGCCCCTCGCGCAGGCGCAGGCCCATCAGCAGAAGCTCGTCCGCCTGTTCCTCCGTGTCGAGTTCGACGCTCTCGGTGATGCCGTCGCCACGCGCCTCGACGCGTTCGAGCCAGGTCTCGGGATGCGTCTCCGTCACGGTCGCGAACTTGTGTCCGGCACGCGTCAGCCGGCCATGGGCGCCGGGGCCGATGCCGGCATAGTCGCCGTAGCGCCAGTAGGTGAGGTTGTGGCGGCTTTCCGCACCCGGCCGCGCATGGTTCGAGACCTCGTAGGCGGGCAGGCCGCGGGCGGCGGTCGTCTCCTGCGTCGCCTCGTAGAGCAGCGCCGCCTGATCGTTGTCCGGCACCTTCAGCTTGCCGGCCTTGTGCAGGCCGTAGAAGGGCGTGCCTTCCTCGATGGTGAGCTGGTAGAGCGAAAGGTGGTCGGCGGCGTAGCCGATCGCTTCCTCCAGTTCCGCCGTCCATGCGTCGACCGTCTGGTCGGGCCGGGCGTAGATCAGGTCGAAGGACATGCGCGGGAAGGTCTCGCGCGCAAGATCGATCGCCTTCATCGCCCCGGCGACGTCGTGGAGCCGGCCGAGGAAGCGCAGATCCTTGTCGTTCAACGCCTGGACGCCGAGCGAGACGCGGTTGACGCCGGCGCTTCGGTATCCCTGGAAACGCTCCGCCTCGACGCTCGACGGGTTCGCCTCCAGCGTCACCTCGATGCCGTCCGGCACGTGCCATGCGCCGGCGATCGCCGAAAGCACCGCCTCGACCGTTTGCGGCTTCATGAGCGAGGGCGTGCCGCCGCCGAGGAAGATCGAGGTCACTTCGCGCGGGCCGGAAAGCTCGCGCATGCAGGCGATCTCGCGGGCAAAGCCGGCGACGAAGCGTTCCTCGTCGATGCCCTTCAGCCGGACATGGCTGTTGAAGTCGCAATAGGGGCACTTGGCCGCGCAGAAGGGCCAGTGGACATAGACGCCGAAACCCGGATCGCCGAAATCGGGAAAGGCGAGCGCGTTGTCGGGCTGGGAATGGATGGTCATCGACCCTCTCCGGCGCCCGCGAGCGCCGTCTCGGCGAAGAGCTTGAAGGCACGGGCACGGTGGGAGAGTGCCTGCGTATCGCCGGGCTTCCAGCCGTGCTTTTCCTCCGCACTCATCTCGCCGAAGGTCCGCTCGTGGCCTTCCGGCAGGAAGACCGGATCGAAACCGAAGCCCTGGTCGCCGCGCGGCGGCCAGACGACCGTGCCTGCGACCTCTCCGCGGAAATATTCCGTATGCCCGTCCGGCCAGGCGAGGCAGAGCACGCTGACGAAGTGCGCCCTCCGGTTGGCCGGCGTCGTCGCACCGCGGCCCATCAGCGCGTCCTCGACCTTCTTCATCGCCATCATGAAGTCGCGCCCGCCTTCGGGCTTTTCCGCCCAATCGGCGGTGTAGACGCCGGGATCGCCGCCGATGGCGTCGACGCAAAGGCCGGAATCGTCAGAAAGTGCCGGCAAATCGGTCGCACGCGCGGCGGCGAGCGCCTTGATCGCGGCGTTCTCCTCGAACGTCGTGCCGGTCTCTTCCGGTTCGTCGAGGCCGCGTTTGGCTGCGGACGTGGTTTCGAAGCCGAAAGGCGCGATCAGGTCGGCGATCTCCGCGATCTTGCCGGCGTTGTGGCTGGCGACGACCAGCGTTTTCGTTTCGAGCGTGCGCATGCGCAGTCAGTTTCCCTGAATGGATGTCGGCGCACGCGGCCTTGTGGCAGCGGATACGCGGGAACGAACGTGAACCGATTCGCCAGAAAAGCGAAGCGTAGGCGCCTTTATTGGGCTCGCGGCGGCGATGCGCCCCGAAGGCCCCACAGGGCCGGATCGGCGCATTCGAGGCTGTTGCCGGCCGGATCCCGGAAATAGATCGAGCGGGCGCCGTTCGGCCAGCGGAAATCCGCTTCGATCGCGACACCGGCCGCCTTCAGCCGGTCGACCCAGGGGTCGAGTTCGGCTTGCGGAACGGCAAAGCACAGATGCCCTTCACCCTCCGCGCCATGGGGCGGAACGGGCAGGTCCGGGTTGGACGGCGCCGCCTGCGTGGCGGCGGGATCGAAGATCAGCACCATGGACGCGCCGCACCGGAAGAAGACGTGGCGGCCATCGACCCGCGTGACCTTCGCAAGGCCGAGCACCGTTGCGTAGAAGTGCTCGGCCGCATCGAGATCGTGCGCGTAGAGTGCCGATTCGAGGATGCCGCCGAGCGGAGGAACGGTGCCGGCCATGCTTTGCGCCTTCGCCTATTCGGCGATCGCCTGCTTCTGCTTTTCAACGAGCGTACCGATCGCGCTCTTCGCCGAAGCGAGCAGGCCGTTGAACTGCTCCTCGGAGAAGGGTTCGCCCTCGGCCGTGCCCTGGATCTCGACGATGCCGCCGCGCCCGGTCATCACGAAGTTCGCGTCCGTATCGGCCGACGAATCCTCGAGATAGTCGAGGTCGGCGACCGTCTGGCCGGCAAAGATGCCGCACGAGATCGCCGCGACATGATCCTTCATGACCTTGTCGTAGGAAATCATCGAGCGCTTCTCCATCCAGCGCAGGCAGTCGTGCAGCGCGATCCAGCCACCGGTGATCGCCGCCGTGCGGGTGCCGCCGTCGGCCTGAAGCACGTCGCAATCGACCGTGATCTGTCGCTCGCCGAGCGCTTCGAGATTGACGACGGCACGCAGCGAGCGGCCGATCAGGCGCTGGATCTCCAGCGTGCGCCCGCCCTGCTTGCCGGAGGAGGCCTCGCGGCGCATGCGATCGCCGGTCGCGCGCGGCAGCATGCCGTATTCGGCCGTCACCCAGCCGCGTCCGGCGTTCCTCAGCCATGGCGGCACGCGCTCTTCGAGGCTCGCCAGGCACAGCACGTGCGTATCGCCGAACTTGACGAGGCAGGCGCCCTCGGCGTGCTTGGACACGTCCCGCTCGAACGAGACGGCGCGCATTTCTTCCGGTTTCCGGCCCGACGGGCGCATGGGATCCCCTTTTTCCCGCGATGGTGCGATGGCGAGCCTTCTAGAGCGTTTCGCAGCCGGACGGAAGTGCTCCGTTCGATCGCGGGCAAACGGTGCGGGCCGTGAATGCCGGCCGTCTTTCACGATTCGTCGCGGGTATCTCGAAAGCTCTTTGCGAACGGGCCTTCGCCCCCTACCTTGCGCATCGGATAACGGTGCGACGACGATGGCTGAGCAGGAACCGAGCGACGACCAGGCTTTCCGGACGCTCGACGAGCGTTCCCGCGAGGTCTTCCGGCAGATCGTCGAGAGCTATCTCGATTCGGGCGAACCACTCGGCTCGCGCAATCTATCGCGTATCCTGCCGATGGCGCTTTCGCCGGCTTCCGTGCGCAACGTGATGAGCGACCTGGAGGCGCTCGGCCTGATCTACGCGCCGCATGTCAGCGCCGGCAGGCTTCCCACGCAGCAGGGGCTGCGCTTCTTCGTCGACGCCTTCATGCAGGTCGGCGACCTTTCGCTCGACGAACGCCGGCAGATCGAACGCAAGATGACCGCCGACGGCGGACGCAATCCCGTCGATACGATCCTCAACGACGCTAGCCAGATGCTTTCCGGCGTTTCGCGCGGAGCCGGCCTCGTCATCACGGCGAAGTCCGACGCCGTGCTCAGGCATATCGAGTTCATCCGGCTTGAGCCGACCAAGGCGCTCGCCGTGCTCGTCGGCGAGAACGCCCAGGTGGAAAACCGCATCGTCGACCTGCCGGCCGGCACCACCGCCTCGCAGCTGACGGAGGCGGCGAACTTCCTGAACGCCCACCTCGTCGGGCGCACGCTCGCCGAGGTGCGCACCGAGCTGAAGCACCTCAAGGAAGCGGTGATGCGCGAGCTCGACCAGCTTTCGCAGGATCTCGTCGAGCGCGGGCTCGCGGTATGGTCCGGTTCGGGCGGTTCCGAGCCTTCGCGGCTCATCGTGCGCGGGCGGGCGAACCTTCTCGAAAGCGTTTCCGGACGCGACGACATCGACCGGCTGCGCATGCTCTTCGACGATCTAGAGAAGAAGGACAGCCTGCTCGAACTGCTCGATCTCGCCGAAAACGGGTCCGGCGTGCGCATCTTCATCGGTTCGGAGAACAAGCTCTTTTCGCTCTCAGGTTCCTCGCTCGTGGTCGCACCCTATCGCGATGCGGACGAGCGCATCGTCGGCGCCGTCGGCGTCATCGGCCCGACGCGGCTGAACTATTCGAAGGTGGTGCCGATGGTCGACTATACGGCCCAGCTCGTCTCCCGGCTGATGCGATAGGGTGGGGTACGCCACATGGTCGTGGCATGCCGGGGCCGGGTCGCAGCCAGGCGGAGGTCTTGATTTTTCGCATTCGAGCGTCGATATGCGGCGCCAGCGGCCAGAGCGAATGCCGAAGCGAATTCTTTGACAACAAGGGAAATCGACAGCGTCATGACCGACGAAACGAACAAGCGTGAAACCGAGGACGCGGCGCGGGAAAACGAAACCGGCGCTCCCAAGGTCGATGCGGCCAATGACGACGTGACGGGCGAGGAGGCGGCGTTCGATACGGCCTCCGAGACCGGCGCCGATCCGGCAGCCGAAACCGCCGCGGACGAGGCGCTGACGGCGGCGTTGGCGGAAAACGCCGATCTCAAGGACCGCTTCATGCGCGCGGCGGCCGAGATGGAGAACCTGCGCCGGCGCACCGAGCGCGAGGTCAAGGATGCGCGCTCCTATGCCGTGACCGGCTTTGCGCGGGACATGCTTTCCGTCTCCGACAATCTGCGCCGTGCGCTGGAAGCGGTACCGCAGGAGATGCGCGAGAATGCCGACGAAGCGCTGAAGACGCTGCTCGACGGTGTCGAGATGACCGAGCGCGACATGCTTTCCGCGCTGGAACGCCACGGCGTCAAGCGGATCGAGCCGGAAGGCCAGAAGTTCGATCCGAACTTCCATCAGGCGATGTTCGAGGTTCCGAACGAATCCGTGCCGAACGGTACGGTCGTGCAGATCGTCCAGGCGGGCTACGTCATCGGCGAGCGCGTCCTGCGCCCTGCCATGGTCGGCGTCTCGCGCGGCGGCCCGAAGCCGGAGCCTGCGGCCAAGCAGAACGCGAGCGCGGCCGACGGCGCCGAACCCGGCGGACCGAACGCAGAAGCCGAGCGCGACGCCTGACGACGCCTGACGCTCGACATCTGAAACCCGGCACCGAACATCGGGAGGCACGCGTGGCCGCTTCCGTCTTCGAATTCGACCGCGCGCTCGTTCGCGAGCCCGCCGAGAGCGCGGTCAACGGTCTTCGCGCGGTAGACCGTGGAGCACCGGAGATCGCCGGGCTGAAGGCCGAGCACGCGGCCTATGTCGATGCGCTCACGGTCTGCGGAGTGACGGTCGAACGGCTTGCAGCCGACGAGGCGTTCGCCGATTCCATGTTCGTGGAGGATCCCGCACTCGTCTTCGGCGAAGGCGCGATCCTGCTTCGACCCGGTGCGGCGAGCCGGCTCGGCGAAGCCGCCGCCATCCTGCCCGAACTGCGCGCACGCTTCGCGACGGTACTCACCCTGCCGGAAACCGGTTTCGCAGATGGCGGCGACGTCCTCGTCACGCCGGATACGGTCTATATCGGCCTTTCCGCACGCACCGACGAAACGGGCGCGGAACATCTGGTTGCGGCACTTCGCGATCTCGGCCGCAATGGCGAGATCGTCACGCCGCCCGAAGGTGTTCTCCACCTCAAGACGGCGTGTTCGCTTCTCGACGCGGAAACCCTCCTCGTGACCGAAGCAATGCAAAACGCCGACCTCTTCGCTGGCATGCGGACGCTCGTCGTTCCCGACGGCGAGGAAGCGGCGGCGAATGCGCTGCGCGTCAACGACACGGTGCTGATCGCGAAGGGTTCTTCACGGACTGCCGAGCTTCTCGACGGGGCAGGGTACACGGTCCGTGAAGTCGCGCTCGACGAGGTTATGAAGCTCGATGCGGGGCTTTCCTGCATGTCTCTTCGCTGGCGAAGCGAGCGCCGGTAGGTTCCGGGCCGGATGCAGCCTTCCGGCTCGGTTTGGCAGTCAAGTCTTGCAAACGAGTTCGATACCGCGATCCGCTCAAAGGGTCGCCGCGACGCGAAAGCCGAGATTGCCGGTCGAGGTATCGGGCGGATTGCCGGTTCGCGAATGGACCTGATACCGGTCGCAGTAACTGGCGTGGCACAGATACGAGCCGCCGCGCTGAACGCGACGATCTCCCGTCTCGGGACCGGTCGGGTCGTGGGCCGCACCGGCGTGCGAAGGCGGCGGACCGAAGCGATCGCCGACCCATTCCCAGACATTGCCCGTCATGTTGAATAGGCCGAAGCCGTTCGGCGGGAACGCGTCGACCGGAGCGGTGCCGACATAGCCGTCGTCGGCCGTGTTTTCCGTCGGAAAACGCCCCTGCCAGACATTCATACGGTGCTCGCCGCCGGGCGTAAGGTCGTTGCCCCAGGGGAATTTCTTGCGTTCCAGCCCGCCGCGGGCGGCGCACTCCCATTCGGCCTCGCTCGCAAGGCGCAGGCCTGCCCAGCGGCAATAGGCGGCGGCGTCGAGCCATGCGACGTGGACGACGGGATGGTCGTGCCTTCCATCGAGCCCGCTGGCCGGCCCTTCCGGCGCCTGCCAGCTTGCGCCGGCGACCGCACGCCACCAGGTGAGCCCCGGCGGATGACGCATGAAGCGGCCCGCCTGGGAAAGGAAGAGCGCGAAGACGAAGCTCCAGCCTTCCCGCTCGGCGACGGTGCGGTAGCCGGTCTCCTCGACGAAGTGCGCGAAGTCGGCATTCGTCACCGCATGGGGCGAGATCAGGAAGGGCGAAAGCTTCACCTTGCGGCGGGGGCTGTCGCCGTCGGCGGGAAAGGTCGGTCGCCGCGTCCCCATCTCGAAGAGGCCGCCTGGGATCTCCGTCAGCCGAGCGCGCAGGCTACGGCGAAGATCGTCGTCCGCCAGCGGAACCGGCATTTCGCCGGCATCGTCCGGGGTCGCGTTCTTCTCTTCAAGCATGGGCTGGCAGCATCCGCCGCTCTTCCCGGTGCTCCCGCTCTCCTCCATCGCCGTCATCCAGTTTGCGAACTTCGGATTTGCCCGCCATAGCGCCTTCGCGGCCCGGATGGAACACCAGTCCGCTAAGAAGCCGTCGCATATGCAGCGGTTGCAACCGTGCCCATAAGGCTTGCTGAGTGGACCGCGGCGCCTATCGTTTAGTGGGTAGCGATATTCGACGCCCGTTCCGGCCGAAGTCGGGGCGGGCTTTCCGTTCGAAGGGTTCTTCGGGACGAAGACCGGCGAGCGGAGCGAACTCTTTCGGGAACGGAACGGCGCGCGTCGAGTTTCAGGGAACCACGATCAAAGGAGCAGGACCATGGCGATTACCAGCCTCAAGGACGTCTACATCGATCAGATGCAGGACATCTACAGTGCCGACACGCAGTCGAAGGACGTCATGCCCGAACTCGCGAAAGCCGCGAAGAGCGACGAACTCCGTCAGGCGATCGAAAAGTCGATCAAGGGCATCGAAAGCGGGATGGAAACCCTTTCGAAGATCCTCAAGGGTCATGACGCCGATCCTTCCGACGAGTTCTGCAAGGGCATGGAAGGCCTCGTGAAGGAGGCCCGCGCACATGGCCTCGACGAAAAGATCGAGGACGGCGACGCCCGCGACGCCATGATCATCACGCAGGTCCAGCGCATGGGTCATTACGCCATCGCCGGCTATGGCTGCTGCGCCGCCTTTGCCGAACGGCTCGGCCTCGAGGACGAGGCGCGCATGCTGCGCGAATGCCTCGACGGCACGCGCGACGGCGACAAGAAGATGACCGAGATCGCGAAGAGCACGGTGAATCCGGCCGCTTCGTAAGAGCCGGACGCGCCGACGACGAACTGCAGGTCTTTCGAGGCGGGCGATCCTTACGCCCGCCTCGACTCTTTACGGCATCCCGCGGCGCTCATTTTAGAACATCTTGCAACGCAATATGCGCATTCGATTAAGTCTCTCTTCAAGGGTATGAGGATATGCTGGTTTCAATTCGAAATGGATGAGGTCGGCGCCTGCCGCCGGATCGAAGGACATGCCAGCGAGTACCTACCAGATCCCCGACGACGAAACGTTGCGTATCCAGACCTTGCGGTCTTTCGCGAGCCTTAGCGCGCGCCACGACGAGATCGTTCAGAAATCCGTCGACCTAGTGGCCCGACAGTTCGGTGCGCCCATCGCCATCGTCACGCTGTTCGAGAACGACACGCAGTGCTTCGCCTCGAGTTCCCTTTTCGACGACGAAACGGTGGAAAGCGTGTTCGGGCTGTGCAGCCGGGCCGTGCTCGACCGCCAGGTCCTCTTCGTCGAGGATGCGTGCAACGACGCACGCTTTTGCGAAGATCCCTGCGTGACGGGCGAGCCGGCGATCCGCTTTTACGCCGGTGCGCCGCTCATCGGTGCGAACGACGTGGAGGTCGGTGCGCTCAGCATCGTCGATACGAAACCGCGTTTCGACCTTTCCGAGACGAGCCGCGAGATCCTCGGCGAGATGGCGTCGCTCGTCATGCTGCGCATCGAGGACCAGCGGCTGGAATCCATGAAGCGCGGCGCCATGGAACTCGCGAGCGCGACGCCGGACGGCGTCATCGTCACGAACGTCACCGGAGGCATCGACTTCTGGAACCCGGCCGCCGAACGGATCTTCGAGCGCAAGCGCGGCGAAGCGCAAGGGCAGAATTTTGCAGAGTTCATCGTCGACGGCAGTGCCAGCCTGCTCGAGGACTGCATCGTCGAGCGATCCGGCGATTCAATGGAATGCGAGGCGCGCCTGCCCAACGGCCAGGCCCGGCCGATCGAGGTCAGCGCGACCCGCTGGGAACACAGCGGCAACGTCTTCACCGGCTTCATCGTCCGAGACGCCTCGCAGCGCAAGGCCGCCGCCGAGCGCATCTGGCACATGGCGCATCACGACGCCCTGACCGGCCTCGCCAACCGCACCTTCTTCAACACCCGCGTGCAGAACCATATCGAGCACGGCGGTTCCGGCGCGGTGCTCTACGTCGACATGGACGACTTCAAGGTCATCAACGACACGCTCGGCCATCACGCCGGCGACGAACTCCTGCGCGCCTTCGCCGAACGGCTTTCGCTCGGCCTGCCGCCGGAGACGCTGCTCGCACGGCTGGGCGGGGACGAATTCGCCATCCTCGTCGACCGGACGACGCCGGATGCGGCGCGCGCCCTCGCCACGACGCTCCTGGACCTCGCCGGCCGTCCCTTCGAGATCGACGGCAAGACGCTTTCGATGAGCGTCAGTGCCGGTATCGCGATGACGCCGGAGCACGGGGAGACGAGCGCGCAGATCCTGCATTGCGCCGACATCGCGCTCTACGAGGCGAAGCGGGCGGGGCGCGGCTCCTACCACGTCTACGATCTGGCACTCGACGAGCGCACGCGCGATCGCCACGCGCTCGGCCACGCGATGCGCGAGGCTCTTCAAAACGACGAGTTCGAGCTCTACTACCAGCCGTTCTACGAAGCCGAGACGCTGACGCTCGTCGGTTACGAAGCGCTCATCCGCTGGAACCATCCCGAACGTGGCCTGGTCCCGCCCGGCGAGTTCATTCCTGTGGCGGAGGAGACGGGGTTCATCCACGTGCTCGGCGAATGGGTGCTGAAGAAGGCGTGCCGGGAGGCCATCACCTGGCCAGCGGGGCTGACGGTATCGGTCAATCTCTCGCCCGTGCAGTTCCGGCGCAAGGCGCTGAACTCGGCCGTCACCTCGGCGCTATCGCAGTCCGGCCTGCCGGCGCACCGCCTCGAACTGGAGATCACCGAGACCGTGCTCCTCGACGAGACGATGGCAAACCTCGCGACGCTGAAGCAGCTGAAGTCGCTCGGCGTTCGGGTCAGCCTCGACGATTTCGGCGTCGGCTACTCCTCGCTCAGCTATCTGCGCACCTTCCCCTTCGACAAGCTGAAGATCGACCGTTCCTTCGTCAACGATCTCGGCACGCGCGACGAGGCGCTGGCGATCGTGCGTGCGGTGACCGGCATGGGAAGGAGCCTCGGCATCAAGACGACGGCCGAGGGCGTGGAGACCGAAGAACAATACGCCTGCCTGCGCGAGGAACGCTGCTCCTACATCCAGGGCTATCTCTTCGGCCGTCCGCAGCCCGTGCAGCGTCTCGCCCATCTCAAGGACCATGACGCCTGCGGCGAAGCCCGATGGCGTTCGGTCGGATAATTCCGATACGGGGATGACCGGGATCGGAGCCTTTCGATCTTGCTCAGGGTGAGACGCGACGCCTCGCCTGCCTCGGCGCCGAGATCGCCATCGGTCGCGTGCCTGCCGCGGATGCGCGGCAAGGCCCAAGGCACGCTCGGTGCTGGATCGCGTCCTCGTCCTGCTGCGGTGCAGATTTGCTGCGGCCCCGGGACCGCGGAATCACGCGAAGCCTTTCCAGAGGCCTTCCTTGCGAAGATCCTCCATGGTGCGGGAAATGCCTTCGCGCAGGATCGCGACCATCTCGTCGATCTGTTCCTTGGTGATGATGAGCGGTGGCGACATCACGCACATGTGGATGAGGGGGCGCAGCAGGAGGCCGAGTTCCTGGCAGTGCTGGTCGATGCGGCGGCCGACTTCGGTGTCGAGCGTGAGCGGGTTCTTGCTTTCCCGGTCGGCGACGCACTCGATGCAGGCCATCAGGCCGGTTCCGCGGACCTCGCCGACAAGATCCAGTTCCTCGAGCGTCTTCAGCTGTTCCATGAAGTAGACGCCGACCTCGCGCGCATGCTCCAGCAGTCCGCCTTCGAGGATGTCGAGGTTCTTCAGTGCGACGGCGCAGCCGATCGGATGGCTGGAATAGGTCAGCCCATGCGCGTACATGGCATCGGCGTGGTTCGACTGCCGCAGCTCGGCGAAGAGGCGATCGGAGACGACCATGCCGCCGAGCGGGAAATAGCCCGAGGTCACGCCCTTGGCGAAGGTGATGATGTCCGGCTCGATGCCGAAGACGTCCTTCGAGGCGAAGACGTCGCCCATGCGCCCGAAGGCGGTCACCACCTCGTCGGAGATGTAGAGGATATCGTTTTCCCGGCAGATCGCAGCGATGCGGGGAAGGTAGTTCGGCGGCGGAACGATGACGCCGCCGGAAGCCATGACCGGTTCGCCGACGAAGGCGCCGATGTTTTCCGCGCCGATGCGCTTCACCGCGTCCGCGAACTCCTCGACGAGCATGTCGGAGAATTCCTCGATGCTCATGTCTAAGGGGCGCCGGAAAGGGTCGGGGCACGACAGCTTGACAACGAGATCGTCGGCGATGTCCATCCAGTCGCGTCCGCGCGAACTGCCGTTCAGCGAGGCCGAGAGATAGGTCGATCCGTGATAGGCGCCGTCACGGCTGAGGATCGTCTTCTTCTGCGGCCGGCCGCGCACATTGTTGTAGAACTGCATGAAGCGCAGGGCGCTTTCGACCGCCGAGGAACCGCCCGTCGTGAAGAAGACGTGGTTGAGGTCGCCGGGCGCATGGCCGGCGATGCGCTCGGCGAGCAGCGCGGAAGGCTCGTTCATCGTGTACCAGGGCGAATTGTAGGAGAGCGCCATCGCCTGCTCGTGGAGCGCATCCGCGAGTTCGCGTCGCCGGTGACCGACATTGACGCACCACATGCCGGCCGGCCCGTCGATCAGTCGATTGCCTTCCGCGTCGGTCACGTAGATGCCGTCGCCGCTGCCGATCAGCCCGCGCGCCTCGTCGCCGATCTCGCCGGCCGAAGGCCAGGGCTGGATGAGATGGCGCTCTGCCGCCTTGGCGAGCGTTTCGGCTTCGTCCGTGGGCGAAACGGCAGTCTGAGCCTTCAGGGCTGTCATGCTTCAAGCCTTCCGATCGTCGCGTTTCCAAGCGGGTGATCGCTGACGTTCAGCGATCAAGTCCCTGTAAAACAGGAATATCCCGTCATTGTTTTGAATGTTCGTTCATTCAATATCTCAGAGACAGGGCTTGATTTCAACGGGTCTTTGCGACCATCATGCACGTTCAGCCTTCTCGAAGAGCGAAGGCGGGCGTACCATCGCGACGCCCGTTCGGCGTTCCAGTCGATATCTCGCCGGAGAGGGACGTTCGTAACGCGATGGCGCACGCGCAAGCGTTCCGCCGATCACGGAAAGCGCATGAGCCAATCGAGGGGGGCCGGGGCAGGTCCCGATCAATCTGCGAACGGGACGCGGCGATCGTGACGGCAGCGAGCGAGGCATCCGTCGCGGCGGAGACGCCATCGGGCGGCCGGCACGCGCTCCTCCGTTCGGACAGGGCGAAGGGTCTGGCGCTCATCAGCCCGACATTCGTCTACACGCTGATCTTCCTGCTCGCCCCGATCGTCGTCGTCGTCGTCCACAGCTTCTGGACGCAGACCTATCTGACCATCGATCGAACGTTCACGCTCGAAAACTACAAGACGGCGCTCACCGAGCCGATCTATCGCGACCTGCTCGTGCGCTCGCTCTACATCTCCCTGACGGTCAGCGTCGCCACGGCGCTCTTCGCCTATCCGATCGCCTACTACATCTCGTTCTACGGCGCGCAGCGGAAGTCGCTCTGGCTCTTCCTCATCACGATCCCGTTCTGGACGGGCTATCTGTTGCGCGTCATGGCCTGGAAGGTGATCCTCGGCTACAATGGCGTGCTCAACGAGGCCCTGATGGGGCTCGGCATCACGAGCCAGCCGGTTTCCGAACTGCTCTACAGCACCAATGCGGTCATCATCACGCTGATCCACGCATGGGCGGTCTTCGCGGTGCTGCCGATCTTCGTGTCGCTGGAGAAGGTGGACCGCACGCTGATCGAGGCCGCGACGGATCTCGGAGACGGTGCCGTGCGCCGGTTCCTGCGCATCACGCTGCCGCTTTCCATGCCCGGCGTCATCGGCGCCATCCTGATCGTCATGATCCCGACGGTCGGCGACTACGTCACGCCCAAGCTCGTCGGCGGAACCGAGGGCGTGATGATCGCCAACGCGATCGAGGCGCAGTTCGGGCGCGCGCAGAACTGGCCGCTCGGGGCCGCCCTTTCGGTGACGACGATGATCGTCGTGTCGCTGATGGCCGGCGCCTGTGTCCTTCTTCTGCGCGGTCTGGTGCGGTTGGTGCGATGAGGATGCTGCGCACGGCGATGGCAGGCTGGCTCGGCGTCTACGCCGTCGTCTATGTCGGGTTCCTCTACCTGCCGGTGCTCCTGCTGCCGATCTTCTCGGTCAACGATTCCGCCGTGCCGGTCTTTCCCCTCAAGGGGCTGACGACGAAGTGGTACGACAGCCTCGCCGGCAACGACGTCATGCTGAGCGCGGCGTGGAACAGCCTCGTCGTCGGCTGCGCGTCCGCCGTACTCGCGACCGTTCTCGGCATATGCGCGGCGCGCGCGATCACGCGCTACCGCTTTACCGGGCAAAGGCCGATGAGCGCGCTCATCATGGCGCCGCTGGTGCTGCCGGAAATCATCATCGCCGTCTCGCTGCTCCTGGTCATGCTGCAACTGGGTCTCGGGCTTTCGCTCGTCACGGTCGTCCTCGGCCACGTCCTCATCTGCCTGCCCTACGCGATGACCGTTCTGATCTCCGGCTTCGAGGGGTTTGACAACGCCTACGAGGAGGCCTCGCTCGATCTCGGCGAGACCGCCTTCGGCACGCTGCGCCGCGTGACGCTGCCGATGATGGCGCCGGCGATCATCTCGAGCCTGCTCGTTTCCTTCACCATCTCGCTCGACGAGTTCATGGTCGCCTTCTTCCTCAGTGGGTCGGATCCGACGCTGCCGATCTACATCTGGGGCCAGTTGCGCTTCGCTTCGCGCCTGCCGGCGATCCTCGCGCTCGGCACGCTGATGCTGGCCGCCTCGCTCGTGCTGTTGACCGTGGCCGAAATCCTGCGGCGCCGCGCTGCCCGCCGAACCGATGCCGATGGAGGCCTGATTGCCTGAAACGCCACGATCGTCCGGCGAAACGATGATCGACATCGCCAACGTCACCCGGCGCTTCGGGCCGATCACGGCGCTCGACACCGTCTCGGCGAAGATCCGGGAAGGGGAATTCTTCTCGCTGCTCGGGCCGTCGGGCTGCGGCAAGACGACGCTCTTGCGCCTGCTCGCCGGCTTCGACCAGCCGACGGAGGGAACGATCGCGATCGGCGGACAGGCGATGGCCGACATTCCGGCGAACCGGCGGCCGACGAACATGGTCTTCCAGAGCTACGCGATCTTCCCGCACATGAACGTCGCGGAGAACGTCGCATACGGGCTGAAGCGTCTGCGGCTCGGCGGGGGCGAGGAAAAGCGAAGGGTCGAGGAGGCGCTCGGCCAGGTGCAACTCGGCCATCTCGGCAAGCGGCGCGCCAACGAACTTTCCGGCGGGCAGCGCCAGCGCGTGGCGCTCGCGCGCGCCCTCGTCATGCGGCCGAAGGTGCTTCTCTTGGACGAACCTCTCTCTGCGCTCGACAAGAAGCTGCGCGAGCAGATGCAGGTGGAACTGCGCCACCTGCAGAAGGCCGTCGGCATCACCTTCATCCTCGTCACGCACGACCAGTACGAGGCGCTCGCCATGTCGGACCGGATCGCCGTGATGTTCGATGGCAGGATCGCGCAGATCGCGGCGCCGAAGGACATCTACCAGCGGCCCGTCAGCCGGCAGGTCGCCGATTTCCTCGGCGGCATGAACTTCATCGCCGCCGATATCGTCGGCGAGGACGGGTCCGAGGTCTGCCTCGAAACGGTCGGTTTCGGAAGGGTGACGACCGAGCGCCCGCCGGGCTTCGTCGTCAAGGGGCGGTCGGCCACGCTCGGCATCCGGCCCGAGCGCCTGCGCGTCCTGTGGGACGACGATACGAGCGAACACGAGATCGCCGGCACCGTCGTCGACCGGCATTATTTCGGCGAGATCACCCATCTGATCGTCGAGATCCCGGGGCTTCAGCAGCCGCTCTCCGTCATCGAGACGAACGATTTCGGAGCCGACGACATTCCTGTCGGTTCGCCGATCCGGTTGGCCTACGACCCGGAAGCGCTGGTGGCGATGGGCGATTGAGCGGCGTCCAGTGTGTCGGCGATCGCGTCGGCCACGTTCCGCCCGGCGACGAGCGCGCCCTCGATGTATCCGGGATAGGACGGCGACAGTTCCGACGACGCGAAGTGCAGCGGCGGCAATCCTGCGCGCAGGGTCTCCTCGGCATCCGTCGCGTCCATGTCGACGACGACGTCGGAATAGGCCCCGCCGCTGAACGCGTCATCCGTCCAGTCGCGGATCTTCATGTCGAGCGGCTTGCGCGCGGCCTCGCCAAGCGCCTCGGCGAGGTGTTCGAGCAGTGCGTTTCGAAGCGCCGGTTCGTCGAGCCCGTGCCAAGCCTTCGCCAACGGCCCGCCCGCAAAGACTGTCAGCATCGCCCGATCGGCCGACGGGCTCGTTTCGAAGACGTAGAGGCTCGACGGTTCGCGCCACATCACCGTGCCGGAATGGCCGTCGGCGCGCCAGAAGGCGCTTTCGTAGCGCAGCAGGATCTTGATCACCTTGCCGCTCCGCCAGGCCGCAAGAGCGCGGATCAGACGCTCGGGCAGGGCGGGGGCGAAGTCGATCCCGGCGGCGGTCGCCGGTGGCAGGGCGAGGAGTGCGGCGCGTGCGTGGAAGCGTTGCTCCTTATTCTCCGCCATCGCTGTGATGTCGACGCCGTCCGATGACCGTGCAACGCGCGTCACCGGCGATCGAAGGCGAAGCGAAGCTTCGAGTTCGCTCGCGAGATCGCGGGCCAGCGCGTGCATCGTCCCGGCGACGAAATATTGCAGTTCCGATGTCTCGTTGGTGATGCGGCGGTCGTTGCTTGCGAGATACCAAAGCGGCAGCCGGTCGGCTTCGATGCACCAGAGCCCTTCGATCATGGCCCTGAAGGCCCGACGCGCATCCGGGCTTTCGGGCTGGCGGTGGGTCCATGCGGCGACCGTAATCCCGGCGATGGCCGCGTCGTCCGGCTCGTACGTATTCAAGCGGTCGCGCATGGCATGTGCGTCGGCGAGCAGGCGATCGGTCGCTTCACCGTCCATCGGCGGGCGCACGAGGACGCGGCCGGCAGTCGGCGTTTCGACGAGGGTCTTGCCGAAGCGTTTCGCGAGCGCCGTCACGTTCGCCATGTCCTCGCACAGGAACTGGCCACCGGTGTCGACCGTTTCGCCGAGCCCGTTCGGTGACGCCTCGACGCGGCCGCCGACGCGGTCCCGCGCTTCGAGGACGAGGCAGGAAAGGCCCAGCTCGCGAAGGCGCGATGCTGCGGCGAGCCCGGTAAAGCCGGCGCCTACGACGACGACATCGACGCTCTCGTTCATGGATGTCCGCTCCCGCGGAAAGAAGTGTGCGCCGGCCACTTGGTCGGCGCCGCGATACGGGAGCCGGCTCAATAGCCGGCTTTGATCTTCTCGAACTCGGCGATCATCTTCTGCTTCAGTTCCGGCGAAACCGGCGACTGGAACAGCGTATTGCCAACGAACTTGTCGATGTCGCCATACCCGCTTGCCTCGAGCTCCTTCTGGGAAATGGCCTTCATGCCGGCGGCGTTGCCGTGGCCGTAGCCCCAATCGGTGACGAGGTACTTGGAAACCTTCGGATCGTTGACCGCGCTCAGGTAGTCGTAGGCCTTCTGCTCGCTTCCCGGTGCGTCCTTCAGCCGGACATAGCCGCAGACCCAGGTCGAAAGGCCTTCCTTGGTGTCCTTCTTCATCGTCACCGGAACGTCTTCGGCCTTGAGCGTGGTCGCCGTCTCGTTCCACGCCCATGCGAGATCGACCTCGCCACCGGCCATGGCCTGGGCGAGTTCCGTCCCGTCGGTCCAGTAGAGGCGGACGTTCTTGTGCACCTTGCGCAGGAAGTCCGAGGCCTTCTGGAACTGCTCGTCCGTCATGCCGGTCCAGTCCTTCAGGCCGATGGCGAGGCTCGCGAGCGCATAGGCGTCGTCGACGTTGTCGCCGATCGACACGCGCCCCTTGAACTTCGGATCGGCGAAGGCCTGAAGCGACTGGACGTCGGCGGCATCGACCTTGTCGGTGCGATAGGTGAGCGCGGTATTGCCCCAGTCGAAGGGGATGAACCAGGTCTTGCCCTCGGGACCCGTCATCAGGTTCTTCATGTCCTTGAAGCCGGGCATGATGTCGTCGTAGCCCTTCACCCGCTTCGGATCGATCGGCTGGAGAAGCCCCGCGTCACGCCACTTGGCGACGCTCTGTGAGCACGGGTGGGCGATATCGGCCTTGAAGCCGGACATCAGCTTGGCGAAGGCCTCGTCCTCGTCCGCGAAGAAGGCGAAGGTCGGGGAATGGCCGTATTTCTCGACATAGGCCGGATGGAATTCCGGTGCCTCGTAGCCCGCCCAGTCGAAGACCGTGAGGTCGGAATCGTCGGCCCTCGCGGAGGCCGCCGCCGACATGGACACTACGGCTCCGACCGCGACCGTCGCGACCAGGCCCTTCCAGGTTCTCGAAATGCTCATCGTGCTGCTCCCTTTTTTTCGTTGTTGATAGCGCGACGGACCGGCGATCCGTCGATGTTCGAAAAATGATCCGGGAATGTCGTCCTGAGGAAGGCGATCGCCGCATCGCGTGCGGTTTCCCGCTTCAGCTCGCCATTGGCGAGCATCAACCGCAGCCAGAGCCCTTCGAGAAGGGCGTCGAGGCCGAGTGCCGTCATGCCCGGATCGCGCCGATAGCCGCCTTCTTCGATCAGTGCCGTGCAGAGCTTGGCCACGCGGTTCTGGTAAGCCTCGTCGCGCTGGCCGCACAGCGCCTGGTATGTCGGGCGTGACTTCGCCTCGCCCCAGAAGGCGCACCAGGCGGCGAGCTTGCGCCGGTTGCAGATCGCGCGGTCGAAATCGGCGGAGACGAGCGCGAAGAGCTGCTCGGCCGCATCGTCGCCCGCGCGCGCGAGTGCCGAACGCCAGTGCGCGGCGTATTCCTCGGCCATGTGCTGCAGCGTCGCGACGAGCAGCTTGTCCTTGCTTTCGAAGTGGAAGTTGACGATGCCGCGCGAAAGGCCGGCCCCGTCGGCGACGTTCGCCATCGTGGTTTCGGAATAGCCGCGCCGCGCCAGCGAATCGATCGTCGCGTCGATGAGCTGCTGCCGGCGAACCTCCTTCGAGGCCTTGCGGCCCTTCCTGTCTGGCTGCGCCAGCGCTGCTGCCGGATCCGATTTCATGCCTTCCCCCGTTTCAAGCATCCGGCCGGTTCTCCCCGGAATCCGTTCCGGCCGGCTTGATCGCATGAAGGTGGGTAGGCCTGTGTTCTGCGCTGTCAAGCACGACGAGCATCGCCGTCCATGTGCGGATGTTCTTGTCGACATAGGCTTCGCCGACGGCGGCGGCCGCCTTGTCGTAGAGCGGGCCTTTGAGACGCTCGAGTTCTGCACGCGCCTGTTCGCGATACCAGGCGTTGCGATCGACGGTCGCGATGTCGCGAAATCCCGCCCTTTTCATCGCCCGCCGATAGCGCTCGGCCGAAGCCATGCCGAAGCTCAGGCCCTCGGCTTCGAGATAGGCCTTCATCCGGTCGGAAGGCGGCCCGTCATGCGAGGTCAGCCAGTCGCTCGCGGCGAAGATCCCGCCCGGCTTCAGAATACGGAAAATGTCGGCGAAGACGGCTTCCTTGTCGGCGACGTGGACGAGCGCGTCCTTGGAAAAGATGACGTCGAAGGTGGCATCGGCGAAGGGAAGCGCACCGGGCGGTGCCTCGACGAATTCGACCGTTTCGGTGAGGCCGCGCTCTTCGGCGTAGCGACGGGCGCGCTCGATCGGCGGTCGTTCGACATCGAACCCGACGATCCGCGCTGGCGCGTAGCGCTCGGCGATATGGAGGGTGATGCCGCCCGAGCCGCAGCCGATGTCGAGGACCGTGCGGCCTTCGAGCGCGCGACCTTCGAGAATGCGGTCGACCTCTTCAGGGCCGCCGGGCGAAAGGTAGCCTTCTCCCCAGAGCGCTTCCAGAAAACGAATGGCGAGATCGTCGTATTCGGGTGCGGGAGGCACGCTCACGCGAAGGACCGAAGAGTTCGTTTCATGAGCGCGAGCCTACCGCATGAAACGCGAATTACAAGGTCACTTGCTGAACATTCATTCAACACGGCTGGACAGAATGGAACCGGTCGTGCCAGCCTTAGGGTTCCAGGTCGGGCTTTCCCGCTATCCGACGGTCGAGGCATTCGATGGGTGGCGAAGCTTGCGATTGCCGACGGGCAGGGCACGGTAACGAAGGAATGCGGATGAAGAAGTGGGATGCCGTCGTCATCGGCTCGGGTCACAACGGCCTCGTCAATGCGTGCTACCTGCAGCGCGCGGGGCTCGACGTGCTCGTCGTCGAAAAGAACGAATGGATCGGCGGCGCTGCCGTCAGCCGCGAACTGACGGACGGCTTCCTCTATTCCAACTGTTCCTATGTGTGCAGCCTCTTCCGCCCGGAGATCATGCGTGATCTCGAGCTTCCGCGTCACGGGCTGCAGGTCATCCCCTACGAGGGCGGGGCCGTCTTCACGCAAGACGGCGACCATCTCGGTGCCCACCGTGACCACCATGCCCACCGCCGTGCGTTCGCCCGTTTTTCCAAGCGCGACGCCGAAGCCTACGAACGCTACGCCCGCGACGTTACGCGACAGTGTCGCTTCATCCAGCCGCTGTTGATGCGCACCGCGCCCGATCCGGCGCGCCTGCGCCCGCGCGACGTTTCCGAACTCCTCTATCTCGGCCGCAAGTTCGCCGGGTTAAGCGCGGAGGAGATGGCGCTGACGATGCGGTTCTGGACGATGTCGATCTCCGACTTCCTCGACGAATACTTCGAGTCCGACGTCGTCAAATCCTATCTTGCGATCTCCGGCATCATCGGCACGGCGCTCGGCCCGATGTCGCCGGGCACGGCCTATGTGCTCCTGCACCACTACATGGGCGAAGTCGACGGCTCGGTCGGTGCGTGGGGGTTCGCACGCGGCGGCATGGGCGCCGTCACGCAGGCGCTCGCGAAGTCCTTTCGGGAGTCCGGCGGCACCATTCGCACCGAAGCCGAAGTCGACAGGGTGCTGGTCGACACGCAGGGCGCGAAGGGCGTCGTTCTCGCAGGCGGCGAGGAGATCCGCGCCGACCGCGTCGTTTCGAACGCCGACGTCAAGCGGACCTTCCTGAAGCTCGTCGAACGCTCCGATCTGCCGGATCCGTTCGTGCGCGACGTCGAGCGGTTCAAGATGCGCGGATCGTCGGGCAAGCTCAACATCGCGCTCGATTCCATGCCGGAATTTCCGGCCCTTCCGCCGAACTCGCCCTGCGTTCGCGGCGACATGCACTTCACGGATTCGATCGAGCGCATGGAGCGCGGCTACGACGACTGGAAGGCCGGGCGCTGGTCGGCCGATCCGATCCTCGACATGGTGATCCCGACGACGCTCGACCCGACGATGGCGCCGCCCGGCAAGCACTTCATGAGCTGTTTCGTCCAGTATTGCCCGCCCAAGGTGGAAGGGCGGGACTGGACGAGCGCCGACCGCGATGCGTTCGCCGACACGGTGATTTCCCAGATCGCCGACTATTCGCCGGGCTTTCGCGAACGCATCGTCCACATGGAGGTGCGCACGCCACGCGAACTGGAGGACGAGGTCGGGCTGACGGAAGGCAACATCTTCCAGGGCGAACTGACCTTCGATCAGTTGCTCTTCAACCGTCCGGTGCCGGGCTACGCCCAGTATCGCTCGCCGATCGGGGGCCTCTACATCTGCGGATCGTCGACGCATCCCGGTGGCGGCGTCATGGGTGCACCAGGGCGCAACGCCGCGGCGGAAATCTTGCGCGATGCCAAGCGGCCCAACAAGCAGATGAGTCCCGCCCATGAGGTCCTCTGATACCGGCAATTGGGACGTAATCGTCGTCGGAGGCGGCCATAACGGTCTTGCCGCCGCAGCACTTCTGGCAAAGTCCGGCCGGCGCGTCTGCGTGCTGGAAGCGGACGACGAGGTCGGCGGTGGGGCCCGCGCGCGCCAGCTTGCGCCGAAGTTCCGCACGTCCTCGCTCGCCCACGTCCTCAATCGGCTCGACGCCGAACTGATCCGGACGCTCGACCTGGAAAGCCACGGCCTTGAGCTCGGCGGCGCGCCGATGCCGACGGTCGCGCTCGGCAAGGGCGATCCGCTGATCCTGCATGGAGCGTATGGGAAGACGGTCACGGGTCTTGGCGAAGCAGAGGGCCGGGCATGGACGGAACTGCGCCGGCGTCTCATGCTGCAAGCGGGCGTTCTGAAGCCGTTCCTCGCTCGCCGGCCACCGCAGCTCGACACGCTGACGCTCGGCGAAAAGGGGGTGCTCGGTGGTGCCGCCCTTTCGCTGAAGCGTCTCGGCAAGGACGAAATGCGTGCGTTCCTGCGCATGGTGCTGATGAACGTCGCCGATGTCGCCGACGAATGCCTCGACGATGATCGGCTGAAGGGGCTGCTCGCCTTCGACGCCACGCTCGGCAGCCATCTCGGTCCGCGCTCGCCGACCTCGCTGCTCGGCCTCTATTACCGGCTCGCCGGCGAAATCGAGGCGAAGCCGGGCGCACAGACCGTTCCGAAGGGTGGCATGGGTGCGGTCGTCGCATCGCTCGCAAGTGCAGCCGAGCGCGCCGGTGCGACGCTCAGGACGAAAGCCGGCGTCGGGCGCATTCTCGTCGAGGCGGGACGAGCCGTCGGTGTCGTCCTCGAAGGCGGCGAGACGCTGCGCGCGCTGACGATCGTCTCGGCGATGAACCCGCGAACGACGATGCTCGATCTCGTCGGTGCGCGCGCGCTCGATATCGGCCTCGTGCGCAAGCTTACCCATATTCGCATGAAGGGCGACGTCGCCAAGCTCGATCTGGCGCTCGATCGTCCGCCGACCTTCACCGGTGTCGACGAAGACGCACTTTCAGGCCGTTTGGTGATCGCGCGGTCGAGCGACGATGTCGAACGCGCCTTCAATCCGGCGAAATACGGTGAATTCTCGCGCGAACCGGTGATGGAGATCGTGCTGCCGAGCCTCCACGATCCGAGCCTTGCGCCGGACGGCGCGTGCGTCCTTTCCGCCGTCGTCCAATACGCGCCCTACGACTTGAAAGAGGGCTGGGAAACCGGCAAGCCGAAATTCCTGGAGGCCGTGCTCGGTCGGCTCGAAGCCCATGCGCCGGGTCTTCGCGAAAGCATCCTTCGGAGCGAACTGCTGACGCCGGCCGATATCGAGGCACGCTACCGGATGCCCGGCGGGCACTGGCACCACGGCGAACTGCAGGCCGACCAGATGCTGTTCTCGCGGCCGGTCTCGGGCATGTCCGGCTACGACACGCCGATCGACGGGCTCTACCTTGCCGGTGCCGGCTCGCATCCGGGCGGCGGGATCTCCGGCAGGCCGGCGATGAATGCCGTGCGCCATATCCTCGCGGCGGAGAAACGATGATGGCACGAAACACCGTCGAGACGAACACGGCACCGGTGAGCGACGTCTTCGGCAAGAGCGGACCGCTCCGCCTCGAAACGCCCTTCCATCCGCGCATAGCCGCGCTGATGCATACCCATGCGTGGTACGACTGGTCGGGCTATCTCTCCGCCCATTCGCTCTGGGACGAGGAGCTCGAGTACTTCGCCATCCGCAGCCAGGCGGCGCTTTTCGACCTCTCGCCGATGGTCAAGTACCGCATCGAGGGGCCGGACGCCGAAGCCTTCTGCGACCGGCTGACGCTGCGCGACGTGACGCGCCTCAAGCCGCTTCGCGTGCAGTACACCGCATGGTGCGACGACGCCGGCGAAGTGATCGACGACGGCACGCTTTTCCGGTTGAGCGAGACGCGGTTCCGGCTCTGCTGCCAGGAGCGGCACCTGCCATGGCTCCTCGACGGGGCGATCGGGTTCGACGTCGCGATCGAGGAGGAGACCGAAGCGATCGCCGGCCTGGCGCTTCAGGGGCCGACGTCGTTCGCGGTCCTTCAGGCGGCGGGCTTCGGCGAGATCGGATCGCTGAAACCGTTCGGCATCGCCGAATTCGCGCACGAAGGCGGTCGGGTGACGATCTCGCGGACGGGCTTTACCGGCGACCTCGGCTACGAGCTCTTCGTCGATGCCGGCGACGCGCTTTCCCTGTGGGATCGGTTGTGGGAGGCAGGACGCCTTCACGGATTGAACGCGATCGGCTTCGGCGCCCTCGACCGCGCACGCATCGAAGCCGGTTTCCTCATCGCCAACGTGGATTTCGTCACCGTCGACGCGGCCCTTCGCGCAGATCGCGCGCGCATGCCGGACGAGATCGGCCTCGGCTGGCTGGTCGACATGAAGAAGGAGCGCTTCAACGGCCGCCGCGCCATCGAAGCGGCACGGGCGAAGGGTGCCAACCGGCACGTGCTCGTCGGTCTTGAGATCGAAGGCAACGTGCCGGCCGAACACGCGATCGTCTACCATCGCAAGAAGCGCGAGGCGGGCATCGTCACGGCGGCGATCTGGTCGCCCATGCTCAAGCGCAACATCGCGATCGCCAGCCTGCAACGGCCGTACGGGGATACGGTGACGGACGATCTGTGGGTCGAGATCTACGCGCTGCACGAGCTGCGATACGTCAAGCTGATGAAGCGCGCGCGCATCGTCGAGCGGCCCTTCCTCAAGCTCGACCGGCGCCGCGCGACGCCGCCGGGCGGGTTCTGAGCGATGTCGAACGCCGACGAGACGCAGGCGGAGCTCCGCCGCAATTTCGACCTCGTGCGCACACCGCTCGGCGTGGACTGGTCCGGGCGCACCCGTTACGCGGCCGCAGTCTATCTCTACAATTGCGGAGAGATGGACTCGGACGTGCTGGAAATCTACAGGATCTGCTCGCGGCTCGACGGCGAGGATCCGCTCGCGATCCTGCGTACGAGCGGGATCGGCCGGGACTGGCTCGAGAAGATCGAGAGCGACGACTGATCGCACGTAAAGCGGATCAGGCGGAAATCGCCTCCGCCTCGTCGGCGACGTCCGAGAGACCGACCGGCATGGAACACGGTCCTCCGCGATGGGCGTGGAGCGTGCCGGCGGCAACGTCGAGAACGACCGTCGCAATCGTTTCGAACTGCTCTTCCAACGGATCTTGCGGGTCGTGATGGCAGCAGATCGCCGCCGTCGTTCCGAGGTGTGAATTCATCGCGGTGAGGACGGCTTCCGGCGTCGTGCAATCCGCGCGAATCCGCCTTTGGATCACGTCGCGCCGGATCAGCGTGTCGGGCGCAATCCTCGGCTCGGTATCGAACGCGGCCGGTCCGGGCGCCAGAAAATGGTTGGTGTGCACCAGCCGGCCGTTGGCGTCCGGCATGACGAAGCTCGGACCGCCCGGATGGAGTTCGACGGAAATCGCCGCTGCAGTGCCGGCTTCGTAGCCGACCAGATTGATGGAACTCGATGCCGAAACGTCGGCCGAGGCGAGCAGGCGGGCGGCATCGGCGACGTCGCGGCCGAGATCGAGTGCCGCACGTGCCGCCACGTGCACCGGCAGGCCGATGCGTGCGCCGTCGGCCGCATGACGGAGGATGGTGAAGAGCGCGCCGAGGCCGCGCGTGTTCAGCCCGACCTTGCCGACAATGCCGAACTCGGTCATCGTCTTCGTCGTCGTGCCGTCCTCGAGCGGAATTTCCCAGACGAGCCAGTTGTCGGCGAGCCGCCAGTACCAGTCCCAGGTCTGCACGGCGACCGGCGGTAGATCGCCATTCGGGAAATCATCGTCCAGCATGTCTTTGGACGGCAGCACGATGGCGGCGGAGCATTCGCCGCGACGCGCGGTTCTGAGCTTCGCAAGGATCTCGGTGCGTGCGTTGATCGCCCCGATTTCCGCCGGATCGAGCCCCGTGCCCTCCGCGAGCCCCAGCATCTCCGCGTGGAGATGAGGCGCGAAGCCGAGCGTCGCTTTGAGGGCGGCATCGCCATCCGCTGCGATATCGTACGAGCCGCCCGCGAGCGTATCGAAGATGCCGCAATAGCGCGCGACCGTTCTGCCGATTTCCTCGGCATGGACGGAGCCGAACGTGCGTCCCCGTGCGTTAGGATCGGTTTCTTGCGAGCGATAGGTTCGCGTCATTCAGGACCTCGTCTCATTGCCCGCCATGCCCGAATTCTGCCGTTCGACGTCCGATCGACCCCGCATACCGCGCAGGCGATCGGACGTGAACCCCCGCGCCGCCCAAGCGCGGAGGTGGCGTGCCGGCGGCGGATCAGGACTTCAGCTTGGTCCAGACCCGCTCGCGCAGATCCTTGGACTTCGGCGAGCATTCCTTGAACGCGCGCAGGCGATCCTGCACGTCCTCCGGCGCGTTGACGGCGGGATCGTCCTTCAGTTCCGGCTTGAGGTACGCATTGGAGCCCTTGATGGTGTTGGAATAGCCCGTGTAGTTCGATGCGATCGCGGCGTTTTCCGGCTTCATCATCCAGTTGATGAACGTCTTGGCGTTTTCCATGTCGGGCGCGTTGGCGGGAACGACCATCAGGTCGGTCCAGAAGGTCACGCCCTCCTTGGGATAGACGTAGACGTCGTCCGGCTTCTTTTCCTTCACGCGGTGCGCCGCGCCGTTCCACTGCATGTGCATCGCCACTTCGCCGGCGATCATGCGGTCGATGGTGCCGTCGTTCGAATAGACCTTTACGAAGGGCTTCTGTTTCTGCAGGAGATCGAGGATCTTCTGCGCCTTTGCCGGATCCTCGGTGCACTTGTCGATGCCGAGATAGTAGGCGGCCGCGTTCCAGACGTCGGCCATGTCGTCGAGCATGCCGATCTTGCCCTTCAGGGAATCGTCGGGTTCCAGCAATCCCTTCCAGCTTTGCGCCATCTTGCCGTCGGGGACCTTCGACGGATCGTAGGTGAAGCCCGTCGTGCCCCACATATAGGGTGCCGAATAGTCCCGGTTCTCGTCACCCGAAACGGATTTGAACTTCGGCAGGATGTTGCCGAAGTTTGTCATCTGGTTGACCTCGATCTTGGCGACGAGCCCCTTCTTGATCATCGTGCCGAGCGTCGTCGGCGTCGGGAAGACGATGTCGTAGCCGCCACCGCCGGCCTGCAGCTTGGCGAGCAGGTCCTCCTCGGAAGCGTAGTTGTCGATCGTCACCTTCGTGCCGGTTTCCTTCTCGAACTTCTTCATGAGTTCGGGCGGGAAGTAGTTCGACCAGTTGTAGAGGTGCAGTTCGCCGTCGGCGCGTGCGGCACCGGCCGAAAGGCCGAGCGCCATCACCGTCGCGGAGGCGATGCAAAGGCTCGACGTCAGTTTCGAGATCGATGGGTTCATCCGGTTTCTCCTCTGGAAGTTTCCTTGAATGTGATTTTCCCTTGCCGGCGTACCCGTCAGTTCCCGTCCCTCGAACGGCTGAGGAACAGCGAGAGCGAGACGAGGGCGAGCGAAAGCACGAGCATCAGCGATGATATGGCATTGACCTGCGGTGTCACGCCGATGCGCACCAGACCGAAGATGTAAAGGGGAAGGGTGGTCGAGCCCGCCCCGCCGACGAAGAAGGTGGTGATGAAGTCGTCGAGCGAAATGATGAACGCGAGAACGAGCCCCGAAAGAATGCCGGGCATGAGAAGCGGCAGCGTCACGTGGAAGAAGGCGCGACGCGGATTGGCGTAGAGATCGGCGGCCGCTTCCGGCAACCGCGCATCCATGCCCTCGAGCCTGGCGCGGATCGGCAGATAGGCGAACGGCAGGCAGAAGACGGTGTGCGCCACGATGACCGTGCCGAGGCCGAAGGTGACGCCGAGCGTGGCGAAGAACATCAGCGTCGCAACCGCCGGCACGATCTCCGGTACGGCGAGCGGCAGGGCGACGAGCGCGTTCACCGCCGTCTTGCCGGCGAAGGTGTCGCGCGCCATGCGGACGGCGCACAGCGTTGCCAGAAAGGTCGAACAGACGGCGGCGACCGAGGCGATGACGAGCGAGTTCCAGGCGGCGTTCAGCATCGCCTGGTTGGCGAGCGCCTCGGCGTACCATTTCAGGGAAAAGCCCGTCCACATGGTGACCGTGCGGTTCTCGTTGAAGGAAAGCGCCACGAGGATGAGGATCGGCAGGTAGACATAGGCGAAGAATACGACCGCGCCGAAGGCGAGGCCCGGCCAGTGCTTCGCGTCGCCGGAGGCTTTCGTGCGCCTCATGCCGATGCCTCCTCGCCCGAGGGCTTTCGCAGCGCGTAGATCGCGAGCCCGATCAGGAGGATGGCGAGAAGCAGCATGCCGAGGGCCGCGCCGAAGGGCCAGTTCCGCGCCGAGCCGAACTGCATGCCGATCAGGTTGCCGATCATCAGCGTCTTGCCGCCGCCGAGCAGTTCGGGCGTCACGTACGACCCGAGGCACGGCATGAAGACGAGCGCCGATCCCGCGACGATGCCCGGCAGCGAAAGCGGCAGCACCACGTGCCTGAGCGCGCGCCACCGTCCTGCGTAAAGGTCGAAGGCCGCTTCCACCAGGCTGAGGTCGAGCTTTTCGAGGCTCGTATAGATCGGCAGCACCATGAAGGGCAGGAACGAATAGGTCAGGCCGACGGCGACGGCGAACTGATTGTTGAGCAGCGGCAGCGGCTGCGAGATGACGCCCAGCCATTCAAGCAGGCCGTTGATCGTGCCGTGGTCGCGCAGGATGAGGATCCACGAATAGTTGCGCACCAGAAGGTTCGTCCAGAACGGCAGCGTCACCATGAAGACGAGGACCCCGCGCCAGCGTCTCGGCCGGGTCGCCATAAAGAAGGCGGTCGGAAAGCCGATCGCGAGCGAGATGGCCGTCGTCATCGCCGAAAGCCAGAAGGAGCGCGCGATGATGCGCAGATAGTCGAAGCTCAGCGATACCGTGTCGTCGAGATTGCGCTCGAAGAGGAAGCGGACATAGGCGTCCGGCGTCAGGCTTCCCCATACGACGCCGCCGGCATAGTCGCGTTCCTGGATGGAGATCCACGCCATCAGCGCGAGCGGCACCACCATCAGCACGACGATGACGACGAAAGCGGGGCCGATGAGCAGCACCCGCGATGTCGCGCGTTGGGAACGTCCGCTCATGCCGCCGCGTCCTCGACGATCGAGATGGCGGAGGGATCGACACGCCAGCCGATGGCGTCGCCGACCGAAAAGCGCGGTGCGAAGCCGCGATTGTTCTGCGTACGCGCCCGCATCACCGTGCCGTCGGCGAGGGTGAAATGGTAGATGGTGTCGGTGCCGTGATAGACGACGTTCACGAGCTTACCCGTCAGTTCGTTCGTCGCCTCGTTCCTTGGGCCGTCAATATGGTCGAGGGCTTTCGACGGCACGATCTCGACCCGTTCCGGGCGGATCGCAAGCGTCATCGTCTCGCCGTCGGCAAGCGTCCTGTCGTCTTCGAGCCTGACGAACCCGTGCCCGGGAATGCGTGCGCCGGCTTGCCCGCCGTCCGTCACCGCCGTCGCCTCGATAAAGTTGATGTCGCCGATGAAATCGGCGACGAAGCGACGCTTGGGGTGGTCGTAGATCTCGCGCGGCGTGCCGATCTGCAGGATGCTTCCGTGATCCATGACGGCGATCCGGTCCGACATTGTCAGGGCTTCTTCCTGGTCGTGCGTGACGAAGACGAAGGTGATGCCGGTCTCGTTCTGCAGCCGCTTCAGTTCGATCTGCATTTCCTTGCGCAATTTGAGGTCGAGGGCGGAGAGCGGTTCGTCGAGGAGGAGGAGCTTGGGCGCGGGGGCGAGCGCACGGGCAAGCGCGACGCGCTGCTGCTGGCCGCCGGAGATTTCGCCCGTGCGGCGGGACTTGAGCGCCTGCATCTGCACGAGCGTCAGCATCGCGTCGACCCGGTCGTCGATCTCCGCCTTCGACTTGCCCTGCATCTTCAGGCCGAAGCCGATGTTCTGCGCGACGCTCATGTGCGGAAAGAGCGCGTAGTTCTGGAACACCGTGTTGACCGGACGGTGAAACGGCGCAAGCTGCGAGATGTCCTCGCCGTCGAGGAGGATGTCGCCGGACGTCGGCTGGTCGAAGCCGGCGATCAGCCGCAGGAGCGTCGTCTTTCCGCAGCCGGACGGCCCAAGCAGCGTGAAGAATTCGCCCCGCCTTATCGCGGCGGAGACCTCTTTCAGCGCGACGAAGGCGTTGGCCCCCGTACCGAAGCTCTTTCGAACGCGACGGATATCGATCGCCGCGTCATGCGTTCGGGTACACTGCGAATTCTCCTGCGGATTTCGTTCCGGCGAGCGCTCCCTCATCGGCACCGTCCAAACGATCTCATGGCGTTCCCGCTTTTGTTGCGTTGCGGTGTATTGGGTCATCCGCAACGGGACTTTGCAAGAGGCCCGTCGCGAAACCGGCGGAAAACCTCGTCGTCTGCCCCCGCCGGTTAGTAGCCCATGCATGAGCGCAAGCAACGGCCGATACCCTACGTAATCGCATAACCGCTTGCGAGAAAAGCGTGATTATGCTTGTATTGAATGAACATTCAGCAACGAACCGATCCCGGAGAGGGCGCCGTGAACACCCATCAGCGCGATCTGACCATTCCGAACGACTGGGACCGCAGGGGTCTGCCGGCATGGAGCTATCACAGCGAGGCGTTCCTGGAGATCGAGAAGGAATACCTCTTTCGCAATCACTGGCAGATCGCCGGGCACGTCGCCGACGTTCCCGAGCCCGGCGACTATCTCGCCTTCGATGCGGTCGGCGAACGCGCACTGATCGTGCGCGGCGCCGACGGCGAACTGCGTGCCTTCCACAATATCTGTCGTCACCGCGGCGGGCGTCTCGTCGCCGACAATGAGGGGCATTGCAAGAACGCGCTGATCTGCCCGTTCCATGGCTGGGTCTATAACTTCGACGGATCGCTGCGCGGTGCGGCGAGGCCCCGTTCTTTCCCCGAGATGGACAAGGACGAGTTCGCGCTGATGCCGCTCGAACTGGAAACCTGGATGGGGTTCGTCTTCATTCGCTTCCGGCCGGGTCCGCAACCGGACGTCGCGACGGTCATGAAGCCGTTCGCCGACGAGATTTCGCATTACGACACGGAGAACATGGTTTCGGCCGACGAGGGCTGGTCGGAGATTTCCGAGGTCAACTGGAAGTCCGTGCGCGACGTCGACAACGAGGGCTACCACGTCGCGATGGCCCATCCGGCGCTGCAGGACCTCTACGGCTCCACCTATTACGACGAGCCCTTCGTCGACGGTATCTGCCGCTCCTACGCGACGTACAATCCGCATGCCGGCCGCCGCTGGAGCGTGCGCAACTACGTCAACCTCGCTCCGGAACCGACACATCTGCCCGGCGATCTCAGGAAGGCGTGGATCTATTACGGCCTCTTCCCGAACGCCGTCATCTCGGTGACGCCGGAAGGTGCGCAATACTACCAGGAAGTACCGCTTTCGACCGGCAGGACGCTGCTTCGCGGCCGCGCCTACCGCTACGCCGACGAGACCCGGCAGCAGCACCTCGCCCGCTATCTCGCTGCGCGCATCGACCGCGAGACCATGGAAGAGGACATCCAGCTCACCAAATGGTCGAACGAGGCCATGGAATCGAAAGCCTTTCAGGGCTTCTACCTATCCGACCTCGAATACGGCGTACGCACCCATCACGACCATCTGCGCGCCGCGATGCCGGTCCTGAATGTGGACGAACGCCCCGAAGAAGCCGACATGGCCCGCATCAACGCCGAGATGCTGGCCGAAGGCTGAAATCGTTCACTCTGCCGCAAACGCTGACAATTCCGCGGCGATCTCGTCGTTTGTTCGCTTTCGCCTTTGCGTTAGGGCCCATCCGGTCATTCAATAGCCGAAAGCGGTCGGCAATCCCGTAACCAAAATCGGGACGTAGGCCATGATGAAGAGTGCGGCGATCAACGGGATCAGGAACGGCAGGACTGCCCGAACGATCCTTCCGAAAGAGATGCCTGTAAGATCGCGCATGAGGAATAGGGAGAGGCCCAGTGGGGGCGTATACTGGCCGATCATGATCGCGAAAACCATAGTGACCCCGAGATGCACCGGGTCGATCCCGTAATTGCTCGAAGCGACCTGGACCAGCATGGGCGCGAGGATAAGAAGCAGAATCGCGTTTTCTATGATGGCGCCGAGAATTAGGAGGGCGACGAGCGTCAGCAGGATGAACATCGCCGAAGAATCAAAGGTCGTGGAGATGAAGCCGGCAGTTGCCTGAGGAATGTTGCCGACGGTGAGCACCCAGCCGAAGAGGATCGCGTTGGCGATGATCAATAGCAGCTTCGAGGATGCCGAAACGACCTCGATGAACGTTTGGATGATCGCACCGAGCGTCAGATCACGGTAAACGAGAGCCCCGAGAAGCAACGCGTAAAGGACGGCGACCGTCGCGCCTTCCGTTGGGCTGAAGATTCCAAGCGTCATGCCGCCGACGATGATTACCGGCGTCAGCATCGGCGGAAGTGCTACCAGAAGAGACCAGCCGAGATCTCCCCAGCTATAGGTCTGCCGAACGACGTAACCACGGCGTCGTCCCACGATATAGACATAGATCATCAGGCAAAGCGCAATAAGGAAGGCAGGTACGACGCCACCCAGGAAGAGTTGGGTGATCGAGACTTGCGCGATGATGCCGAACATCACGAGCGGAATGCTCGGAGGCAGTATGGGCCCGATCGAAGAGGATGCGAGGGTCACGCCGACTGCGAAATCCTCGCTGTAGCCATGGCGTTTCATCGAGCGGACCTGGATGGGGCCGAGGCTCGCGACGTCCGCAAGCAGCGAGCCGGACATGCCGGCGAACACGAGGCTCGTCAGAATATTGACGTGGCCGAGACCGCCAGGAACCCGTCCGACGACCTTCACGGCGAAATCGAAGATGCGGTCGGTAATCTTGGCGGCGTTCATGATCTGACCGGCAAGCATGAAGAGCGGAATTGCCAGGATCGTGAACTTTCCGATCGAAAAGGCGAGTTCCTGCGCAGCCTGAGTAATCGGGAAACCCTCGTAGAGCAGATAACCCACTGAACAAGCACCAAGTGCGAATGCCACCGGCATTCCCAGCATGATGACGATGAGGCTGATGGCAATCAGGCCTACGAGAAAGAGATCAAAATCCATCAGCGCGCTTTCGTCATAGGAGGACGCGGCGAATGATGCGAACGAGAACCATGAACGTCATCACCGCAGCGCTGGCCGGCACAACGACGACTTCCAGTCCCACGGGCAAACGGAGGGCCGCCGTCTTCTGGCCGGCGACCTGCCCCATGAGGAGCCAGCCGCTGTAAACAATGGAAATCAGGAACAGCAGCACAAGGAGATCGATAGCGATTGCGAGCAACTGCACCGCCCTTTTGTTTTCGATCATCTCCTCGAACAATTCCACTCGCGTATGGACGTTGTGGCGCATCAGGCCGATGGAGGCGATGAAAGTCATCCAGACGACAAGGATGCCGCTGACCTCTTGCGTCCAGTCGAGCGGTGCGTTGAACAGGTAGCGCATGCACACCTGAAGGCAGGAGATAAAGACAATCGCCATCAGGATGAAGGCAGCGATCACGAGCTCGGGATCGGCGATCAACCGCCGCCAACCCCAGCTCGTCGAAACTTCCGGTTCGGAAGTCATCGGATCATTGTGCCTGTTTCGAAGCCTCGAGCACCTTTTCCGATAAACCAGAGGGCCAAACCTTGCCCTCAAAACGCTTCTTAACTTCGGCGCGAACCGATTTCTTGAAGGCCTCGAGATCCAGTCCGTCACTCTCGTCAACGACCGTCATACCCTGATCAGCCAGCTTTTTCGAGAGGTTCTTTTCGACCTCTGCCGTGCGTTGCGAGGTCCACTGAGCAGCTTCCTGCGCTGCTTTCAAAACGGCCTTCCTGTTCTTGTCGGAAAGTCGCTTCAGGCGTTGCGCGTTGGCGATCCACGGCAGGACGATCAATTGATGCTGCGTCAGCATCAAATGATCTTGGACCTCGTAGAATTTCTCCGATTCGATCGTGGGAAGAGGGTTTTCCTGTGCGTCTACGACGCCTTGGCTTAGCGCCTGAAAAAGGTCGGGAAACGCGACCGGCGTGGGTTTGCCGCCAAGCCCCGTGTCTACGGCGAGCGACATAGAGTTGGGTACGGCGCGGATCTTCTTGCCGTTCAGGTCCGCAGGCTTTTTGACAGGAAAGCCCTTCGTGGTGAGATCGCGGGCCCCGTAATAACTAGCAGCCATCATCTCGATACCGCTTTTATCCAAAAGCTGTTTGTTCCACTTCTTTCCGAAATTCTCTCCCTCGACGATCATCTTTAAATTCGACCAAGAGTCGAAGAAATAGCCAGCGTTATATACATTGTATTCCGGAACGATGTCCGCCAGCAGCGGAAAAGTGCCTATCGCCATGTCGAGGGCGCCGGTCTTGACCGAATTCGTCAGGTTCTTGGCGTCGCCAAGCTGGCCGGACGGATAGACACGCACGGTCAGATCACCGTCCGAGTATTTCTTGACCAATTCGGCAAACTTCGTGGCGCCCTTGCCAGTTGGCGAGTCCGGGGCGTGAAGATCGGCGAACCTTAAAGTTTGTGCGTGCGAGGCGAGAACAGTGCCGAAAAGGGCACCGGCTACGACAAGACCTCTGAACATGGCTCTCCTCCCTGAGAGATGATTCGGTATGCGTTCCACATCCGTACCGTGCTGACGCATAAGTTCAAGTCAACGAAGCCGATCGCTCCGATGATCAGTTCCGGTTTGTCCGGGATCTCGCTAGCGACGCCGTTTGTGAGTTCGCCAGGCTTCATCACCGACTTACCATCTTGAAAACGAGCGTCTTTCGATGACGAGATGGTGTCCGTACTCCCTCACATGTCAGCGGTCGAGCGCATCGCGAAGCCGGTAATATGTAATGGCGCCAGTGCCGTACCAGCGATGAAGCGCGTGGACCGGCAAGGGCCGGATCGGCGAAGTGGCGAGCGGCAGGGGATGGGCCTCGTCGAGCAGATGCTTGCCGATCGCCGTGCCGAGCGCGCTCGAAAGGGCGACACCGCGACCGTTGAAACCGAGGGCCATGATCAGCCCGGGGGCCGGGCGATGAATGTGTGGGAGTGAGTCGGCGGTCATCGCCACGCGACCCCACCAGTGATGGTCGATCTTCTTGCCCCGCAGGTCGGGGAAGAAGTGGTGCAATGCGCCGACGATGCGCTTGAAGTCGGTCGACGTGCGTGGATCGCGGAAACTGCCGCGCCCGCCCATGAGCAGACGATTGCCGGGGCCGAAGCGGAAATAATTGCCGATCCGGCGCGTCTCGGAGACGGGGCATCCTTCCGGCAGCACACGCTCCAGTTCCTCCGCGCTCAAGGGCGCAGTCGCGATCTGGAAGCTGTTGGCCGGTAGCGCGGTCGCCTTCAGTTTGGGCCACAGCCCATCCGTGTAGCCGTTCGTCGCGAGGACGACGCTCTCGGCGCGAACGCTTCCCTTCGCGCAGCGAAGCGTCCAGCGCGAGCCGTTTCGGCGAAGGTCCGTAACGCGACTTTCAGCGTGCAGTCTCGCGCCCGCTGCCTCCGCCGCACGGGCGAGACCGTGTGCATAGCTCAGCGGCTGGATCGTTCCCGCCCGCGGGTCGTGCCAGCCGGCGACGAACGTTGGGCTGCCCGTCGCCTTCTCGATCGCGGCGGCATCGAGCCAGCGCGCGGCGACGCCACGGCGCTGCCATTCCTCCATCCGCGTTCGAAGCTTCGCGAGATGGACATTCTTGATCGTGCCCTGGATCCATCCCCTGCGCACGGGAGCGCAGTCGATGCCATGCCGTTCGATCAGCTCGAAGACGGTGTCGGCCGTCCGTCCGACGAAGTCGGTCGTCTCTTCGCCGAACGCCGCGTCGATCGCATCGGGATCGTGTTTGAGGCCCGGTATCACCTGCCCGCCATTCCGTCCGCTGGCGCCGAAGCCGATCCGCTCGGCTTCCAGAAGAACGACGGATGCTCCACCTTCGGCAAGTGCCAGTGCCGTCGTCAGGCCGGTAAAACCGCCACCGACCACGGCGACATCGGCTTCATGGTCACCCACAAGCCGCGAGGCTTCGAAGGCCGGCGTCGCCGTTTCCGCCCAGAGCGACGTGAGGGGGGCTTTTTCCGCCATCGTCTAGACCGGATGGGTGACGCGGCGCAGGAAATCCTGCGTGCGCTCGTTCTTCGGATGCTGCAGCAGCTCACGTGCCGGCCCTTCCTCGGCGATCAAACCGTCATCGAGGAAGAGCACGCGGCTGGCGACCTCGCGGGCGAACTGGATTTCATGTGTGACGACGAGCATCGTCATGTCCTCCTCCTCGGCGAGACCCTGCATCACGGAAAGAACCTCGCCGACCATTTCCGGATCCAGCGCGGAAGTCGGTTCATCGAAGAGGATCGCTTCCGGGCGCATGGCGAGCGCGCGGGCGATGGCCACGCGCTGCTGCTGCCCGCCCGAAAGCGAGGCCGGATAGGCCTGCATCTTTTCCTCGAGACCGACGCGGCGAAGCAGGGCCGATGCGCGCTCGCGCACGTCGGCCGGCTTTTCCTTCAGGACGTAGATCGGTCCTTCCATGACGTTTTCGAGCGCTGTGCGATTGGGAAAGAGGTTGAAGCGCTGGAAGACCATCGAGACCCGCGTGCGGATGTCATGGATCGTCGGCCGGGACGCATCCACCAGCGTGTCGCCGATCATCACCCGGCCACCTTGGTAGGGCTCGAGCCCGTTGATACACCGAAGCATCGTCGACTTGCCGGAGCCGGAGGGTCCGATCAGGCAGACGACTTCGCCGCGGTTCACTTCGGCATCGATGCCCCTTAGCACCGCGTGCGTGCCGAAGGACTTTCGCATCTGCTCGAAACGGATCACCGCGCTCTCCCGAAATTGGCTTCGAGATAACTCATGCACAGATTGAGCGGGATGGTCAGGCACAGATAAAGCAGCGCGACCATGGTGAACACGGTGATGTTGTCGAACGTCGAGGAGGCCAGCATCTTGCCCTGCATGGTCAGTTCGGCGACGGATATGACGGAAACCTGCGAGGAATCCTTCAGGAGCATGACGAGGTTGTTGCCGTAAGGCGGCAGAACGATCCTGAAGGCCTGCGGGAGAATGACCCGGCGCATGGTGAGGCCGCGGCGCATGCCGATGGACTTGGCGGCCTCGATCTGGCCGGGATCCACCGCCTCGATACCGGCGCGGAACGTCTCGCCGATATAGCACGAATAGGTGAGGCCGAGCCCGATGACCCCAGCCTGGAAGGCGGTCAGGTCGATGCCGATCTCCGGCATGACGAAGTAGATGTAGAACAGCACGACCAGGATCGGAATGCCGCGCAGGAACTCCACGATCACCCGTGTCGGCCTCGCCAGCGCCGGCACGCCGGAGGTGCGCAGCATCGCCCAGACGAGGCCGAGCACGGTGGAAAGCACGAGGGCGGCGACCGTCACGGCGATCGTCAGCCACAGCCCGCTTACCAGTATGGGCCAATAGCTCTCGGCACGCGAAACCAGGCTGTCCATGCCATGCTCATCCCGCTCGAAGTCCGTTGAACGACGGCCGGCAGCCGGCCGTCGCCGATGGCGTAAAGGCGCTCAGAGGCCGTACTTGGCGAAGATCTTCGCGAGTTCTCCGCTCTTCTCGAGCTTCTCGATCGAGGCATTGACCTTCTTGAGGAGTTCGGGATTGTCCTTGGACACGGCGAGCGCGACCTTGCCGCTGCGCATCGGCTCGTAACCCTTTACGAGACGCACGCCGAGGGCGGGCTTCTGCTTGATCTGATAAGCCACGATCGGCTTGTCGCCGAAGCCGGCTTTGATGCGTCCGAGCTTCACGTCGCGCATGATGTCGACGATGGAATCGTAGAGTTTCACCTGGCCGAACGTTCCACGCTCGCGCAGGGCATCGGCGAAGGTTGTGCCGACCTGCGCACCGACGGTCGCACCCTTCAGGTCGTCCAGCGTGTAGTTCTGCTCGTCGTCTGCCGACACGAACATGGCTTCGCCGTAGCTGTAGACCGGCTCGCTGAAATCGACGATCTTTTCGCGTTTTGCCGTGTCGAACATGCCGGCCGAAATCATGTCGATCTTGCCGGTCTTCAATGACGGGATCAGTGCGGAAAAGGCGGTGATCTTGAAGTCCGGCGTCATGCCGTTGTCCTTCGCGATGGCAGCGGCGAGATCGACCATGGCTCCGACCGGCTTCTGGCTCGACGTGTCGATGAAGGTGAAGGGTACGCCGGTGGTGGTGATACCAACCTTGACCGTGTCTGCGGCCCTTGCCGGGACGGAGAGTGCGACGGCCAGGGCGACGAGCGCCGTTGCAAATGCTTTGGAAATCATTGCGTTCCCCTTTCCTTATGCCGGCCATCGGGCAGCCGGGACTGATGGTTTGATGATTTCATCATAGTGAAACTGATCATCACTGCAATGAAAAACGGCAGCGCTTTTATCCGATACGAAAATCGAAAGAAGCCAGATAGTCCGGTAGTGAACATCGTTCCCTTGCTTGAGATTTTCATCGCCTCGATCTACATTCGGAGAAAGTTCATGTACTTGAAAGCGAGATCGGGATGGAGATGCCCTTGGCGTCAAGCGCAAGCGCTGCGGCCGACAGCGCACGCGAGGACGATGAGGCATTGGGTCGTGCGGTGCGTCGCGCTCGACAGGCTCAAGGGCTGTCGCTGAAGTGCGTGGCGGCGCGTGCGAGCCTTTCGGTCGGCGGGCTAAGCCAGATCGAGCGCGGCATTTCCTCCCCGTCCGTACGCTCCCTGAGGGCCATCTGCGACGTGATCGGGGTGCCGGTTCACGCTCTGTTCGGCAATGACGAGGGGCAGCCCGAAACGGATCGAATCGTCCGTGCAGGCCGCCGCCGGCGGGTGGACTTCGGCAGCAAGGGGATGGTGAAGGAATTCCTGAACGCCCGGGATGACGGTGCGCTGCAGGTCATGGAGATCGCGCTTTCTCCCGGCGGCGGATCCGGAGAGGAACCCTATACCCATGACGGTGAAGAATGCGGCGTGGTGCTGCAGGGGGCATTGATGCTGGAGGTCGACGGCCGGCGGTACAGCCTCTCGGCGGGAGACGCCTTCACCTTCGAGAGCACGCTGTCCCATCGGTTTGCCAATGAAGGAGAGGTCGAAACACGAGTGATCTGGATCACGACACCGCCGGTATGGTGAAGCGTTCACGCACGCGCCATCCGTCCCGTTATCGGCGCACGGCATTTCCGTCGGCATCGAATAGATGCGTTTTCGCCGACGACCTCAGCCTGTTCGCAGGCGGTGTAACGCTGGCCTGCAAGAACGTCGTTCCCTGGCGGGGTTTTCAGATGCGTTGTGCCGACCTTCCTCGAAACGCCCGGAGCGGTTTGGAGAAGGCGTTCGTGAACTCGATCTCGCCACCGTCTCTCGCCTCGGCGAGGACGACGTCCATGAAGTTGCCGCCGACGCGCACGAGTGCGAAACCGCCGAGGAAGGCGGCCTTCGGTTTGAAGACGTCGTATCCCTCGACATTATAGATCATCGGCGTCACGTGCTCGTGTCCGTGAAAGATACCGATGACGTTGTAGCCGGTCAGCGCATTGAGGAGCGCCTTGCGTTGCGCCCTGCTCCACCACCGCGCGGGACCCGGTCCCGTGTCATCGAAGATGTCGCGTGCGGGATCCCATTCCAGCGTCGAGAAGGGATCCCAGCCATAGTGTTGAAACACCACTACCGGCCGGCCGTGCGCCGCGCGGGCGGCGAGATTCTGTTTCAACCAGGGCAGCCCGTTGATCGCGCCCTCGGATGTGTCGCCGAAGAAGCGCTCGCCCTGAACCAGATGCAACGTGCCCCAATCCCACGCATAGTCGTCTGAATCGTCGTCGTAGTCGGAGGCCGGCAGGGCGGGCTTGAAGAAGACGGAAGGCCGATGGTTCAGCTTGACGTAGTCGCGAAGCTCGCGGCGGTACCAGTCGGGATTGTTGGGCGGGCCGTTCTGGTCGAGATCGTGATTGCCGAGACCGACATAGACGGGAAAATGGATCTGGTCCTCGCCGGTGCCTTGTGCGTAGCGGTGGGAGAATTGCTGGAGCTGCGTTCCTTCGCCGGGAACGGCGACCTGTCCGCCGCCGTCATCCGTCATGTCCCCTCCGACGACGACGCCGCGCGGTTTGCCGATCGCCTTTCCGGCGCTGACGAGGCCCGTTGCCCTTCCGTGGATTTCACTCGGCCATGCATAGTCGGGAAGGGCGTTGATCGCGTGCACGTGGCGGAGCAGGTTCGCATCCGTCTTGCCCTCGGCCGCGCATTCGGGTGCGAGGCCGCTATGCATCAGGCAGGCATGGACATCGCAGGTGAAGACGAATGTGGTGCTCTTCCTGGACGCCGCATTGCCCGGCCTCGTCGCAAGCGGCAACAACGCCAGGGAAGCGGTCGCCTTGAGCACGGTCCGGCGAGGGAATTCACCTTTGCGCAGCCTTTCGGTATCGCCCATGAAATCACGCCTCGTCCCATCGTCCGGGTGCAAGCCGCCCAGCGATACGATTGCACCGTATTAGAGGCGCATCAAAGCGAAATTTCATGAACATCCGAAAAGGCGCATGGCGCGATGCAGCGGTCCGGAAGACCGGCCGGTCACGCAACCACGTGTAGAATGATCGCTGTACATGATGCGCGCGGGACGACCATCGGTGGCGGTGTGTTCAAAGCATTTTCCGACCAGACGCATTCAATTCGGCGTCGCAGATGATGCGCAAAACAGAAAGATGGAGTGCCGGACCCGATCCCGTCAGGCCGCAAAGCGCTCCAGTCAACAATCTCCTGTTCGCATTACAGGGTCGCGCCGATTTTCCACGGTACGAATTCGTTGTCGCCATAGCCGAATTCTTCCGATGACGTTCTCTTGCCCGAAGCCATGTCGAGGAGTGCGTCGTAGATCGTCTCGCCGACCTCTTCGATTCCGGCATGCCCTTCGAGGATGGCACCGCAGTCGATGTCCATATCTTCGGGCATCGAACGAAAGAGCGCGCTGTTCGAGGCGAGCTTGAGGCTCGGCGTCGGCTTGGCGCCGAAGCATGATCCACGACCGGTGGTGAACGCCATGATGTTGGCACCGGAGGCAATCTGGCCGGTCGCTGCGACCGGGTCGTATCCGGGACTGTCCATGTAGACGAAGCCGGTCCGATCTATTCGCTCACCATAGGCATAAGCGCCTGCAACGGGCGACAGACCCCCCTTGGCGACAGCACCAAGCGATTTCTCCAGGATCGTCGTCAGCCCGCCCTTCTTGTTGCCGGGCGAGGGGTTGTTGTCGAGGGTCGCACCGTTGCGTGCTGCGTAGTCCCGCCACCACTCGATCATCGAGGCGATGCGCGCACCGGTATCGGCGTCGGAACGCGCGATCAGGAGGTGTTCGGCGCCGTAGATTTCCGGCGTTTCGGACAGGATGGACGTGCCGCCGGCCGCGACCAGCATGTCGGATGCGACCCCGAGCGCGGGATTGGCCGACACCCCGGAAAAGCCGTCCGATCCGCCGCATTGCATGCCGAGAACCAGGCCGGAAACGGGCAGGATCGTACGCTCGTCCCGGTTCGCCGCAACAGCGATCGGTTCGAGAAGCTCAAGCGCCCGGTCCACCGCCGATCGCGAGCCGCCGACTTCCTGGATGTTGAAGGTCTGGAAGCGCTCGCGCGTCCATTCCGTCGGCCTGTAGAGCGTGATCTGATTGACCTCGCAGCCGAGGCCGATGATGAGAACGCCGCCGAAGTTCGGATGGTCGCGGTAGCCTTTCAGGGTGCGGACCAGGGTTTCGAACCCCTCTCCCGCATTCGCCATGCCGCATCCCTGGTCGTGTACCAGCGGTACGAAGCCGTCGATGCCGGGAAAGCGCGGCAGAAGCGTCGCGTTCGCCGCCGCGGCGATCGCGTGGCAGACCGTCGTCGAACAGTTCACCGAAGCCATCACGGCGATGTAGTTGCGCGTGCCGATGCGCCCGTTGGGCCGGGCGAAGCCTTCGAACGTCGTGCGCACCGGCATGTCGGGTAGCGAGGCGCCGGCGGCCGCATGGCCGTTGCGCAGATCCGCCATGGCGCAGTTGTGGACGTGGACATGCGAGCCGGGCTCGATTTCGGTCGTTGCAGCGGCCATGACCTGACCGTACTTGACGACCGGATCGCCGGTCGCCACGCGTTTCAGCGCGAATTTATGACCGGCGGGGACGTCGCTGGCGAGCGTTACGCCGAGAATGTGTTCGCCGGCGCCAAGCGCCCTGACGGCGACCGCGACATTGTCGGCATCGCCGAGCTTGAGCGCGGATGGTGCTGCTGCGAGAGTATCCATGTGGTTCATCGGTCCAGTCCGTAGAAGGAAAACGCCGTCTCGCCGAAAAGGCCGGTTCGTTCGTCGTCGCTCAGCCGATCCTTTGCCCAGCGCTCGACGATGCCGATCACGCTGCGATAGGGCGCGGCGAGCGTGCAGACCGGCCAGTCGGAACCGATCATCAGTCTCTTCGGGCCGAACAGTTCGAGCACATGGTCGAGATAAGCCGTAAAGGGGGCCGAATGCGGATCGGCCCAGTCGGCTTCCGTCACCATGCCAGAAAGCTTGCAGAAGACGTTGTCGCAGGCGGCCAGCGCGCCGATCCGGTCGAACCACGCGTCGTCGCGCTGAACGGTAAGGTTGGGTTTGGCGATATGGTCGAGGACGAAGGGCTGGTCGGGGAAGCGCCGGGCAAGGGCGCTCGCCGCCGGAAGCTGCGCGGGACGCACCAGCAGATCGTAGGTCAGCCCGTACCGACGCAACAGGCCGACGCCGCGCGCGTGCGGTTTTGCGTTCGCGAAGTCGGGGTCCAGATAGTCGTGCACCGGCATGCGCAGGCCGACGAGGCGCCTTGCCTCGCTGTAGCGTTCGAGGTCCGCCTCGATTTCGGGCGCGCGCAGATCGAGCCAGCCGACGACGCCGCGAACGAAGGCATGCCGGTCGGCGATCGTCAGCAGGAAATCGGTTTCGGCCGGCGTTTCGCGCGCCTGAACCGCAACGCAGCCGTCGAAACCCGCTGCCGCGAGCTCCGGTGAGAGATCGCCGGGTCCAAAGTCGCGCTTGAGCGCTTCCATCCGGTCGTCGATCCAGCCGAAATCGTCGGCGTTTTTAGAATAGGTCCAGAAATGCTGGTGGCTGTCGATACGCACCGATTTTCCTCTACACCACGGCTTCAATGCGTCCGCAGGGCACGGTCTTCGAGCCTGAGGGTACCGGGTTCGCCGCAGACGAGGGCCTGCATCGTTTCCGTCATCGTTCGTTTTCCGTCTTTCGTTCAGGCGGCCGCGTTGCGCGGCTGCCGGCCGCCGCGCGTTTCGCCCTTCATGATGAGGCTGAGGACATCGTCCTTGGTGACCTAGTCGATGGCATGTTCGCCGACACTGCGGCTATTGTTCATCACCATGACCCGGTCGCACAGTCGGAAGACGTCGTGCATGTCGTGGCAGACGAGGGAGATGACGACGGTGACGCCGATGCCGAGCGGGCCGATGACGGCAGTCTGCAAAAGTACGCTCATGCCGTTGCGCATCGAGAAGAACGCGTCGTTCATGAACGAAAAGGCGATGATCAGGAGCACCAGCGTCGCGAGCGCGGAGATGCGCTGGAGCATGTCGCCGCGTCGCTTCAGGCCGGACAGAACATCGGCCGGTTCGAAGCCTCGCTTCGGTGTTTCGCCGATGGTGCTCATGCTCGCTCATCCTCCCAACGACATAGGATATCGTACCCGAACCAACGTCAACGGTTTTTAATTATTTCTGTACAATTCGAATTTTGCTGTTCATAATCGGGTGGTTGTCAGAACTGTACGAAAGTCATGGCGCGCAAGAACACTCGTTTCAAGAATGCCTACAACGCTCTTCTCGAACTGATCGGGTCCGAGAAGGAGCGCGTCCTCGTATCCGAACATGCCCTCGCCGATCGGCTCGGCGTCAGCCGAACGGTCGTTCGCAGCGTTCTAGCGGAACTCGACGAACGTGGTGTCATCGAGTGGAACGGCCGCGAAAAGCGCGTCGTGCGCAATCCGCGTCGTTCGGACCGGTTTCCCGACGGCGAGTTAACGAGCGACAGCGAGCGCTTCGAACGACCGTTCCTGGAGTGGACGTTGCATCGCGGCCTGGCTCCCGGCGCAAAACTGAACGTCAGCGAACTGGCGCGGCGTTTCTCCGTCACGCCGCTCGTCGTCACGAGCTTTCTCGCTCGCCTCGGTCGTTTCGGTCTCGTCGACCATACCGGTCGAGGTGGCTGGCGGCTTCGCGGGTTCACCTCCGACTATGCGATCGAACTCTCGCAGTTCCGAACGATGATCGAACTCGACGCTGCCGTGCGGTTCGCCGAGTTGCCCGAGGATCATGCCGTCTGGCTCGAACTCGACCGACTGGAGGCGGACCATCGAGCCCTGCTTGCCCATATCGAGGATGCTTACCGGGACTTTTCCGTTCTGGACGACCGGTTCCATACTCTCATCACCGACATCACCGGGAACCGTTTCGTACGCGAGTTTCAGGAGGTCATATCGCTTGTCTTCCACTATCACTATCAGTGGAACAGACATTCCGAGCGGCAACGAAACGAAGCCGCCATCCGGGAGCATCTCGCCTACATCGAAGCGTTGAGAAGCCGCGATGCCGAGCGCATCCGTCACTGCGCCTGCACCCATCTGACAACGGCGCGACGTACGCTTCTAGCTTCTCTCAAGCCGTATTGACTGCCTCTCCGGCGCCTGAACCAGGCTCGTTCGCAGTCTGTCCGGTGCCGGAACCTCCATTGCCGCTGGTCACGTCCGGCGGTTTATAATATCGAAAAAACATAGGGCGATCACGAGGTCGCCGTGGCGTGCCGGCAGGCCGACGTCGGAGCCGGAGTACACCGGCGCCTTCAATGGGTACGCTTCCGGCCGAACGGAAAGCGTTCGGGGCGACGTGCGCCTGCAGCTTGATGGGGGAGGCAGAAATGAAGACGAACCGCATCGGACGTACCGATATCGAGGTCACCGACGTCTCATTCGGTGGTGCGAGCATCGGAAATCTCTACCGCGAGGTGGACGACGACGACGCTCACGCAGTTCTGCAGACCGCGTGGGATGCCGGCATCCGCTATTTCGATACGGCGCCGCATTACGGACGCGGTCGGTCCGAACAGCGTCTCGGACATTTTCTCGCCGGACGAAGTGGATATCGCCTGTCCACGAAGGTCGGTCGTCTGCTCAGCCCGTCCGATCACCCGATCGAACAGGCCGACGGCTACGTGAAGCCGCTGCAGAACGATGTCGTCTACGACTATTCCGGGGACGGGATCGAAGCGAGCCTGGAGCAAAGCCTGGAACGCCTCGGCCTGGATCACGTCGACATCGTCTACGTCCATGATCTGGGGCGATACACCCATGGCGACCACAACGACGGGCATATGGAGGCATTCCTTTCGTCCGGCTACGATCGCCTGACGCAATTGAAGGCGGCCGGTCGCATCGGCGCCTTCGGTCTGGGCGTGAACGAATGCCAGGTCTGCCTCGACGTCATGGACCATGGCCCGATCGACGTGATCCTGCTGGCCGGAAGGCTCACACTTCTCGACCGTTCCGCCGAGGTTGAACTGGTCCCCCGGTGTCTGGCGGCCGAAACCAGCCTGGTACTGGGCGGCATCTTCAATTCCGGTATTCTGGCAACGGGTCCCGTGCCGGATGCGACTTATGACTACGGCCGGGCATCGCCGGAGATCATGGATCAGGTCAGGGACCTTCAAACGCGCGCGGAAGAACAGGGAATGACACTTGCAACCGCCGCATTACTGTTTGCCAAGCGGCATAAGGCGACGAGTTCGCTTCTCCTGGGAACGGCAAAGTCCAAAACCCTTCAACGCAATCTCGATGCGTTGGCGAAGCATTCGGCGCAAGATTAAGAAGTAAGATCAGCACGAACTCGAAAGGAGTGCGTCTTCATCGTGTCGCCTATCGGCTTTCCGAGCACAGCCGAAAGCGACCCTGGTGACCTCAACGCCGGTGCGTGCAATGCGGCATGTCTTCATCTCGTCGATCCTTCGATTGCCCGATATTGCCGCCCCGTTTGCCTGCGGCGAGCGCATGTGGACGTCCCTGCGGTCGACGGGGCGAAGGGAATGCGCATCTAACGGATGCGCAGTTCGCTTTGCGGGTCGAAGAGCAACGCCTTTTCCGGATCGAAACCCGTTTGCAGCGTCTCGCCTTCGCTCGCCCGCCGCGTCTTCATCTCGATGACGAACGGATCCTCCCAATGCGAATTCGCATAGGCGAAGGAAACGCCGCCGAGGTTTTCCACGACGTCGACCTTCGCGGAGAAGCGGACCGAACCGTCGGGCGAGAGATGCTCGGGCCGGATGCCAAGCCGCAGCGTGCGGCCTTCCTGCGGATGGCTCTCGGCGATCGGCAGCGGCGCCTCGATGTCGTCGAAGGCCGGAAGTGCGACGACCAGACGGTCGCCTTCCGAGCGCTTGACGACGGCTTCGAGGAAATTGATGCGCGGCGAACCGAGAAAGCCGGCGACGAACATGTTGTCGGGGTCGTCGTAGAGGTGGAGCGGCGTGCCGGCCTGTTCGATGCGCCCGTCGTGCAGCACCACGATCTTGTCGGCCAGCGTCATCGCCTCGACCTGGTCGTGGGTGACGTAGATCATCGTCACGTCCAGTTCCTTGTGCAGCTTGGCGATCTCGAGGCGCATCTGCACGCGCAATTCGGCGTCGAGGTTGGAAAGCGGCTCGTCGAAGAGAAAGACCTGCGGTTCGCGAACGATCGCTCGCCCGATCGCCACCCGCTGGCGCTGGCCGCCCGAAAGCGCCTTCGGCTTGCGATCGAGCAGGGGTTCCAGATGCAGGATCTCCGCGGCCTTCTTCACGCGCCGGTCGACATCGTCCTTCTTGTAGCCGGTCATCTTCAGGCCGAAACCCATGTTCTCGGCGACGCTCATATGCGGGTAGAGCGCGTAGGACTGGAAGACCATGGCGATGCCGCGCTCGGCCGGCTCGTAGCGCGTCACGTCGGTTCCGCCGATGTGGATCTGGCCGCTGGAGGTCTGTTCGAGCCCGGCCACCATGCGCAAAAGCGTGGACTTGCCGCAGCCCGACGGGCCGACGAAGACGACGAATTCGCCCTCGTCGATCGTCAGGTCGACGCCGTGGATGACTTCCGCCGCGCCGAAGGACTTTCGGACTTTGCTCAGTTCCAGACCGGCCATTCTTCGAACTCCTCCCAGGATCGGGTCACGTTGTTTCGGCGTCTCGGCGCCGGCGTTTGTCTCGATGCGCGCCGACTTCAGACCCGGGGGCCGAGGCGGTTGCGCATGTCGTCCATGATCGCGGCGGCCGCCTCGCGCACGAGATCGACCCAGCCGGCAATCGTTTCCTCGCCGGCGCGATAGGCCGGCGCCGTCACCGAGATGCCGGCGACGAAGCTTCGATCCGCCGTGTGGATCGGGGCGGCGACGCAGCGGATGCCGATCTCGTGTTCCTCGCGATCGTAGGCGACGCCTTCGCTGCGTGCCCGGTCGATCGCCTTCGCGAAGGTCGCTGGATCGACCAGCGTGTGTTCGGTGAAGCGACGAAACGCGATGCGCGGCAACATCTCCTCGACCGTCTCCTTCGAAAGGCAGGAGAGGGCGGCCTTGCCGACGCCGGTGCAAAACACCGGGGAGGCGTTGCCGATCTGCGAGTACATGCGCACGGCCTGCCGGCTTTCGACCTTGTCGAGATAGATGACTTCCAGCCCGCGAAGCACGCCCATGTGCACGGTCTCGCCGGTCAGCTCGTGCAGGCGGCGCAGATGCGGCTCGGCGATCACGCGGAACTCGTTGTTCGCCCAGGCCTTGGAAGCGAATTTCAGGAGGCGGACGCCGAGCGAATAGGAATGGTCGCGATTGACGACCAGAAGCCCCTCCTCGACGAGGTTGCTGAGCTGGCGATGCAGCGTGCCGCGCGGCTGGTCGCAGCGGCGCAGGATCTCGGTGAAGCGGATCGGCTCGTCCGTCTCGGCGACGAGTTCGAGCACGTCGATCGCCTTGCCGAGCGTGCCTGTGCCGTTCGCCGACCCGGATGGGCGTGGCCTCGTCCGTTCCGCCTCCATCGATGGCGTTTCCTTCGTTCTTCTCGCAATCGCGGCCTTCGCCGCAAGCTGGCGTCGTTCCGCCAATTGTCCTTGACAGCGAGCATAGCTTAGGCAAATAGTTCTGTATAGTCAAATAACGTTCCAAATATCGGAACGATGATTGAATGCGAAAGGCCCGGCGTTCGGGCCCGTCTCGCAAGACTATCGATCCCGGAGGAGGAGTTATTCCATGCGATTTTCCGTAAAGACCATGATGCTCGGTGCTGCTGCAGCAGCGCTGATGACGACGTCGGCGCTTGCCGGCACGATCACCATCAACACGGATACGTCCGATCCAGGCCCGAAGGGCGCGTTCAAATACGCGATCGACGCTTTCCAGAAGGCCAATCCGGACGTGAAGGTGAAGTGGAACGTCTTCGATCACGAAGGCTTCAAGAGCGCGATCCGCAACTTCCTCACCGCCGATGCACCCGATGTGGTGACCTGGTACTCCGGCAACCGGATGCTTCCCTTCGTGGACGCGCACCTGTTCGCCGACATTTCGGATCTGTGGAGCGAGAACGATCTCGATTCGCAGCTCAAGTCGGCGAAGTCCGCCGTCAGCGCCAACGGCAAGCAGTGGGCGATCCCCTACAGCTACTATCCGTGGGCGATCTACTACCGGAAGGACATCTTCGAGAAGCAAGGCATCGAGCCGCCGAAGACGTGGGACGATCTGCTCGCCGACTGCAAGAAGCTGAGCGATGCCGGCATCACGCCCTTCGCCATCGGCACGAAGGCGCTCTGGCCCGCGGCCGGCTGGTTCGACTACCTGGACCTGCGCACCAACGGCTACGCCTTCCATATGAAGCTGACGCAGGGCGAGGTTCCCTACACCGACGAGCGCGTGAAGAAGGTCTTCGAGAACTGGGCGCAGCTCGTGAAGCCCGGCTACTTCACCAAGAACGCAGCCGCCCTCGACTGGCAGGACGCCGTGCCGCTCTTCGTGCAGGGCAAGGCGGCGATGTATCTAATGGGCAATTTCGCCGTCGACGTCATGAAGAACGCCGGGCTCGACGAAAGCAAGGTCGGCTTCGTCTCCTTCCCGACGATCAACAAGGACGTGCCGCGGGCCGAGGACGCGCCGACCGAGATGGTGGCGATGGCCGCGAACGCCAGCAACAAGGAGGACGCCAGGAAGTTCATGGCGTTCATTGCAAAGCCCGAGACTCAGGCCAAGATGAACGACATTCTCGGCCAGCTTCCGGTCAACAGCCAGTCGAAGATCGCCGACGACCCGCTGCTGCAGCAGGGGGCGAAGATGCTTTCGAGCGCTTCGAACCTGTCGCAGTTCTACGATCGCGACGCACCGGCGCAGATGGCGAAGGCCGGCATGGAAGGTTTCCAGCAGTTCATGGCGCAGCCGGACCAGATCGACCAGATCCTCCAGCGCCTCGAAAGCGTGCGCAAGCGGGTCTACTCGAACTAGGCGTTCGCCTCTCTTCGCCCGCCGGCCGACCGCCGGCGGGCGTTCGTGATCGATTTCCGGCCTGATCGACTTTTGGGAGGATGACGATGAGCACCGCCGCAGCCTCTGCCTCGGCCACCGCGGCCAATCTCGAGCAGCGGCGCATGCCGTTCTGGAAGCGCAACCAGCGCAGGCTCGCGCCGGCCCTCTTCCTGGCGCCCGGCGCGCTGATGTTCCTGGTCTACGTCATCCTTCCGATCTTCGAATCGATCTGGATCTCGTTCTACCAATGGGACGGGCTGAGCGAGATGACGTGGATCGGGCTCAGCAATTATACCGAGCTTCTCGGCGATCCGGCGTTCTACACTTCGCTGTGGAACAACGTCCTGTGGCTCGTTCTCTACCTGCTCGCGATCCCGGCCGGCCTGATGATCGCGATCTTCCTGAACCAGAACGTCATCGGCATCCGCGTCTACAAGTCGCTCTTCTTCTTTCCTTTCGTCATCAGCCAGGTGGTCGTCGGCCTCATCTTCTCGTGGTTCTACGCGCCGAATATCGGGCTCTTTCCGCAGATCACCGATGCGCTCGGTCTCGGCAAGATCGCGGTGCTCGCCGATGCGCGGTTCGTGACCTACGGCATCATCGCCGCCGGGCTCTGGCCGCAGATCGCCTACTGCATGATCCTCTACCTGACGGGGCTCAACAACGTCTCGCCCGAGCAGGTCGAGGCAGGCAGGCTCGACAACGCCAAGGGCTGGCGGATGCTGTGGTACGTGATCTTGCCGCAGCTTCGCCCGGCGACCTTCATCGCCATGGTCGTGACGGTCATCGGCGCGCTGCGCTCCTTCGACCTCGTCTCGATCATGACCGATGGCGGGCCTTACGGCACGAGCCGGGTTCTCTCCTTCTACATGTACGAGCAGGCGCTTTCGGAATACGGCTACCGCATGGGATACGGCGCGGCGATCGCCGTCGTCCTCTTCCTGATCATGATGCTTTTCATCACCGGCTTCATCTGGCGCATGGTGATCACGGAACGGGAGGGCTGAGGCAATGTTTCCACGTCCGATCGAACGCGCCGGCACCGGTGGACGTGCGCTCTACCAGGTGGCGCTTCCCGTCTCGCTGATCATCTGGCTCCTGCCGCTGATCGGCATCGCGATCACTTCGATCCGCCCGGCGAGCGACCTTGCCAACGGCAACTATTTCGGCGTGCCGAGCCAGATCGCGTTGTCGAACTATCTCGACGTCTTCCGCCAGTCGCCGATGGCGCAGTACCTCTTCAACTCGCTGCGCATTACCGTGCCGGCGGTGATCGGGGCGGTGGCGCTTTCCTGCCTGACGGGCTTCGCGCTCGCGACCTATCGCTTCCGCACGAACCTTCTCGTCTTCTTCATCTTCGTCGCCGGCAATTTCGTGCCCTTTCAGATCCTCATGGTGCCGGTGCGCGACCTGACGCTGAAGCTCGGGCTTTACGACACGGTGACAGGGCTCGTGCTCTTCCACGTCGCGTTCCAGACGGGCTTCTGTACGCTCTTCATGCGCAATTTCATCAAGGCGCTTCCCTTCGAGCTTCTGGAATCGGCACGGGTCGAGGGCGTTTCGGAATTCCGCATCTTCTGGCACATCGTGCTGCCGCTCATGCGCCCGGCGATCGCCGCCCTTTCGGTCCTCGTCTTCACCTTCGTGTGGAACGACTATTTCTGGGCGCTTGTGCTGACGCAGGGTGCCGGTGCGCAGCCGGTGACGGCGGGGCTCTACACGTTGAACGGCCAATGGGTGGCGTCGTGGCAGCTCGTCTCGGCCGGTGCCATCGTCGCCGCCCTGCCGCCGGTCGCCATGTTCTTCCTGATGCAGCGCCACTTCATCGCCGGCCTCACGCTCGGCGCGACGAAGGGCTGATCGCTTGACCACGCAGAGCGAACCGAAGGTCACGCGAACCTGGCGCCTCGACAGCGCCTGCCAGACGCTGGTGCTCGCCTCCTACGACGACGGGCTGCCCGAGGTGATCCACTGGGGTGCGCTCATTGCAGTCAACGAGGATCTAGGTGCCCTTGCGCGAGCCGGCCGCCGGCCGCTGACGAACGGCGTCCTCGATCAGATCGGCTCGCTTTCCGTCTGTCCCGAAGAGGGTCGGGGCTTCCAGGGCCAAACGGGCATCGACGCGCGAGACACGGAAGGTCGGCCGCTGCTTACGCAGTTCGTATTGGCCGAGTCGGCAGTGGCGCGATCCGACGCGTTGGTCGTCGAAGCCTTCGATGAAAAGTACGGTCTGACCTACCGAGCCACGTTCGCCATTGCGGTGGATGGCGGCGTCATCGAAGGCGAAGCCGAACTCGTCAATCGGGGGACGCGCGACATCCATGTCGACTGGCTCGCCGCGCCGGTGCTGCCGTTGCCCGAAACCGCGTCCCATCTTCTCGAGTTCGCCGGCCGCTGGACGCGTGAGTTCGCTCTAAGCCGGGTGCCGATCCAGCGCGGTGTGCATCTCCGCGAAAGCCGGCGCGGGCGTACGGGGCAGGACCATTTTCCGGGCCTCGTCGTGCCCGATCGCGGAACCGGCGAGCATTCCGGCAGCGCGCACGCGCTGATTTTTGCGTTTTCCGGCTGCCATCGCATTCTCGTCGAGGAACTGGCCGACGGGCGGCGGCAGCTTCAGGCCGGACTTTGCGAAGGCACGCGCCTTTCGCCCGGCGAGACGCTTTCGTCGCAGCGGATCTGCCTCGCCCATTCCGACACGGGGCTGAACGGGCTTTCGCATACCCTGCAGCGCCATGTGCGCGAAGCCGTGCTGCGCTGGCCGCAGCCGCAACGTCCGCGCCCGGTCCACTACAATTGCTGGGAAGCGGTCTATTTCGACCACGACGTGGCGACGCTCAAGGACCTGGCCGAGCGCGCGGCGGCCCTCGGTGCCGAGCGCTTCGTCCTCGACGACGGCTGGTTCGGCAGCGCCGGGCAGAGCCGCAACGACGATACGACGAGCCTCGGCGACTGGACCGTCGACCGGCGCAAATATCCCGACGGCCTCGACCCGCTGATCGACCACGTCGAAGCGCTCGGCATGAATTTCGGCCTGTGGGTCGAGCCGGAGATGGTCAATCTCGAAAGCGCGCTCGCTCGTGCCCATCCCGACTGGCTGATCGCCTCGGAAGGTCGCGTCCAGATCGAGGGGCGAGGCCAGCACGTGCTCGACCTGACCAACCCGAAGGTCGTCGATTACCTCTTCGAACGTCTCGACGCGCTGCTGTCGGAGCACAGCATCGACTACCTGAAATGGGACATGAACCGCGATCTGACGCTTGCCGTCGATCGTGCCGGCATGCCGCTGCTGGTCCGCCAGACGGACGCGCTCTACGCTTTGTTCGAACGGCTGGCGGAAGCCCATCCGTCGGTCGAGATCGAAAGCTGTGCGTCGGGTGGCGGACGCATCGACTACGGCATCCTGCGCCACACGCAGCGTGTCTGGCTGTCCGATTCCAACGACGCGCACGAGCGCTGGCGGATGCAGCACGAAGCGATGCTGTTCCTGCCGCCGGAGATCGTCGGCAGCCATGTCGGCCCGCGTCATTGCCACACGTCCGGACGCGTTCTACCGATGGCGTTTCGTGCCGGCGTCGCGCTTTCGGGTCATATGGGCTTCGAGATGGACCTGCGCGAGCTCGACGGAGAGGAAGCCGCGACGCTCACGCGCTACACGCGCTTCTACAAGGAAAATCGCGACTTTCTGCATGCCGCGCGGCAGTTCCGTCTCGAGCCGGCGCGCGATCATGTCCGCGCCCATATGAGCGTCGACGCAGACGCTTCGCGCTTTCTCCTCTTCTGCGGCATGCTCGCCGCGGAGCCGAACGAGACGGCTTCGCCCCTGAAGCTCGCCGGCCTCGAACCCGAAGCGCTCTACCGCGTTCATCTGTGGAACCGGGACGAAATGACGGTGCCCCCCACCCGTTCCTTCGCTTCGCCGCTCGTCGGTGACGACGGGCTCGTTCTTTCCGGTTCCGCACTCATGCGGGTCGGCCTCGTCCTGCCGCTCGCATTTCCGGACCGCATGTGGATCGTCACGGGCGAACGCCTGGAAGGGAATCAGTCTTGATGCAGCCTGCCGCCATTCATCCCGATCTACAGGATCGTTCCGTGCTGATCAGCGGAGGCGGGTCGGGCATCGGCGCGGCGCTGACGGAAGGTTTCGTCGCCCAGGGCGCGCGCGTCGCCTTCATCGACCGTGCCGTCGAGCCGAGCGAAGCGCTTTGCGAACGCCTTTCCGACGGAGCGCGCCACGCACCGCGCTTCATAAAAGCGGATCTTCGCGACATCGCGGCCTTGCGCGCGGCCGCTGCCGAAGCGGCCGAACTGAACGGGCCGGTGACGGTCCTCGTCAACAACGCCGCGCGCGACGATCGTCACCGCATCGAGGACGTCACCGAGGAATACTGGGACGACAATCAGGCGACGAATTTGCGCCATCATTTCTTCCTCGTTCAGGCCGTGGTGCCCGGCATGAAGGCGGCCGGAGAAGGCTCGATCGTCAATTTCTCCTCGATCTCCTACATGCTGAACCAGGGTGGCATGCCCTCCTACACGACGGCGAAGGGCGGCGTCGTCGGGTTGACGAAGGGTCTTGCCGGCGAACTCGGACCGTTCGGCATCCGCGTCAACGCCGTGGCGCCCGGCTGGGTGATGACCGAGCGCCAGAAGGAACTCTGGGTCACCGAAGAAGCGCTTTCGGAAATGCTGGATCGGCAGTGCCTGCCGCGACCGCTCGAACCGGCGGATATGGTCGGCCCGTGCCTCTTTCTCGCTTCGAGCGCGGCGCGCGGCGTCACGGCGCAAGTGCTGGTCGCCGACGGAGGGACGCAATGAGCGGCACGCCGTCCTTCGCCGCCGTCGACTGGGGCACGTCGACCTTTCGGGTCTGGCTCCTCGATGCGGCGGGCGACGTGCTCGCCGAGCGGCGCAGCGACGAAGGCCTGCGGACCGCCGCCGAGCGCGGCTTCGCGCGTGTATTGGAAACCCATCTCGAGGCACTCGGCGCGGACCCTGCCCTGCCGGCGGTCGTGTGCGGCATGGCCGGTTCGCGCCAGGGCTGGCAGGAAGCGCGCTATCTCGACGTGCCGACCCGCCTTGACGCCATCGCCGGGAACGCCGTCCGCATCGATGGCATCGACCGGCCGGTGCATATTCTCCCCGGCCTCGCCCAGCGCGACCGGCAGACCGCCGACGTCATGCGTGGCGAGGAGACGCAGCTTCTCGGGGCCATGACGCGTGAGGACGACGGGACGGGCGACGTGCTCTACTGCATGCCGGGTACGCATTCGAAATGGGTGCGCCTGCGTGACGGCACGGTCACCGGCTTTTCCACCTTCATGACCGGCGAGGTCTACGCACTGATGGTGCGCGAATCGATCCTGGCGCAGACGCTCGGCGACGCGATGGACGTCGATGCCGATGCGCCGGCCTTCGCGAAGGCGGTGCTTGCCGCCCATGACGAGCCGGCGCTTCTCATGCGCTTCTTCTTCGCGCTGCGCGGTTCGAGCCTGCTCTTCGGCGAGGAGGCGACCGTCGCTAGGGCGCGGCTTTCGGGATATCTGATCGGCGCCGAACTCGCGGGAAGCCTGCCTGCCGAGCGCGACGGCGCGGCGATCCGCCTGCTCGCTTCCGGTGGCCTCGGCGCCCTCTACAAACGTGCCCTCGATACGCTCGGCGTGACGCATACGAGCGTCGATGCCGACGAGGCGGTGCGTGCCGGCCTCGCCCGTGCCGCCGCCGCGATCCACCCTGCCGTCACGGAAGGAGCGCACTCATGAACCGGATCGCCTGGCCCGAAATGCGGCGCTCGCTCGTCGCCATCCTGCGCGGCATCCGTCCCGACGAGGTCGAGGCGGCGATCGACGAACTCGTCGAGGCTGGCTTCACCGCGATGGAAATCCCGCTGAATTCGCCCGAGCCGTTCCGTTCCATCGAAATGGCGGCGAAGCGCGCGCCGGAAGGCTGCCTGATCGGCGCGGGAACGGTGCTCGACACGGGATCGGTCGATCGGCTGAACGATGCCGGCGGCCGGTTGCTCGTCGCGCCGAACGCTGCACCGGCGGTCATCGCGCGCGCGGCTGCGTTCTCGATGGTGACCATGCCCGGCGTGATGACGCCGAGCGAGGCCTTCGTCGCGCTCGATGCCGGCGCCTCGGCGCTGAAGTTCTTCCCGGCGAGCGTTCTCGGTCCCGCCGGCATCGGCGCGATGATGGCCGTCCTGCCGAAGGATGTACCCGTTGGTGCGGTCGGCGGTGTTTCGGAGAAGAACTTCGCCGATTACGCCGCCGTCGGAATCCGCACCTTCGGCCTCGGTTCCAGCCTCTACAAGCCGGGGATGGACGCCGCCGAGATCGGCCGGCGCGCCCGAACGGCCGTCGCCGCCTATGACGACGTGTTCGCCGAAGCAGCCTGAAGCCGCTTCATCCGTCGGACCATCACGCAGTTCCTTTTCGGCAGCCGGCGATGCCTCGACGCGCCGCCGGCTGCCACACCAATAGCTTCCTAGGAGATCGCCCGCATGTCCGCACCTGCCCTCGGCGTTTGCTACTATCCCGAACACTGGCCGGAATCGATCTGGGCCGAAGACGCCCGGCGCATGAAGGATCTGGGCCTGAGCTTCGTTCGCATCGGCGAGTTCGCCTGGTCCCGGCTCGAGCCGAAACGCGGCGATCTGCGTTTCGACTGGCTCGAACGGTCGATCGACACGCTCCATGGCGAGGGGCTGAAAGTCGTGCTCGGCACGCCGACGGCGACGCCGCCTAAATGGCTCGTCGACGAGATGCCGGACATGCTGCCCGTCGACGAGAACGGTCATCGCCGTGCCTTCGGCTCGCGCCGGCACTACGACTTTTCGCACGAAGGCTACCGCGAGGAGTGCGCGCGCATCGTCACGGCGCTCGCCGAGCGCTTCGGAAACCATCCGGGCATCGCCGCCTGGCAGACGGACAACGAATACGACTGCCACGGCACGGCACTTTCCTATTCGCCCGTCGCCCTTGCCGCCTACCGCGCGTGGCTGAAGGAGAAGTACGGCACCATCGACGCGCTCAACACGGCATGGGGCAACGTCTTCTGGTCGATGGAAGTCGACGATTTCGATCGGATCGAGCTGCCGATCGCCACGATCGCCGACGCCAACCCGCCGGCACGCATGGATTTCCGCCGTTTTGCCTCCGATCAGGTGGTGAGCTTCAACCGGCTGCAGGCCGACATCATCCGCAAGCATTCGCCGGGGCGCGATGTCATCCACAACTTCATGGGGCGCACGACGACCTTCGACCATTTCGACGTCGGTGCCGACATCGACGTGACGAGCTGGGACGCCTACCCGCTCGGTTTCCTCGACGACCGTTCCGACCGCGACGACGAATGGAAGCGCCGCTTCATGCGCGCCGGCGATCCCGATTTTCAGGCGTTCCACCACGATATCTACCGCGCGACCTCGAACGGGCGCTGGTGGATCATGGAGCAGCAGCCCGGACCGGTGAACTGGGCCTCGCACAACCCGACGCCACGCGAAGGCCAGGTGCGGCTTTGGACCTGGGAAGCCTTCGCCCACGGGGCCGAGGTTGTCAGCTATTTCCGTTGGCGGCAGGCGCCGTTCGCACAGGAGCAGATGCATGCCGGCCTGCTTCGTCCGGATTCGGGAGAGGCCCCGGCCTTTCCGGAGGCGAAGAAGGTCGCCGAGGAGATCGCCGTGCTCGACATAGGCGCAGAGAGCGGGCAGTCCGCCGCGGCCATCGTCTTCGACTATCCGTCCTCCTGGGCGTGGGAGATCGAGGATCAGGGCGCGGAATTCGACTATTTCCGGGTCGTCTTCGACACCTATTGCGCCATGCGCCGGCTCGGCCTTTCGATCGATATCGTGCCGGCTTCGGTCAGCGATCTTTCCGGCTACGGCCTCGTCGCGGTCCCGGCGCTCTTCGCCTTTACGGAGAACCTGACGCAGGCACTCGCCGCCTTCGAAGGCGAGGTGCTCCTCGGGCCGCGAAGCGGCGCCAAGACGAAGGACTTCGCCATCCCTGAAAGCCTGCCGCCCGACCTTCCCGCCGACATGCTCGACATGAAGGTCGCCCGCGTCGAAAGCCTGCGCGGCGACGTGCCGGTGCCGACGGGCGCAGGTGCCTTCCGCTTCTGGCGCGAGTTCGTCGAGGTCGGCCCGAAGGCCGAGACCGAACTCGCAAGCGCCGACGGCGAGCCGGCGCTCGTGCGCCAGGGCAACCTCGTCTACATGGCCGGCTGGGGCGACGAAGCGCTTCTCGAAGCGACGGTCAAGGCGATGGCCGAACGGGCCGGGCTTTCGACCGTCGACCTGCCGGACGGCGTGCGGCTGCGCCGGCGCGGACGTCTCGTCTTCGCCGTCAATTACGGCAACGAGCGCTTCGACCTGACGACGCTCGGCCTCGGCGGCACGGCCATTCTCGGCAGTGCGGACCTCGCCCCAAGCGGCGTCGCGATCCTCGAGGGCACGCGCTGATCCATGCGAGTTGCGGAGCCGACAGCGCGGAGCCGGACGATAACTGCGGCCGCGAGGTGCGCCGAAACTTCGGTCTCGTCCCCGATGGGGTCTTGAACATGATCGCTCGCGCACGGCATCCGTGATTGCGCGGAGAAGACGCTGCGCGAGCAATTATCCGCATAAAAGGCAGCTTAGTTACTCGGGGGACGGGACCAAGCACTCTTGTGGCTCACGCCTTCCCCCCTGAACTTCGTTCGCCAAATCGAAATCCGTCGTGTCTTTTCCCTGCTGCACCCTGACCGGATTGGGCCAGCCCGGTGAGGCAAGACAGTACCAGCGAACGATCGACTGGTCGAAACGGCGCGAAATCAGGAGCTTTCGGGAAAGTTGGCTGGGGAACCTGGATTCGAACCAGGACTAACGGAGTCAGAGTCCGTGGGTCTACCGTTAACCTATTCCCCAATCGCGGCGCATGGTTGCCGCGGGGTCGCCGTTTGGCGGCGACGGGGGCCTTATAATCAAAAGGCGGTTGGGATGCAAATCGGGGATCGAGAGTTTTTTCGGCCCGGCGCGTGGAGCGCCCGGTCAAGGGGCGCGGAAAAAGAATTTGGTGAAAGGCGGCGTGGCTGCTACCGTCCGGGCGACGACATATCGAGAGCGCCAGCTGCATTCCCGGTGATTTTGCGCGGCGCCTGATGGGCTATCGAAGTGACCAACCCCGATCGCGGTGAGGAGCCGTCACAATTCGGGGCGCCACCGGCAATGGCGCCCGCATCGCCAAGACCGCACCATCCTATGGAGGCGGAAAAAGGCGAAGGTACGTCGGCGAACATGGCCGACGGACGGTCGCGCGCCGATGCGGACGCCGCGGCGGGTGGCGAGCCTGCCTCCGGTTCCTCCGAAACATCCGGCGAAGATCATTCAAACAACCGAAAGCGCCGGCGGCGCCGATCCAGGCGGGCGCGGGCACGCGGCAAGCCTTCCGGCGCGAACGATCGCTCGCAGGCCCCGTCCGACGAAGACTGCAACGCCGGATCCAGCGGTGCTGCCGGACGAAACTCCGCGAAGGGGTGCCGCCAGCCGCAGGGCAGGCCGCTTGCGGGCGTGAAGGGCGCGAAGCCTGCGCATCGCGCTGCCTCCAGAGACAAAGCGGCGGTCTGTGCGGAGGAAGGGGCGTCTGGAAGCGAAGCCGCGCGCTCGGCCACCGGAAGGGACTGCGCGGGCGATGTGCCGTTGGCCGGTTCGCCCAAGCGTTCGGGCGGGGATCGGGCCGCAAGGTCCGGCGAACGGGGCCGCGGACCCTGGGGCCATCGCGACAATCCTCTCTACGCGGCGCTCGATCTCGGCACGAACAATTGCCGCCTGCTCGTTGCGCAGCCGACGCGGCCCGGGCAGTTCCGCGTCGTCGATTCCTTCTCGCGCATCGTCAGGCTCGGCGAAGGCCTGATCGGCAGCGGTCGGCTTTCGGAATGCGCGATGGACCGTGCCGTCGAGGCGTTGAAGGTGTGCGCCGGGCGCATCGCCTCGCGCTCGATCCGCAGCCAGCGCCTGATCGCAACGGAAGCGTGCCGCTCGGCGGTCAACGGGCCGGAATTCCTGGCGCGCGTCGAAGCGGAGGCAGGCCTCGCGCTCGAGGTCGTCGACCGGGAAACGGAAGCGCGGCTTGCCGTTTCGGGATGTTCATCGCTGGTCGAGCCGGACACGCGTTCGGTCGTCCTCTTCGACATCGGCGGCGGTTCTTCGGAGATCGCGCTCATCCGTCCGGCGAGCGAACGGCCCGGCCGCCTCGCGCGGCATATCCACGCCTGGACGTCGCTGCCGGTCGGCGTCGTGACGCTTTCCGAGCGCCACGGCGGGCGCGAGGTGACGCCCGAGATCTTCGAGGCGATGGTTGCCGACGTCGCCGGCATGCTGGCCGGTTTCGAGTGTCCGGGCGCCGAAGACGACGATGGCGGGTTCCATCTGCTCGGCACCTCCGGCACGGTGACGACGCTTGCGGGCGTGCATCTCGACCTTCCGCGCTACGACCGTCGCCGCGTCGACGGACTCTGGCTGACGAGCGAGAACGTCGACTGCATGATCGCGCGGCTGCTTTCGTGGGATTTCGACCAGCGCTCGGCCAATCCGTGTATCGGCGCCGACCGGGCCGACCTCGTGCTTGCCGGCTGCGCCATTCTCGAGGCGATCCGGAGGCGCTGGCCGGCCGAACGCATGCGCGTCGCCGATCGCGGTCTGCGTGAAGGGTTGCTGACGGAAATGATGGCGGCGGACGGCGTATGGCGACGTGGACGGCGCGGCGGCAGAAGGGGCGGCGCGCGCCGCGGCGGGAACTGATGGCCCGACCGACGGGGTCCTCCGCAAGCGGCCGCAAGCTCGGCCAGAAGGTGCGCAAGGGCCGGCGCAAGGCTTCCTCGCGTCACTGGCTTCATCGCCATATCAACGATCCCTACGTTCAGCGGGCCCAAGCGGACGGCTATCGCTCGCGCGCGGCCTACAAGCTTCTGGAGATCGACGAACGGCATGACATCCTGAAGGGGGCCCGGCGTATCGTCGATCTGGGTGCGGCGCCCGGAAGCTGGTCGCAGATCGCAGCGGACGTGACCGGTTCCACCGACGAAGCGCCGCGCGTCGCGGCCATCGACTTCCTCGAGATGAACCCGTTGGCGGGCGTCGTCGTCCTCCAGATGGATTTTCTGGACGAGACCGCGCCGGCGGCACTCCTCGAAGCGTGCGGGGGCGCGCCGGACCTCGTCATCTCCGACCTTGCCGCCCCGACGACCGGCCACCGCCAGACCGACCATTTGCGCACCGCCTTCCTCTGCGAGACGGCAGCATGGTTCGCGATCGAGGTGCTGACGCCCGGCGGCCATTTCCTCGCCAAGACGTTTCAGGGCGGGGCGGAACGGGATCTCCTCATGCTGCTCAAGCGCTGCTTTCGATCCGTGGTGCACGTCAAACCGCCGGCTTCGCGGTCGGAATCGGTCGAGATGTACGTGCTCGCCAAGGATTTCCGCGGCCGCGACGCGCTCGAGCGGGAGACGTCCTGAAGGGCGTTCGCCGCCGGCCATAGACGCGACCGTGACGCGCACGTCCCGCGATCACATTCGTGTCATTTCGGCTGCGGCGAATTGTCCGGTCCACAAACGACCCCACCTGTCGAAGCGCATGCTCATTCGAAGTCGAACAGGGAGACGCCTTCATGCCCGTTTCGAGACGCAGCCTCTTCGCCATCGCCGGAACCACGGTGGGTGCGCTTGCCATGCCCGCGATCGTGCCCGCACGCGCTGCGGCGCCCGCGATGCAGCCCGACCGATCGGCCGACTTTCGCCGGTTCCACATCGGCGAGTTCGAGCTCACGGCGCTTTCGGACGGACATCGCACGGCTTCCGATCCGGGTTCGATCTTCGGCACCGAGCAGGACAAGAAGACGATCGCCGATCTGGCACGGGCGAATTTCCTGCCGGCCGACAGCATGCGCTCGAGCTATGCGCCGGCGCTTCTGAATACCGGCGAGGAACTCATTCTCTTCGATACCGGAAACGGAGCGCGCGGACGCGAGAACGGCACGGGCAGAATGCTCGCAGCGCTGAAGGCGTCGGGCTACAAGCCGGAAGATGTCTCGATGGTCGTGCTTACCCATTTCCACGGCGACCACATCGGCGGGCTGATGGAAGACGGTGCCCCGACCTTCGCCAATGCGCGCTACGTCAGCAGCCGCAAGGAATACGATTTCTGGACCGACGACGCGCTGAAGGGCACGAAGGCGGAAGGCAACCACCAGATGGTGGAGGAGCTCGTCGTGCCACTGAAGGACAAGTTCTCCTATGTCGGCGACGGCGATACGGTGGCAAGCGGCGTCAGGGCCATGAACGCCTTCGGGCACACGCCCGGCCACATGATCTTCCGCATCGAATCGGGCGATCGCAGCCTGGTCATGACGGGTGATACGGCGAACCATTTCGTCTTTTCGCTGCAGCGGCCGGAATGGCTGGTCGCCTACGACATGGATCACGGGCAGGCGACGGCGACGCGCAAGCGCGTCTTCGACATGATCGCCAAGGAACGGGTGCCGTTCCTCGGCTACCACATGCCGTTCCCCTCGCTCGGCTATGCCGAAAAGCGCGACGAGGGCTACTACTTCGTGCCTGAAACCTACCAGCTCGCCGGCTGAACCATTCGGCGGATCGCCTCGGGGCCTTCGAAGATTTCTGGTGACGACGGCTAGAGGATTTCCGGTGAGTTCTGGTTCACCGGAAATGCCCCAGCTCTTTGCTTTGTCGCATTATCCGACGCCAAAGCGATCCCGCTTTGGCTGGAAATGCTCTGGGGCGTGGCACCCATCGGCGCTGCGCCCGTTTCCTTTCTCGAAGAGGCGTGGTACCAGCCCGTGCCAACCCCGGGCGCTTGCGTCCGAGGCACGTCTTTACCGTTTTGTGGAAAAGGGTTGGCCATGGTCCGCATCATCGAAGCCGCCGGCGGCGGCGCAGCGCTGACATTCGACGACGTGCTTCTTCAGCCCGACCATTCGACCGTGATGCCGAATGCCGTCGACATTCGCACGCGCATCGCCCGCGACATCGATCTCAACCTGCCGATCATCTCCTCGGCGATGGATACGGTGACGGAAGGCCGGCTTGCCATCGCCATGGCGCAGGCGGGCGGCATCGGCGTCGTCCATCGCAATCTCTCGCCCGAAGAGCAGGCCGAAGAGGTTCGCCAGGTCAAGAAATTCGAGAGCGGCATGGTCATCAATCCGGTGACGATCGGCCCGGAAGCAAGCCTTGCCGAGGCGCTCGACGTCATGCGCGGGAACCGGATCTCGGGCATTCCCGTGGTGGAGGACGGGGTCAGGAACGGTCGGCTCGTCGGCATCCTGACGAACAGGGACGTGCGTTTCGCCTCCGACATGCGCCAGCCCGTGCGCGAACTGATGACGAAGGAAAACCTCGTGACGGTGCGCGAGGGCGTCGGCCAGGAAGAGGCCAAGCGGCTTCTCCATCAATACCGCATCGAGAAGCTGATCGTCACCGACGAGGCGGGGCGCTGCGTCGGGCTCGTCACGGTCAAGGATATCGAGAAGTCGCAGCTCAATCCGCACGCCTCGAAGGATGCGCAGGGGCGCCTGCGCGTCGCGGCGGCGGCGAGCGTCGGCAAGGACGGGTTCGAGCGGGCCGAACGGCTGATCGACGCCGAGGTCGACCTTCTCGTCATCGACACGGCGCACGGCCATTCCCAGCACGTGCTCGAAGCCGTCAGCCGCGCCAAGCAGCTTTCGAATTCCGTACGCATCATGGCCGGCAACGTGGCGACGGCCGACGGCACGAAGGCGCTGATCGACGCCGGCGCCGATTCGATCAAGGTCGGCATCGGCCCGGGCTCGATCTGCACCACGCGGGTCGTCGCCGGCGTCGGCGTGCCGCAGCTTTCCGCGATCATGGCGTCCGCCGAGGCAGCGCGCGAATCCGGCATCCCGGTGATCGCCGACGGCGGCATCAAGTTTTCCGGAGACGTCGCCAAGGCGATGGCCGCAGGCGCTGCGGCGACGATGATCGGTTCGCTGCTTGCCGGCACGGACGAAAGCCCGGGCGAGGTCTATCTGCACCAGGGACGCTCGTTCAAGGCGTATCGGGGCATGGGCTCGGTCGGCGCCATGGCGCGCGGTTCGGCCGATCGCTACTTCCAGGCGGAAGTGCGCGACACGCTGAAGCTCGTGCCGGAAGGCATCGAGGGGCAGGTGCCCTACAAGGGACCGGTCTCGGGCGTGCTGCACCAGCTTGCCGGCGGTCTGAAGGCAGCCATGGGCTATGTCGGCGCGGCGACGCTCGCCGATTTCCACGAGCGGGCGACCTTCGTACGCATCTCGAGCGCGGGCCTGCGCGAAAGCCACGCCCACGACGTGACGATCACGCGGGAAAGCCCGAACTACCCGGGGGCGTGACGCCCCTGGCCGTCCGGTTTGCACCGCCGCCCCGTAAATGCCGGGGCGGCGCTTTCGACGACAGGCATCGGGGATGACGCCGCCATGAGCGCGACGACGATGACCTTCTGGCCGATGATCGCCCAGACGGCGCTGATCTACGTGATCTATCTGATCGGCTCGAACCGGCGTATGGCCGCGATCCGCAACGGCGAGACGCAGGCGAAGGACTATCTCGTCCCGAATGTCGAGCCTGCCTCGAGTGCGACCGCGATCCGCAACCTCTCGAACCAGTTCGAGCTGCCGGTCCTCTTTTACGTCGTCTGCTTGAGCCTCTACATCACCCATGGTGCGGGGCTCGTGGCGGTCGTGCTCGCGTGGGTTTTCGTCGCTTCGCGCGTCGTGCACGCCTATGTGCACGTGACGTCGAACGATCTTCGCATTCGTCGCCCGGTCTTCATCTTCGGCTTTTTCGTCGTCGGTGCCATGTGGATATGGCTCGCACTCAGGCTTCTTGCGGCCTGATCCATTCCGCGCCGTCGGCGATCACGCTTCGCGCGCTTTCGGCGATCGTTTCGGCCAGCGCCTCGAACGGGCCGCCATGCGAGCCCCGCCGCCAGGCGAGCGCCAGCGTGCGCGCCGGCTGCGGATCGGCGAAGCGCACCATGGCGAGCGCGTGCCGGGATCCTTCGGCCGCGACCGCGATTTCCGGCAGGAGCGTCAGCCCCATGCCATGCGCAACCATCTGCACGAGGGTCGACATTGAGGTCGCGCCGTAGCCGACGAGGCGGCGGTCGTCGGCAAGCGAGCAGACCGAAAGCGCCTGGTCGCGCAGGCAGTGGCCTTCTTCGAGAAGCAGGAGTTCACCGGGGTCGATCGCTTCCTGTCGGACCGGCGGGGCGAGACCGGCCCGCAGGTTCGCAGCACCTGCGAGCACGAAGCGGTCTTCCACGAGGGGTCGAACGGCAATGCTCGCATCCTCGATCGGCAAGGCGACGATCGCCGCATCGAGCCGGCCGCCGCGAAGGTCGGTGAGCAGGTTCGCCGTCACGCTTTCCTTGAGTTCGACGGCCGCAGCGCCTTCATCCCCGCGCAACCGGGGCAGAAGGGTCGCGACGAGATAGGGCGCTACCGTCGGGATCATGCCGAGGCGCACCGTCCGGTCGTGTGCCGCGGACGGGCCGACGCTCGCCTCGAGGGCGTCGATTTCGCCGAGGATCGCGCGAATGCGCGGCAGGACGCGCGCGCCTTCGGCCGTCAGTTCGCTCGCGCCGCGGCTGCGGGAAACGAGCTTGGCACCGAAATGACGTTCAAGCTCGTGGATCTGCGCCGAAAGGGCGGGTTGACTCACATGAACCGCTTCCGCAGCCCTGCGAAAATTCAAGGTGGTCGCCAGCGCATCGAAATAGCGCATTTGCCGGAGCGTGAGCATGATAGGAAATTGCTATCATAAGGGCGGACATTTTCAATTGGAAACTATCGGCCGGCGTGCCATATGCTCGTCTTAGAAGAATTCTAAACCCTTTCGCTCGACCAAGCATGGAGGTGATCCCATGGCCGATAAACCGAAACTCACCACATCCGCCGGTGCGCCCTGGGTCTCGAACCAGGATTCGCTGTCCGCCGGCGAGCGCGGTCCGCTCCTGCTTCAGGACTACCAGCTCATCGAGAAGCTGGCGCACCAGAACCGCGAGCGCATTCCCGAGCGTACGGTCCACGCCAAGGGCTGGGGCGCGCACGGCACGCTCAAGATCACGGGCGACATTTCCAAGTACACCAAGGCGAAGTGCCTGCAGCCCGGCGCCGAGACGCCGATGCTCGCCCGCTTCTCCACGGTGGCCGGCGAGGCGGGTGCCGCCGATGCCGAGCGCGACGTGCGCGGCTTCTCCTTGAAGTTCTACACCGAGGAAGGCAACTGGGACATGGTCGGCAACAACACGCCGGTCTTCTTCGTGCGTGACCCGTACAAGTTCCCGGACTTCATCCACACGCAGAAGCGCCATCCCAAGACGCACATGCGTTCGCCGACGGCGATGTGGGACTTCTGGTCGCTTTCGCCGGAGAGCCTGCATCAGGTGACGATCCTGATGTCGGATCGCGGCCTGCCGATCTCGCCGATGCACATGAACGGCTACAGCTCGCACACCTTCTCGCTGTGGAACGACGCCGGCGAGCGCTACTGGGTCAAGTTCCACTTCAAGACGCAACAGGGTCACAAGCATCATACCAACGCCGAGGCCGAGGAACTCGTCGGCAAGACGCGCGAAAGCTACCAGGAAGCGCTCTTCAACGCGATCGACGGCGGCGAATTCCCGCGCTGGAAGTTCCAGATCCAGGTCATGGCCGAGGAAGAGGCGGAGAAGTGCGACTTCAACCCGTTCGACCTGACGAAGGTCTGGCCGCACGACCAGTTCCCGCCGATCGACGTCGGCACCATGGAGCTGAACCGGAACCCGGAGAACTACTTCGCCGAGGTCGAGAACGCCGCGTTCTCGCCATCGAACGTCGTTCCGGGCATCTCCTGGTCGCCGGACAAGATGCTGCAGGCCCGCATCTTCTCCTATGCCGACGCGCACCGCTATCGCCTCGGCACGCATTACGAGCAGATCCCGGTCAACCGGCCGAAGTGCCCGGTCCATCACTACCACATGGACGGCGAGATGAACGTCTATGGCGGTGTCGCCACCGGTACGCCGAACGCCTATTACGAGCCGAATTCCTTCGACGGACCGACCGACAATCCGGGCCAGAAGGAGCCGCCGCTCAAGATCGACGGCAATGCCGATCGCTACGATCACCGCAACGGCCACGACGACTACAGCCAGGTTCGTACGCTCTTCGAGAAGGTTCTCGAGGATGACGAAAAGGAGCGCCTGTTCGCGAACGTCGCCGGCACCTGGCCGGGCGTGCCGGAAGAGATCTGCGAGCGTCAGCTCTCCGAGTTCAAGAAGGTGCATCCCGACTACGAGGCGGGCGTGCGTCGGGCTTGGGAAAAGGTGAAGGCGGAGGGCGGCTACAAGCCCAACGCGCAGCCGGTTTCCGAATCGACACCGCAGGAAGCGGCCGAATAGCAAGCACATGACGGGGATCGGCCGGCGGCCGGTTCCCATACGCCGAGATGAGGAAAGGGCCGGTGATCTGCGGATCGCCGGCCCTTTTTCGTTGCTGCGATCGATAGCCGTCTGTCGGCGTCAGCGGTAATCCTGCTGCACGGTCTCGAAGGCCCCGAGCTTGTGGTCGCGCCGGAAAGATTCGTGGTCGCGTTCCAGCCGGTCGCTCGTTTCCTCGGCGAACCGGACCATGTCGTCGATGAAGAGGCCGCGCGGGGTCATGGCGTCGAGAATGCTCGGCTCGATGTCGTAGTCGATCCGGCCGGCCTCGTCGGAGCGCGCGTGCGCCTGGGCGAGCGCGCGGCCGCAGGCTTCGGCGTAGTTCTTGAACTCGTCGTAGGAAAGGTCGTCGAGGTCGATGTCGTCGCGGAACGGAGCACGCTCGCGGGTCATGAAGCTCATGCCGTCGATATCGACATTGCCGTAGAACTGGTCGCCGTCCGTCAGGTGGACGGCTTGACCATGCGCAATGCGTTCACCGCGGCCCTCCGTACCGAACCCGTTGTCGGGCACGAGGCCATAAAGCGCGCTGCGGCGGGCGCGTTTGAACTCGATGATCGCATCGTCGGTACCGTCGCCGAGCGCTCCCTCGATCAGCACGTAGTAGCGCGAAAGCCCGAGCGAAGCCGTGCCCTGCCCGTGCCGGATTGCCACGTCCTTCACCCGCAAATCACCGAAGCGTCCGCCGGTCTCGATGCCCTTCTTCGCGACCAGCTCCTCGATCAGCTTCTGAAACTCGTCGCGCCGGCTCGAGATCGGCGTCAGTTCGTCGCTGACGCGAAAGCCTTCGCGCGTCTCGTTGGCGTAGCGCTTGTCGAGCCACTTCGAGCGATCTTTCATCGCGCTCTTGATGAGGGAGGAGATGATCTTCGGACTGTTGTCGAGCCGATAGACGTCGTCGATCTCGTCGGATTGCTGCGCATAGCGCGTCATGCCGGCAATGTAGCCGCTCACGAAATGCTTGGCGATCTTGCGGCGCTTCTTCTTCTTGAAACCGCCTTCCTCCTTTGCCGCGATCATGAAGCCGACCGCGCCGCGCTTGATGTCCCAGCTGAACGGACCGTAGCTCACCTCGTCGAAATCGTTGACCGAGAAGATCGGCACGTTGTCCCGGTTCGGCATCACGCCGAAATTTTCCGGATGCACGTCGCCGAGAAGCAGCACGGTGGGCATGCGCGCGTCGCTGCCCGCCATGTCGCGATAGAAGAGCAGTGCCGTTCCGCGGAAAAAGGAAAACAGCGACTTGGCGAGCTTATCGAACTTGGCGGTCGTGCCCTCGGCATGCGTGTCGATGCGGTCGGCATGGTCTTCGAGAATGCATGCGCGCACGTGTTCCCGGCGTCCCTGGCCGGTCAGCGTCTTCGGCAGCATGACGGCCGCTTCGGTGCGAAACTGCGTGGCGAGGCGAGCATAGGCCTCCACCCGGTCGCCCATCTTGCTCACCGGCGGCGGCGTCGACTTGTCGGCTGCCGCCTTCTTGCCGCTCTTGCCGTCCGACCCTTCCGCCCTCGCCTTCGTCGTCTTCTTTTCCTGTGCCATCCGTCGTCTCCGGGTTCGAGCGTTTCACCGCGACGGCGACGCTCGACCGGCGGTTTCCGGTAAAGGCCCGCGGCGCGGCGGCGAAGGGCAAACGCCCGGCCGACCGGCAGGTTTCACGCCGCCGCCCTACCAGGTCGCCGGCAGGTGTCCCGCGCGCGACCGGGAGGCGCGCTGCAGTGTGCCGGGCTCGCTAGAAAGGCGCGGATCGGCGAGGTCGTCGAGGCTTGCGACGATGTGTTCGCCGAGTGCGTCGATCAGCTCCGCAGGGGCGCCCGGCCGGCGCATCATGCCGATCTGGACGGGCGCGAGCGACGGAAATCCGTCCGCGGCGGAAAGCACCCGCATGCCGGGGCGAAGCGCCGATTCGGGAAGCAGCGAGACGGCGAGCCCCGCGAGCACGGCGGAGGCGACGACCGTGGACGACCAGCTCGTGAAGGGGATCCGATAGGCGCGGCCGACCGAATCGAGCGCCGAGCAGGCGAGGCGGCGCCAGGTGCAGTCGTGCCGGCCGACGGCGAGCGAAACCGGCGTCTCCTCGTGGGCGTGGTGGTTGAGCGAGCCGACCCAGTAGAGCGGTTCGGTGCGGATCACGCGGGAAGAGGGACGGCTGCGCGGATTATGGGTCACGACGGCGATGTCGAGCTCGTTGCGCTCGATCCTGGCGGCGAGGTCCCGCGACGATTCGCATACGATGAAGAGCTCGACATGCGGGTTGGTCTTGGCGAAGCGGGCGATGATGTCCGGCATGTAGCGCTCGGCATAGTCGTCCGGCACACCGATGCGCACCATGCCCGTCAGGCTTTCCGCATCGAAGGCGGCGATCGTCTCGTTGCTGAGCCGGATCAGCTTGCGTGCATGGTCGAGAAGTCGTTCGCCGTCCTCGGTCAGCCGATTGCCGCGCCCGTTCTTCGTGAAAAGCGGACGGGCGATGCGTTCCTCCAGCCGCCGCATCTGCATGGAGACGGCCGACTGCGTGCGCCCGACCTCTTCGGCCGCACGGGTAAAGCTGCCGCACTCGATGATGGCGATGAAGGTTCGAAGCTGGTCGAGATCGAGCGGCGCGGACATCGGTTTCATCCATCATTCTGTTTGATGGCCGATATTAGAAACATTCGTTGGACCGATCAATGGCGAACGGGCATTCATGGGCCACGAAGCAGGTGTGCGGTTTCCGACCGCAGGGATACACCGCAGTTTCGTCGAGGCGAGGTAGACCCATGAGCGTTTTCGGCAGGCATTCATCGACCCTTTCCGTATTTCTGCGCGCGAGCGAAGGCTGGCGTTCGCTGCGTTCGGACGTCGCATCGATCCTGCGTGCCCGGCGAAACCGACGGTCCGTGCGCCGGCTCGAAACGTTCGATGACCACGAACTCGCCGATATCGGCCTCAGGCGCGACGATCTGAGGGCCGCGCTCGCCATGGGGCCGCTCGGCGACCCTTCCGATCATCTCGTCGAGGCTGCACGCCGGCGGCGCGTGCGCATTCGCCGAGCCTGAAGAATGCCGCGTCCGCACCGTTCGGGTAGCGGGCGCCGAAGGGGTTCCCGACGGGCGGCGCTCACGCTCGTCCACCTGCCCGGCAGTTCGTTTTACAACGACTGCCGGGCCTTTCGATTCCCGACAAGCCCTTCGTTCGCTACCGGCTTTGCTCCGTGCTGTTTGCTCGCGGGCGAAAGGCTTGTGCTCCCCGCGCGCGGGGCGTAGATCGGCACCGCGCGCCGGCATGGCCCGTCCTTTCGTGCGACGCGGCGGACGGGCAACGGCACGCGCTTTCAGAATTGTACGCTCCGATGCATGGGCGCCATGGACACCCGTCTCTTCTTTCTTGGTCAAAAGCGCGAGCCCGGAACCGAAGCCGGCGTATCGCTCGACGAAAGGCTGGCGCTTCTGCGCGCCCATGGCGATTTCGCGCTCGCCTTCTCCGTCGCCTGCCAGCCGGGACTTTCGTATTTCGGCGACCGTGACGGCATCCTCGCCTACCGCATGGTCGGGCGGACCGCCTTCGTGCTCGCCGATCCGCTTGCCCCGCGCGAGCGATGGGGCGAACTCGTCGACGCCTTCGTCGCGCACTGTGGGGACGTCACGTTCTGGCAGATTTCCCGCGCGATGGCCGAACTGCTCGTCGCGCGCGGCTTTACCGTGAACGCGCTCGGCGTCGAAAGCGTGATCGACATGTCCGGCTACAGCTTCGCGGGCACGAAACGCAGAAGCTTCCGCACGGCGGTCAACCGCGCCGAACGGGCCGGCCAGCGCGTCGTCGAAGCCCGTCTCGACGACATCGATCCCGTTCGCGTCGAAGCGATCTCGCGGGCCTGGCGGGAAACGCGTACGACGGCGCGTCACGAGCTCGGCTTCCTCGTGCGTCCCGTCGTCCTCGAAGACGAACCGGGCGTGCGCAAGTTCTTCGTCCTCGACGATCATGACCAGCCGATCGCCTTCGCCTTCTTCGACCCGATCTATCGCGACGGCCGGGTTCTCGGCTATCTGTCGGCGACGCGGCGCTGGCTGCCCGAGGCAGACCCGCTTTCGGCCTATCTGATGGTCCGCCGCGCGATCGAACGGTTCTCCGAGGAGGGGGCGCTCGAATTCCACCTCGGCATCATGCCCTTCCACAAGATCGAGGATCGCGAATTCACCCATGACTGGCTGACGCGTCGGGCCTTCCGGTTCGTCTATACCAACGGGCTGACGAACCGGTGGATCTATCCGAGCCGATCGCTCGCCCGCCACAAGGAAAGCTATGGCGGCAAACGCAGGCCGACTTACTGTGCGATGAATCGGCACCCGTCCCTGCCGCGACTTCTTAAACTGCTACGGGCTTGTCGCATCGTATAAAAGACGAGATCCGCAGGGCATCAAGTCCTCGTATCACGATGACTTGAAAATAAAGATACGTTTCCTTCGTGGTAAAGAGTTGATCGTGCCGACATCGGAACTTTTGCAGTTTCTGAACTGTTTACGTCGGTCAGCTCCGGAAATTCCCAAGGATCGTGGAGAATAACATGCGTACCATCATGAAGGCAGCCTTTGCGGCTTCTCTGCTCGCCGGCTCGTGCGCTGGCGCTTATGCCCAAAGCAATACGCAGCAGAATACGACCGGTTCGGATGCCCAGAACTGCGACGCGAACAGCACGCTGTGCAACAGCAATGGCGGCGAAGCGTCCAAGGGCAACAGCTCCAACAATGCGTCGAGCGGTGAAAGCGGCGGCGATACAAACGGCGGTGCGAGCACCGGCAATACCGGCGGCACTTCCTCGGGTGGCAATAGCGGCGGAACGTCGAACGGCGGCTCCTCGAGCGGCAACTCCAACTAGCGTATTCCCGGTTCGGTCCGAAAAAGCGCACGACGATCCTGCGATCGAAGCCGATCGAACAGCGATCGCAGCAGAGCATGAAGACACGCGCGATCCCCTCTACCGGGATCCCGCGTGTCTTGTCTCTTTTGCCGTACATTGCCGAACGATCACCCGGTTCGACGGGGTGATCTCGATGAAGCGGAAATGCTCGCGTACGGTTTCCGGGTGGCCAATCCCGACCTCGGAAGGTTCGCGACAAGCCATCGCGAGACCTTGTCCTTCCCGACGCATTCGGACGATTACATCCGGCGCCGACAGCCGCACATCGCGGGTTTCAGACCTTCAGTACGCGAATTCCGAATAGACGGGCTCGACCGAGTGGTTCCAGCGCCCTTCATAGAGTGCGAGCATGCTTCCGGCGTAGGTCTGGCCCCTGGCGGCGATTTCTTCGAGCGGCGCAAGGAAATGCGATTCGTCGAACCCTTCCGCATTGAGGCGTTCGCGCGCGACGAGGCCGCCCCGCGAGATCTCGAGCACGTCTCGTACGATTTTGTGGAGGGTTCTCCCGTCGATCGTCGCGTCGAGCCCCTGTTTGGGAACGGCATTGCGCAGCGTCTCGACGTCGGCGTAACGCCAGCGCTCCGTCAGGGTTTCGGCGGCGCCGAGCGCGCCTTCGTCGTAAAGCAACCCGACCCAGAACGCCGGCAGCGCGCAGATATTGCGCCACGGCCCGCCATCGGCCCCGCGCATCTCGAGGAAGCGCTTGAGGCGAACGTCGGGGAACAGCGTCGAAAGATGGTTCGTCCAGTCGCCCATGGTGGGCCGGGCGTCCGGGACATCGCCTTCGAGCGCGCCATCCATGAACTGGCGGAACGTCACGTCGGTGCAATCGCGGTATTCGCCTTCGCGCAGGATGAAGTACATCGGCACGTCGAGCGCCCATTCGACATAGTCCGAAAACCCGAAATCGGCTTCGAAGGCGAACGGCAGGAGGCCGCTGCGCCGATTGTCGACGTCGCGCCAGATGTCGCCGCGCCACGAGAGAAAGCCGTTCGGCTCGCCTTCGGTGAAGGGCGAATTGGCGAAAAGAGCGGTGGCGACCGGTTGCAGCTTGAGCGCCACCTGCATCTTCCGGCGCATGTCCGCTTCGCTGGAAAAGTCCAGATTGGTCTGGATCGTGCATGTCCGGTACATCATGTCGATGCCCTTGGTGCCGACCTTGGGCATGTAGTTCGTCATGATGTCGTAGCGCGATTTCGGCATGCGCGGCATCTCGGCGCGCGTCCAGGTCGGCGATCCGCCGAGGCCGAGGAAGCCGATGCCCATCGGCTCGGCGATCTCGCGCACCTGCGCCAGATGGGCGTTCGATTCGCGACAGGTCTGGTGGATCGTTTCGAGCGGCGCGCCCGAAAGCTCGAACTGGCCGCCCGGTTCCAGCGAGATCGCGCCCTGTCCCGTCGGCTCGACAAGGCCGATGATGTTGCCCGCGTCGACGATCGGCTCCCAACCGAGCCTCGACTCCATGCCGCGCAACAGCGCGGAGATGGAGCGTTCTCCCTCGTAGGGGACCGGCGTGTTGTCGGCGGTGAAGAAGACGAACTTCTCGTGCTCGGTGCCGATGCGGAAATCTTCCGGCGGCTTGCAGCCGTCGGCGATGTGGGCGATCAGTTCCTGCGTGGACGTGATCGGCGTATCGTCAGTCGTGTCTCGGGCCATGCGATCTTACTCGCCCCTTTTCGGCGCGCGGCGAAAGGCGTCCTGCCTGCCGCGAACGGCCCGCGAGTGCAAGAAGAATTCTGTTGAACGACGTGTCACGTGCAAGCACCCCCGGTCTGCCGCTCCAGCCTGGCCTCGCCATCCGGCGGCCCCGTCCGGCCGCATCAATGCCAGTCGCCGATCGTCGCCTGCAATACCGCCATTGCGGCGACGGCAGCGGTATCGGCACGCAGGATGCGCGGTCCGAGCGGGATCGGCATGACGTTGGCATGGGCGGACAAGAGCGTGCGCTCCTCTTCGGAAAAGCCCCCTTCGGGGCCGACTAGAAGGGCAAATCGCGCCCCGTCGAGCCGTTTCAAGGTATCGAGCGGATTTTGGGTCCGGGCACCCTCGTCGCAGAAGATCAGCGTCCGATCGGATGGCCATGCGTCGAGCAGCGGCTTCAGCTTCACCGGCTCGCGGACGGCCGGCACGGCGAGGACGCCGCATTGCTGCGCCGCCTCGACCGCGTTCGCCTGCAGGCGCTCGACCTTCACGCGATGAAGCTGGGTATGGTGCGTGAAGACGGGCTGCAGGATGCCGGCACCCATCTCCACGGCCTTCTGGACCATGTAGTCCAGCCGGCCGACCTTCAGCGGCGCGAAGCAGTAGACGAGATCGGGGGCGGGGGGCTGCGACCGGGCCCGGTCCGTCATGGTCAGGACGAGCCGCTTCTTCGTCGGGAAGGAAAGGCGGGCTTTCCATTCGCCGTCGATACCGTTGAAGACGAGAATTTCCGCCTGGTCGGCAAGGCGAAGCACGTTTGCGAGATGGTTCGCCTGTTCCTTGGAGGCCGTCACTTCGCCGCCGGCATGAAGGCGCGCCTCGACGAACAGGCGATGCATTCGAAAATTCGCGCGCATCAGGCAGATTCCGGATCTCGCAGATCGCTCACAGGGCGAAGAAGGGGGTGAGGGCGAAGAAGACGCCCGCGGCGAGAAGGGCGGCAGCCGGCACCGTGAAGATCCATGCGGCGACGATCCGCATGAAGTGCGAGCGGCGCACGAGCTTGCGCCGGCGCTGCTCTTCCCGGGCGTGCGGTCCGGGGGCGGCCTTCGCCCGGCGTGTCTCGTTGCGCCGGACATACGCCATGCGACGGGGCGAGCGTGCGGTGTACCATTCGCGAAAGAGCCCGACGCCGAAGACGCCGCCGAGGGCGATGTGCGTGGAACTGACCGGCAGGCCGAGCCAGGAGGCGACGATGACCGTCAACGCCGCCGAGAGCGCCACGCAGAAAGCGCGCATTGGATTGAGCCGGGTGATCTGGCGACCGACCATGCGGATCAGCCGGGGGCCGAAGAGCGTCAGCCCGAGCGAGATGCCGAAGGCGCCGACGACCATGACCCAGATCGGGATCGTGATCGCCGTACCGACGGAACCGGCCTCGGCCGCGCCGACGATCGCCGCCAGGGGGCCGACGGCGTTGGCGACGTCGTTTGCGCCATGGGCGAAGGAAAGGAAGGCCGCGGAAACGACGAGCGGCACGGTGAAGAGCTTGCGCAGCGACTGGTTGCGGTTTTCGAGGTTGCGCGACTGCCGGCGGATGAGCGGATTGTAGACCAGCCAAGCGGCGAGCCCAACGACGAGCCCGGTAACGGTCGCGTCGGCCGGTCCGAGGTGGAAGAGGTGGCCGAGACCCTTGTAGGCGAGGTAGCTCGCAAACGCGCCGGCCATCACCGCGATCAGGACCGGCACCCATCGCCGCGCCGCGGCGATCTTGTCGTCGCGGTAGATGATGAAGATCTTGATGAAGGCGAGGAAGGCTGCGGCGATGACGCCGCCGATCAGCGGCGAGACGATCCAGCTCGCAGTGATCGCCAGCACCACCTCCCAATGGACCGCCGAAAGCCCGGCCGCCGCGACGCCTGCGCCGAGCACCCCGCCGACGACGGAATGCGTCGTGGAGACCGGTGCGCCGACATAGGTCGCAAGGTTGACCCAGAGCGCGGAGGAAACGAGCGCGGCGGTCATCGCTTGAATGAAGATGCTCGTTCCGTCGAGCGAGGCCGGTGCGACGATCCCATTGGAAATGGTCTGGACCACGTCGCCGCCGGCCAGAAGCGCGCCCGCGCTTTCGCACAGCGCGGCCATGACGAGCGCGCCGCCCATCGAAAGCGCGTTGGCGCCGACTGCCGGGCCGACATTGTTGGCGACGTCGTTGGCGCCGATGTTCAGCGCCATGTAGCCGCCGATCGCGGCGGCCGTGGCGATGAGCAGCGTCCGGTCCGTCCCGGAGAAGATCACGGCGACGAAGACGGCAACGGTGAAGAGGAAGATCAGCGCGATGCCCGGTCCGACCAGCGAACGGGAGACGAAACTCGTCGCTTCCTCGACATAGGCGAACTTGTCGAGATCCTTGTCGAGCGTCGGTTTGCGGGTTTCGGAGGAAAACTGGCTCACTGTGACGACGGTCCTCGCGGGGCGGGCATGGACGGCCGCGCGGCACGGATTCTCCCGTGCGCGAAGGGTCGCGGCAATGCTCGAACCCGGCGGGCGGATAGCGGGAATGATCGATCAGTGCAAGTTCGGCGAGCCTGAAGCGGTTTCGCCTCGTCCGGCATCAGCGGCGAAAACCGCCGAGCATCGCCTTCAATCCCGGCTCGTCGACGCGTTCGGCGGCCTCGGCCGGCGAGAACCAGGCAAGCCGGCGCTGCCCTCTTTCACGAAAGTCCTCGTCGAGACCTTCGACTTCGAGCGCGTGCACCTGCACCGTGCAACCGACCTTCAGGCCGCCACGCATTTCCTTGGCGTACGTGAAGGTGCCGAGCGGCGCCTGTTCGACGCGTCCGCGCACGCCGGCTTCTTCATGGGCTTCCATCGCGGCGATCGCCGCAGCCTCGGCACCCTTCATCGGCCATCCCTTCGGAACGACCCAGCGGCCGGTGCCACGGCTGGTGATCAACAAGATCTCGCAGGTGCCTTCACGTGCAGCGCGTCGCCAGCATAAAGCCGCGAACTGCAGACGGGGCGGCAGGACGAAGATTTCCTGCGCACCGTTGAGCGCCGTACGCAACGGGCGCGCGAGAAAGAAGGCCGATCGGGCGGTGGTCCGGGAAACAGGCACGGTCAAATCTCGTTCGTGTCTCAGGAAGCGCGGATAACCGGGATCCGCGAATCGATCCATTTCATCCTAGATGAGATGGGGCCGGATTGGCGAGTTGGCCATACTGCCGGCCGATCCCCGCTGGCATGACGGCGCACCATTCGGAGCAGATACGTGCACGCGCTGATCCGGCACCGACCTCAAGGGACGTTTCGCCGGCGACGCGATCGGGTTCGCAGATTTTTCGAAAAACTTCATGACGGTTCGTTGACAGGATCGGTTTGTCCATCCTATACAGCGTTCATCGACGGCGGCGGCGCCGGGGTCCATATGGGTTCTGGCGGTTGGCTGCTTTTTCCGACTTTTGGTGCTAGT
>NZ_VHLH01000020.1 GCF_006516965.1 Pararhizobium mangrovi | reverse complement strand
TCCGGTCCCTCCCTGGACTCTGAAGTCTCACAACCTCAGCATCCCCGGTCCGGACCGGATGGACAACCTAATGAAAGCTCACACCTAGAGCCCGAACGCGGCCGGTCAGGGCTGCGTTTGCGCGGGAACGCCGGTCAGCTTCGAGGTAATGCCTTCGATCTGGCCGCTCAGCTCGCTCAGTGCCTCGACGAGCTGGGGATCCGCGCGACCGGCGCCGTCATGCGGCGTATCGCCTCTTCCGCGCAGCGTTTCGAGCTCGCTTTCGAGGCTCGCCATGCGTCGCTTGATCTCGGTCATTTCGTCGATGACGGTAATACCCGCCATGACGGTCAGGCGAAGGTCGCCGATCTCGCCGAATTCGCCCTTCAGGTAGCGCACGTAGCGATCGAGCTCGCCGGCGAGATAGGCAAGGTGGTCCTGCTGGCCCTCCTCGCACGCCATGCGATAGGCCTTGTCGTCGATCGTCACCGTCACCTGTGCCATGTCACCACCTTCGAGGCGTTTGCGGCGCGCAGCAGGCCCGCTCCCGTCATGAACGGCCGAGTTCCCGTCATGAACGGTCGAGCACCGCGCGGATCGTCTCCATCGCGCTGACGAGCCGGCGCGAGACTTCCCGGTTGGTCTCTTCCAGCGTGTCGGCGCGGTACTGGCTGCGGTCGAGTTCCTCGGCAAGCTTCGAGCGATCGGTATTCAACCGACGGACCTCGTCGGAAGCCCGCGTCGTTTCGCTCTCGTGCTCGAGCCGCGCGTCCACGGCCGTCTCGAGGCCGCTCAGTGCCCGCTGCAGCCGTTCCAGCGACGCCTTGACCGTCGTCTCACCCGCCATTTCCACGCTCCGTGCGCCCATGCGCGTCCACGTCCAACGCGCCAATGTGCGCCGAATCGATGGCGCCACGGGCATTTAGGACGTCTTCGATTATCCATCGCGGCAAGTTCGCGTCAACAAATTCGCCGCCGGAACCCGCTGCTTTCTGTGAATTCGTCGCGCCCGGCGCACGAGCCCCGGCGCGAACCGATTTATTGACAGGATTAAGCAGACTGCTATGTCTCGCTGTGCCCTTGGCGGGTGTCGCCACGAGGGCGATACACGCCGCCTACTCGATCCGGCGGAAGGATCGTTCCCTTCAATTCGGACCTGTCGAAAAGCCATGACATCACGCGAAAAACACGACCGGATGGCGAACGCGATCCGCTTCCTGTCCATGGACGCCGTGGAAAAGGCCCAGTCGGGTCACCCGGGCCTGCCGATGGGCTGCGCCGACATCGCCACGGTGCTCTTCACCAAGTATCTCAACTTCGATCCCAAGAACCCGCACTGGCCGGACCGCGACCGCTTCGTGCTGTCGGCGGGCCACGGTTCGATGCTCCTCTATTCGCTGCTCTACCTGACGGGCTACGAGGACATCACGATCGACGAGATCAAGCATTTCCGTCAGGTCGATTCCAAAACCGCCGGCCATCCGGAATACGGCCATGCCGCCGGTATCGAGACGACCACCGGCCCCCTCGGCCAGGGCATCGGCAACTCGGTCGGCATGGCGCTCGCCGAGCGCAAGCTGAGGGCCGAGTTCGGCGAGGATCTCGTCGACCACCATACCTACGTGCTCGCCGGCGACGGCTGCCTCATGGAGGGCATCAGCCAGGAGGCGATCGCGCTCGCCGGCCACCTGAAGCTGAACAAGCTCGTCCTCTTCTGGGACAATAACGGCATCTCCATCGATGGCGACGTCCATCTGTCGGATTCGACGGACCAGATCGAGCGCTTCAAGGCGGTCCACTGGCACACGATCGAGATCGACGGCCACGATCCGGAAGCCATCGCCGGCGCCATCGAGGAGGCGCACACTTCCGACCGCCCGACGATGATCGCCTGCAAGACGACGATTGGCTTCGGCGCACCGACCAAGGCCGGCACGCAGAAGGCGCACGGCTCCGCGCTCGGCGAGGAAGAGATCGCCGAGACGCGCAAGAACCTCGGCTGGGATTCGCCGCCCTTCGAGATTCCCTCCGATATTCTCGACGCATGGCGGCTCGCCGGCCTTCGCTCGACCTCCGAGCGCAAGGAGTGGGAGCAGCGCCTCAAGGATGCCGACTCGAACAAGCGCGCCGATTTCGAACGCCGCGCCAAGGGCGAACTCGTCGGCGGCTTCGACGGCAAGCTCGAGGAACTCAAGCGCAAGTTCGCCGACGAGAAGCCGAAGGACGCGACCCGCAAGCATTCCGAGGCAGTACTCGAAGTGGTCAACGGCGTGTTGCCCGAAATGCTCGGCGGCTCGGCCGACCTGACGCCTTCGAACAACACGCAGACGAGCCAGATGAAAGACCTGACGGCGGACGACTTTTCCGGTCGCTACGTCCATTACGGCATCCGCGAGCACGCCATGGTGGCGGCGATGAGCGGCATCGCGCTTCACGAGGGGCTGATCCCCTACGGCGGCACGTTCATGTGCTTCACGGACTATTGCCGCCCGGCGATCCGGCTCGCTTCGATGATGGGCGTACGCGCGATCTACGTGCTCACCCACGATTCGATCGGTCTCGGCGAAGACGGCCCCACGCACCAGCCGGTCGAGCATCTGGCCGCATTGCGGGTGATCCCGAACCTCCTGACCTTCCGTCCGGCCGACGCGACAGAAACGCTGGAGTGCTGGCAGCTCGCGCTGGAGTCGAACCACCGCCCGTCGGGCATGGTTCTTTCGCGCCAGAAGCTCAGGGCCGCGCGTACCGACTACAGCGAGGAGAACCTCTCCGCCTACGGCGCCTACGACCTTTCGCCTTCGAGCAACGCCGAGGTGACGATCTTCGCGTCCGGCTCCGAGGTCGAGATCGCGCTCGACGCCAAGGAGATGCTGGAAAAGGAAGGCCGCGCCACCCGCGTCGTCTCCGTCCCGTCGATGGAACTCTTCCATGAGCAGACGGACCAGTACAAGGCGGCGATCATCGGCAATTCGCCGGTCAAGGTCGCGATCGAGGCCGGCGTGCGCCAGGGTTGGGATGCATTCATCGGCCATGACGGCATCTTCGTCGGCATGCACGGTTTCGGTGCTTCCGGCGCCTACGAGGACCTCTACCGGCATTTCGACATCACGGCATCGGCCGCCGTCGAAGCCGTGCGGGCCCGTCTGAACGGCTGATCGACCGTCTTTCGACGCGGACCGCGCGTCGCTGGCGCGCATCGTGCGTTTCATGCTAATCAAGGGGTGCCTTCGGGTGCCCCTTTTTCGCATGCGCCTTCGTCCCGCCCGCTTTGCCGACTAGGCGCACGAAGCGGCCTTTCAAAGCTGGCGAAAGCATGCGGGGCATCGGCCGGGCTCGTTTTTCTCCAGCGCGGGGCCAGTGCCTTTGGAAACGCTCTATCTCGCCATTCTGGTCGGCACGCTTCTCGTCCTGATGGCCGCGTTTTCAAGCCTGCTCGCCTTCCGCTTCGGCACGCCGCTGCTGCTGCTCTTCCTGTGCATCGGGCTCGTCGCCGGCACGGACGGCTTCGGCGTGCAGTTCGACAACGGCCAGCTCGCCTATTTCGTCGGCTCGCTGGCGCTCGCCGTCATCCTGTTCGATTCCGGCTTCGGCACGTCGCTCCATGCCTTCCGGCAGGCGGCCGCACCGGCGATCACCATGGCGACGCTGGGCGTCCTGCTCACCGCCGGCATCTTCGGCCTCATGGCCTGCGTCGTCTTCGACCTGCAACTCATCCAGGGGCTTCTTCTCGGGTCGATCGTCGCCTCCACGGATGCCGCGGCCGTCTTCTTCCTGCTTCGCATCGGTGGCATCGCCGTTCGCGATCGCGTACGGTCCACCCTCGAGGTCGAGTCCGGATCGAACGACCCGATGGCGATCTTCCTGACGATCGCCCTCGTGCAGATCGCCACCGGCACGGACGGCTCGTCGCTGCCCGGCATCGACATCCTGCGCCTCTTCGGCATGCAGATGGGGCTCGGCGTGGCGATCGGCCTGCCGGGCGGCATGCTGATCGTGTGGCTGGTCAACAAGCTCGACATGGAACGCGGGCTGACGCCAATCTTCGTCGTCACGCTTGCCCTGCTCGTCTTTTCGGCGACCGGCGCGCTCGGCGGTTCCGGCTTCCTCGCCGTCTATATCGCCGGCCTCTACGCCGGCAATCGCAGCATCCGCGCGAAGACGGCGATCCGCCGCTTCCAGGAGGGCATGACGTGGCTCGCCCAGATCGTCATGTTCCTCGTTCTCGGCCTGCTCGCCACCCCGTCCCAGTTCCCGGCGATCGCGTTGCCGGCCATCGCGCTCGCGCTGTTCCTCGTGCTGGTTGCGCGGCCCGTCGCCGTGTGGCTGTGCCTCTCGCCGTTTCGCTACACCAAGCGCGAGCGGCTGTTCATCTCCTGGGTCGGCTTGCGCGGCGCCGTTTCCATCCTGCTTGCCATCCTGCCGGTGATCGGCGGCGTCGAGGGGGGCATGCTCTTCTTCAACACTGCCTTCATCATCGTCCTCGTTTCCCTTCTCCTGCAGGGCTGGACGATCAGCCCCATGGCCAAGCGCCTCAGCCTCGTCGTGCCGCCGCGCATCGGTCCGGTGCAGCGCGTCGAGGTCGAGCTTCCGGGCTCCGCCAACCACGAACTCGTCGCCTATCGCGTCGTCAAGGACAGTCCCGTGCTGACCGGCGAACGCATTCCGCGCTGGGCGCGGCCTTCGCTCGTCGTGCGCAACGGCCGTTCGATGCGCTACCAGTACGCCGGGCGCCTGCAGGAAAACGACCACGTCTACCTCTTCATCTCGCCGAACTTTCCGCGCCTGCTCGACCGCCTCTTCGCAAGCCCGGCGCCGGTGGAAAAGGACGACACCGAGTTCTTCGGCGCCTTCACCGTCGACCCGAAGCGCACGCTCGGCGAACTCGACGAGGCCTACGGCCCCGGCATCGTGCCGGCAAACAGCCGCGAGACGACGCTTGCGGAATATCTGGAACGCCGTTTCGGCGGCCGGGCGGAATATGCCGACCGGCTGCGCCTCGGCCCACTGGAAATCATCGTGCGCGACGTCGACGACCGAGGCGAGATCACCTCGCTCGGCGTCTCCCTCGAACCCGAACCCCTGGCACGGCCCCTGCCCGACTTCATCAACCGGAAGACCGCGCGATCCGCGCTCGACCGGCTTGCCAGACGGCGCAGGAACCGACGAAAGGCGGAGGACCGGCAGGCGGCCGAATAGGCACGGGCGGCAAAGCGGCGCGGTTGTCCGCCTTGCCCTTGTAAGGCTTCGGACGCGCGTTATGCTGCCCGTCGAACCACCTCATCTTCAGCCAACGAGCAGGACCGGATGGCCTCTTTCAAGACCCTCGACGACATCGACGACCTCGCCGGCAAACGCGTTCTCGTACGCGTGGATCTCAATGTCCCGGTGAGCGACGGCAAGGTGACCGACCGCACGCGCATCGAGCGCGTCGCGCCGACCATCCTTGAGCTTTCCGGCAAGGGCGCGAAGGTCGTCCTGCTCGCCCATTTCGGCCGGCCGAAGGGCAAGCGCGTGCCGGAGATGTCGCTGCAGCCGATCGCCGGCACCGTCGAGGAGGTGCTCGACCATCGCGTCCATTTTGCCGACGACTGCATCGGCGAAACGGCGAAGAGCGCGGTCGACTCCATGGTCGACGGCGACATCCTGCTCCTCGAAAACACCCGCTTCCACGAGGGGGAGGAAAAGAACGACGCCGATTTCGCGAAAGCGCTGGCCGAAAACGGCGATCTCTACGTCGACGACGCATTTTCCGCGGCGCACCGTGCTCACGGTTCGACCGAAGGTGTCGCCCATCATCTCCCCGCCTACGCCGGACGCACCATGCAGGCCGAACTCGAAGCCCTCGAAAAGGGGCTCGAAAATCCCTCCCGGCCCGTTCTCGCGATCGTCGGCGGGGCCAAGGTCTCGACCAAGATCGACCTGCTCGCCAATCTGGTGACGAAGGTCGACGCGCTCGTCATCGGCGGCGGCATGGCGAACACGTTCCTTGCCGCACGCGGTGTCGATGTCGGCAAGTCGCTGTGCGAACACGACCTTGCCGACACCGCGCGCAGCATCATGGAAAAGGCCAATGCCGGCAATTGCGCGATCGTCCTGCCGAGCGACGCCGTCGTTGCCCGCGAGTTCGCGGCGAATGCGGCAAACGAGGTCGTCTCCGTCTACGCGGTGCCGGCCGACGCGATGATCCTCGACATCGGCGACAAGTCGCTCGAAGCGGTTTCGGCCTGGATCTCGCGCGCCGAAACGCTGATGTGGAACGGCCCACTCGGCGCCTTCGAGATGGAGCCGTTCGATCGCGCGACGATCACCGCCGCGCGCAATGCGGCCGACCGCACGAAGGCGGGCGAGCTCGTCTCGGTCGCGGGCGGCGGCGATACGGTCGCCGCCTTGAACAAGGCCGGCGTGACGGACGACTTCACCTACGTGTCGACCGCCGGCGGCGCCTTTCTGGAATGGCTGGAAGGCAAGCCGTTGCCGGGCGTCCAGGTCCTTTCGAAGTAGAATCACGCCCTTTGCATGGATGACGCGAAACACTTGAACCGATTGAATTATTTTCAATCGGTTCAGGTTCGCCCGACGGCGTTTGCTATGGCTGCAACTTCTGCTATGTGCCCTCCCGGGTTTCATCCAGGAGGGCTTATATGGCCGAACGTCTCGAGGAAATTGCCGCGCGTCTCATGACGCAGCGAAAGGGTCTGCTCGCCGCCGACGAATCCACCGGCACGGCGAAGAAGCGCCTCGCTGCGGCGGGTGTGACCTCGACGGAAGAGACGCGCCGGGATTCCCGCGAAATGCTCTTTCGCGCCGAAGAGGCGATGACTGACTATATCTCCGGCGTCATCCTCTACGACGAGACGATCCGTCAAAAAGCCGCCGACGGCACGCCCCTGGTCGAGCTGATCACCCGCGCCGGCGCACTTGCCGGCATCAAGGTCGACGAGGGTGCGGTGCCGCTGGCGCTTCATCCGGGTGAAACGGTGACGGAGGGGCTGGACGGCCTGCGCGAGCGGCTGGCCGAATATCACGGCCTCGGCGCGCGCTTCGCGAAATGGCGTGCGGCCATATCGATCTCCGACGTTCTGCCGTCGCGGGCATGCGTACGCGCGAACAATCGGGCGCTTGCCCGCTATGCTGCGCTTTGTCAGGAAGCCGGCCTCGTGCCGATCGTCGAGCCCGAGGTGCTGATGGACGGCGATCCGGGCACGCATTCGATCGAGCGTTGTGCGGAGGTCAGCGAAGCGGTCCAGCGCGATCTTTTCGAGGCCCTCGTCGAAGCCGGCGTCACGCTCGAACAGACGATTCTCAAGCCGAACATGGTGATCGACGGCGCCAAGGCACGCCGTGCCTCGGTCGAAGAGGTCGCGGAGATGACCGTGCGCACCTTCCGACGGACCGTGCCGACGGCGATCGCCGGCATCGCCTTCCTGTCCGGGGGCCAGTCGAGCGAGGAAGCGACGGCGCACCTTAATGCCATGAAGTCCGGCTTCGACCTGCCCTGGCCGCTGACGTTCTCCTACAGCCGCGCCCTGCAGGAGGATGCGCTCAAGGCCTGGGCCGGCAAGAGCGACAACGTCGCCGCCGGCCAGCGGGCCTTCGTCCACCGCTCCAGGATGAACAGCCTCGCCGAACGCGGCGAATGGAATCGTGAACTGGAGGACGCCGCCTGAACCGCGGCGTTCGGTCGGTCGCGATAACGCCTATTCGGGCCGCACGAGCACGATCAGGCTGACGAGGACGAGCGCGAAAAGAGCGATCTTCCAGAAATCCCCCCGCTTCCTCAGCCCCGGTATGCCGAGCGGTCGAATGATCTGGACGATCATCGCCAGGATGAGCAGGTACGAAATCGCGCGTGCCATGAGAAGGTCCCCCGAGAGGGACCAGCCATACCAGCGCAAGCCTCGACGTCAATCGGCGCGAAGCTTCGCGTCAACACAGACCGTCCGTCGTCCACGAACGCGCGAACGAAGGATCGGCATAAAGCTCTAATCGATCTCGAGCACGATCTTGCCGATGTGCTCGCCTTCGTCGATGCGTCGATGAGCGTCTTCGACCCTGGCGAGCGGATAGACCGTGTCCATGATCGGTTTGACGCGACCGGCCTCAAGAAGCGGCCAGACTTGCCGGCGCAGTTCGGCGGCGATGCCCGCCTTGAACTCGACCGAACGCGCACGCAGCGTCGAGCCCGTATGGGTAAGCCGCTTCGCCATCAGCGGCGCGAAGTTCACTTCCGGCTTGGCGCCTTTCAGAAAGGCGATCTGCACGATCCGCCCGTCGAAGGCCGCGGCCTCGTAGTTGCGCGCGATGTAGTCCCCGCCGACCATATCGAGGATGACGTCGACGCCCGCACCGTCGGTCGCCTGCCTGACGATCTCCACGAAATCCTCCTCTCGGTAGTCGATGGCACGGAAGGCGCCGAGTTCCCGACAGGCATCGCACTTCGCCTTCGTCCCGGCGGTCGCGAAGACGCTCGCCCCGAACGCCGAGGCGAGCTGGATCGCGGTCGTACCGATGCCCGAAGAGCCGCCATGGACGAGGAACGTCTCGCCGCGTTTCAGTCCACCGCGCTGGAAAACGTTATGCCAGACAGTGAAGAACGTTTCCGGCAAAGCGGCGGCGTGGATGAAGGAAAAGCCTTCGGGAACGGGAAGCGCGTTGCTCGCATGAACGACGCAGTATTCGGCGTATCCGCCGCCCGGCAGCAGCGCGCAGACGGCATCCCCCTCGCGGAATTCGCTCGCCCCCGGGCCGATCGCCGCAACCTCGCCGGCGATCTCGAGTCCCGGAACGTCGCTCGCGCCCTCGGGCGGATCGTAGCGGCCCTGGCGCTGGAAGACGTCCGGGCGATTGACGCCGGCCGCGCGCACGCGCACCAGCAGTTCGCCCTCGCCCGGCTCGGGACGCTCCCGCTCGCCGAGCCGAAGCACCTCCGGCCCGCCCGGCTCTCTGATCGAAACGGCACGCATCGTCTGTCTGGTCACGGCTATATCCTGTATCCTCGGTCTTCGTCACAGATATGCGCCGAAAGGCCGGAGAAAAGAACCGTGGACGATTTCGCGGATCGACCGCAGCCACATCCGGTGCCCGAGACCGAGGATGTATCGCCGCATTCCAGGCACGAACTCGAAGCGCATCGCACGTTCGAGACAAGAGATCGTGCGTCTCGAAAACGAAATCGAAGCCCGTTCTTCGAGCCGCGGCGCGGCAGAGAAACTCTTTCCCGGGCACCGTCGTCCCCGAACGCGACAGCGAACGTCCCGTTTCGGGGCATGCATGGACGGAAATCGTACATTCCGGCACCGGTCTTAACGTCTCGTTAAGCTTTATCGGTCTTTAATGCACATATCCGGTGTTCGCCGGATTTGACGGAACGGCCGATCGGCCACTCCGTCCGACGCCTCCCTGTTAAACTCTCGAGAGCCGCCATGCGGCTCTTTTTTTTGCCCGCCGGTAACGCCTGTTGAAATTAACCGTCTGTTAAGCCTGTCCTTGCTGCAATCGGCGGCAACCTGCAGTATGTTTCAAACCGCAGCGCATGCGGAACATTCGTCGCCGCGTGGACATTTGTCTGCAATACACGACAACGGGGATTCGAGGACACCTGCACCATGCCGGAAGCATCGTCGAACACGGTTCGCTTCGCCGATCACGTCGCGGTCGCCGCGCCGTTCAAGGCGCTGTATTCGGAAGGCATGAGCCTCGTCGAGGAAACCGCCACCTATCTCGACGGCGAGGGCCGGGACGAATCGAAGTCCCTGCCCCGCATCGCTTCGGTGCTCTATTCGGCCGAATCCATGCGCCTGACGACCCGTCTGATGCAGCTCGCCTCGTGGCTTCTTCTCCAGCGCGCCGTCAACAACGGCGAGATGACGCGCGAGCAGGTGCTCGACGAGAAGAAGAAGGTCCGCCTCGACAGCTTCAGCGTCGACAGGTCCGCAGCCGGCTGGGACGATCTTCCGGCGGTCTTCAAGGATCTCGTCGAACGTTCCTTCCGCCTGCAGAACCGTGTCGCGATGCTCGACCGCGAGATCTATCGCGGCGAAACCGAGACCAGGCTCCCCGAACCCGACGGAACCTGCAGCGTCCACGCCCAGCAGTCCCTGCTCCAGACCGCCTTTTCCGCGCGCTAACGGCCGGCGTCTGGCGCGCATGGTCCTGATCGCAAGCGATTTGGCACGATCGGCCGTTTGCGTCGTCGTTGCGCCGAACACCCCTTAATCTTGGTGGCAGACGCACGCCGGTTCAAAGCGGCGAAGCCTCTGCGCTCCCCTTCTTCGCGGCACCATCCTGACACGACACGTCTTCCCCGCCGACGTCGTCGGTGGGCTGGGCTCGAGATCCAGCGACTTCGAAACGCCGTCAGTGCGCCGGGCGTCCGGAGCACGGATTCGTCCACGCTCGATCCGGTGCATCGCTCGTCGTAAGCGCGGGGTTAGATCCACGGGTCGAGCCGCAGGATGACGCAGGGAAAGGGCGGAGCATCCTTTCGACGGACTTCGCCCTTTTTGACCGCGCGAGCGACATCGCAGTTCCAAGAATGGTACCGCCCAGACGTGCGGGGAAACATCGAGCCGAGATCACGAAACAAGGCCCGCGATCGCCGGATCGCGGGCCTTGTCTTTTACCATCGGGTACGGTCGACGCGCGCGGCGCTGCGCCCGTGAAACGGAAGCGGGCGCTAGAAACCGAGGCCTTCGAAGCGCTTCTTGAACTTCGACAGGCGGCCGCCGCGGTCCATGAGCTGCTGGTTGCCGCCCGTCCATGCCGGATGCGAATTGGGATCGATCTCGAGATGCATCGTGTCGCCCTCGGAACCCCAGGTCGAACGGGTCGTGTATTCGGTTCCGTCGGTCATGACGATCTTGATCGTATGATAGTCGGGATGGATATCGTTCTTCATGGTCTTTGATCCTGCCGATTGTGTCCCGTCTTCGCCACGGACACGCTGTCATTGGCAGCGCGAGCGGAAACGGCCGGAAGACCGTCGCATCGCCCGTGCTCAATTCGATGGGCGGCCTATACAGGACATTCGCCGAGCGAACAAGGGCGTCTCGGTCATTGCGAACAGAGGATCGCGAACAACCTCTCGCAGCCGCGGCAGAACGTGCAGGCTAGGCGCTGCCCGGCCCTTCCCGGCACCTAGCGATCGGTCAGCTTGATCTCGATGCGCCGGTTCTGCGCGCGCGCCTCCTTCGTGTCGCCCTCGGCGATCGGCTGGTATTCGCCGAAGCCGGCGGCGGCCAGCCGGTTCGGCTGCACGCCTTGCGAGATCAGGTATTCGACGACGGCCGTCGCGCGGGCGGTCGAAAGTTCCCAGTTGTTGGCGTACTGGCTCGAGGCGGAAACGGGCACGTCGTCGGTGAAGCCGTCGACTTCGAGGATCCAGTTGATGTCGCTCGGAATCTCGCCGGTGATCTTCTTCAGCACGTCGGCGAGCTTCGCGAGTTCCGTCTTGCCGCGATCGCTGATGTCGGAGGCACCCGAGCCGAAGAGCACCTCGGACTGGAAGACGAAGCGGTCTCCGACCACGCGGATGTTCTGGCGGTCGGCGAGGATCTCGCGAAGCCGGCCGAAGAAGTCCGAACGGTAACGGTTGAGTTCCTGCACGCGGCGGGCGAGCGCGACGTTCAGCCGCTTGCCGAGATCGGCGATCTTCGCCTTCGAAGCGTCCTGTTTCTTCTCCGAAACGTCGAGCGCATCCTCGAGCGCGCTGATCTGGCTGCGCAGCGCGCTGATCTGCTGGTTCAGGAGATCGACCTGGCTCAGCGCGCGCTGGCTGACCTGCTGCTGATCGGAAAGCGACCCCTTCAGATCGGTGATACGCGCCTTCGCCGAAGCCGAAGCACCGCTACCCTGGTCGAGGAGCTGGCGCAGGCGGGACTTGTCCTGCTGGGCCTGTTCGAGGGAGGCGCGAAGATCGTTGATCTGGTCTTCCGTATCCTGGTCGTTGGAGCGTTCGAGCGCCAAAAGCCGGGTCAGCTCGTTGATCTGGCTATGGAGCTGGTTCAGCACCACGTCCTTGCCGGAAATCTCGCGGCTGAGCAGGAACTGGCCGAGGACGAAGACCGTCAGCAGGAACATGATGGTCAGGAGAAGCGTCGACAACGCATCGACGAACCCCGGCCAGAAATCCATGCTGCGGTGGCGTCGGCTGCGCGAAAGGGCCATGACCCTAGTCCTCTTCCCGCTCGCGCTGGCTGGCGAGCCGTTCCACGGTCGAACGCAAGGCTTTCGATTCTTCCTGCTGGGCCTCGATCCAATCGCGCAGCATCTGCTGCTCGCTTCGCATGTTCTTTACGAGACCCTGGATCCCTTCCGCGAGATTGGCCATCGCCGTCGTCGTGCGGTGGTTCATCGTGCCGTCCTGGGAAAGCGCCTGAATCTTCTCGTCGAGCTGGCGCATGTGATCGCTGCCGCCACTGAAGGGGCTTTCGGAAAGCGGCGCGTCGCCACCGAGATTGGTCACCGTCGAAAGCCAGTTCTCGAGCTCGGTGTAGAAGCGGTTCTGTGCGCGGCCGGCCTGAAGATCGAGAAAGCCGAGGACGAGCGAACTCGAAAGGCCGAAGAGCGAGGAGGAAAAGGCCGTACTCATGCCGGACAACGGCGCGCTCAGGCCGTTCTTCAGGGCGTCGAGAATGCTGTTCGTGTCGCCCGTGCCCGGATCGAGTGCCTGGATGACATTGGTGATCGAGCCGATCGTGTTCAAAAGGCCCCAGAACGTGCCGAGGAGCCCGAGGAAGACGAGGAGCCCGATCAGGTAGCGCGAGGTGTCGCGCGCCTCGTCGAGCCGGGTCGCGATGGAATCGAGGATCGAACGCAGCGAGGACGTCGAAAGCGCCATGGAGCGCTGCTGGCCGATGAGCGCACGCATCGGAGCCAGCAGGCGCGGCTCGCCGCCGACCTTGTCCGCGCTTCCGACGACGCGAAAGGAATTGACCCAGCGAACCTCGGGCCGAAGCCGCAGCACCTGGTTGAAGGCAAGCAGGATGCCGATGAAGAGCACGCCGACGATCAACCCGTTCAGCCCCGGATTGGAAACGAACGCGGTATGGATCTGCCGGTAGAGGATGGCTGCGATGAAGCCGACGATGATGAGGAAGACCACCATCGTCCAGAAGAACACCATCGGGCTCGAAAGCTTGTGCGGATCATGCGCGTTCGCGTCTTCGCGCGCACCAAAGCCCGATACGTTGAGTCTCGCCATCATAACCCCGGCTTCTTAAAGCGCGCTCCCGCCCGACAAGGTCGACGCTCGCGCGAGCTTAGCCGACAATGTGACGGAAATAAAAGACTTTAGCCGACGAGGGCAACCCACCTTCGCCGTTCGGCAGGACACGCCACACGGGCGCAGTCAGCGCGCGGGCACCGGGCGGTTGACGGTGGCCAGAAGCGCCCGGTGAATATGCTCGTTGCCCGCGACCACGCTGCCGGTCTCGAAAATCCGGTTGCCGCCCTCGATGTCGGTCGCGAAACCGCCCGCCTCGCGCACGAGAACGAGGCCCGCCGCCATGTCCCAGGCGGAAAGCGGCTTCTCCCAGAAGCCGTCGAACCGGCCGGCGGCGACATAGGCGAGATCGAGCGCGGCCGAACCGAGACGCCGCACGCCGGCCACCTCGTTCATGACGTCGCGAAGCTCGACCAGGAACTTGCCGTGATGTCCGCGTCCGAGATGCGGCACGCCGCAGCCGACGACCGCGTCGGAAAGCGCGCGGCGGCCCGCCACGCGCAGCCGTCGGTCGTTCAGGAACGCACCGTTGCCGCGTTCGGCGACGAAGAGTTCGTCCGTCGCCGGGTTCAGCACCACGCCGGCGACGATGGTGCCGTTGCGTTCGAGCGCGATCGACACGGCGAAGGCCGGTATGCCGTGGAGAAAGTTCGTCGTCCCGTCGAGCGGATCGACGATCCAGCGGTGCTGGCCGTCCGTGCCGACGATCTCTTCGCTTTCCTCGCCGAGGAAGCCGTAGGTCGGCCGGGCGCGCAGCAGTTCCTGGCGCACCACCTGCTCGGCCTTGCGGTCGGCCTGGGTGACGAAATCGCCCGGCCCCTTCATGGAAACCTGAAGGTTCTGCACCTCGCCGAAGTCGCGCGACAGCGACCGGCCGGCCTTGAAGGCCGCCTGTACCATCACGTTGACGAGCGCGGATCGGGCCATCGTTTGTCCTGACGTCGTGTGCCCGGCCGCGGACGCGGCCGGCGGAAGCGCGTGCCGTTAGTCGGCGCGGCCGATATAGGTGATGTCGTTGGTATCGACGATGATCGTCTCGCCGCTCTCGATGAAGGGCGGCACCATGACCCGAACGCCGTTTTCCATGACGGCCGGCTTGTAGGACGAAGCGGCCGTCTGGCCCTTCACGACCGGGTCGGCCTCCTGGATCTTGAGCCTGACCTGGTTCGGCAGGGTCACGCCGATCGGCTTTTCCTCGTAGAGTTCGACCGTCACGCCCATGCCTTCCTGCAGGAAGGCGGAACGTTCGCCGACGAACTCTTTCTGCAGCTCGAGCTGCTCGAAGGTGTCAGTGTCCATGAACACCAGCATCTCGCCTTCTTCGTAGAGATACTGGAAATCCTTCTGTTCCAGACGCACCCGCTCGACCGTCTCGCTGGCGCGGAAACGTTCGTTGAGCTTGGATCCGTCGAGAAGGTTCTTCATCTCGACCTGCGCGAAGGCGCCGCCCTTGCCGGGCTTGACGTGATTGGTCTTGACCGCGACCCAGAGGCTGGAATTGTGTTCCAGAACGTTGCCGGGCTTGATCTCGTTGCCGTTGATCTTCATGGAGCGTCGAACCGTAATCGTGTGGCGCGAATGCTTTCGCGCGGGAAACCATCGAGCGCCTCAACACCACAAATGCCGCCGGCTTGCAAGCGCCGCACCGGGACCGACCGCCATTCGCGCCCGCCACACACGCATCGGGCAGACCTGCGCGTGCGTCCCGGGCGTGAAGCGAAGACCTACTGGCCCTGCATTGCGTTCGCCTTTTCGAGCGCCTTCTTCTTCGCCGCGTCGGCAAGGCCGTTGAAGAAGTCCTGAAGATCGTCGTCCTGCAGGCCGGCACGCCGGGCGATCACGTACCACGTCGCCGCGGCGAGGCGGTCCTGTCGCGTACCGATGCCCTTCCGATAGAGATGGGCGAGCCGGTTCTGCGCCATCACGTTGCCGTCGACGGCGGCCCGTTTCATCCAGGCGAAGCCCTTCTCGTAGTCCTTCGGGCCCTCGATGCCGTCGACGAGCCAGATGGCGAGATCGAGTTCGGCCGTGTCGTATCCGGCTTCCGCCGCACGTTGCAGCCAGGTGCGGGCCTGCGCGCGCTTGGCGTCGGGAAGGCCGTCGACGTTGCGATAGATCTGCGAAAGCGCGTACTGGGCATCGGGAATGCCGGCCGTCGCCGCCTTTTCGTAATAGGGCAGCGCCTCCTTCATGCCCGTGTCGCCCGGCGTCTGCGAAACGAGCCATTGCGCGTGGTTGAACGCGGCGGCCGGCACGCCGGCATCGGCGGCCGCCTTCATCAACTTCTGTGCGCGCGCGACGTCCTTCTTCACCTGTTTGCCGGCCATCAGGAAAAGCGCGTAGCGGAATTCCGCCGCCGGATCGCCGTTGCCCGCCGCCTGGCCGTACCAGAACGCGGCGTCGTCGAGGTTTTGCGGCACGCCGAGCCCACGCGCGAAGATCTCCGCAAGCAGGGTCTGCGAGGCGGCCTTGCCCTTCTGCGCAGGACCGAGCGCGTATTGCATGGCCGTCAGATAGTAGCCGCGCTGGAATGCACCGTAGGCCTTCGCCGCGTCCGAAACGGGCCTGGCCGGCTTTTTCGTTCCCGGCCGGTTCGCTCCGGGCCCGCTCAGCATGGTCCCGGCCGCATTCGCATCGGCCGACGAGGAGGGAGCCGTCGGCAACGACGGGGAGGCTTCGGTCGGGCGTGTCGAAGGCGTGGGCACGGTCGCGCCGCCGGTATTCGCGCCGCTCTGCTGGGCGATCGCCGGAACGCCCGACAGGCCGAAGACGAGCGCGGCTACGGCGAACCGCGAAAACGAGCGGGCGAAAACACAGCCTGGCACGAGCCTCAACCCTTCGATAACCGCGGGGCCTCACTGTCGAGCATCGCGTTGATCTCCGCAACGATGCGCGCTGCCGATTCCGGCTCGGAGAAGACGGCGAGCCGCAACGCGACGAAGTCCGCGCCCGCCTGCGCAACCTCGAGGGCCGACGCGGGATCCTGCCCGCCCATGACGATGCACGGAATTTCCACCATCGCCGCCCACCACTCGGCGAGATCGAGGTTGCGCGGATGCGCCGGCGGCTTGATGTCGCCTTCGAGCGTGCCGAAAAAGACGTAGTCCGGCCGCGCCTCGCCGAGATCGAGCGCGCCGTGGCGGGTCTTCGCGTTGCCGCCGCCGACGATCCAGCTCGGCTGGAAGCGCTCTACCGCTTCGGCGAGCGAGGCCGCATCGCCGGTCAGGTGAATGCCGTCGGCGCCGACGCGGCCGGCCGTGCGGCTGTCGTCGACGACGATCGCCGCAGCGCCCGCCTTCTGCACGAGCGGAACGACCACCGCCATCGCATCCTGAAAGGCCCGCGGCCCGAGCGCGTAGGCCGGCAGGATGACCGAGGCGACGTCGCCACCGCGCAGCGCATCGGCGACCACGCGCGCAAGCTCCTCCGGCTCCTCGATCGCCGGCGCGATCAGCACGAGACGGCAACGCTCGTTCACATCCGTCATGAAGGACCTTTCCACGATCGTCCGGGCGAGCCCGCAGGACGGCTCGCAATCAACGTGCGATTTCGATAGACCGGTGGCGCCCGCCGTTCAACCGCCGATCCCATGCCCGCCGATCCACTCTTCTATCTCGCGACGATCGTCGCCGTCATTCTGATCGGCCTGTCCAAGGGCGGCCTCGGCGGCGCCATGGCGGTGCTCGGCGTGCCGCTGATGTCGCTCGTCACCTCACCGGTGCAGGCCGCGGCGATCCTGTTGCCGATCCTCATCGTCATGGACTGGATCAGTCTTTACACCTGGTGGAACCATCGCGATGCAAGGACGCTCGCCATCATGCTGCCCGGAGGTGTTCTCGGCGTCGGTATCGGATGGCTGACGGCGGCGGTGGTCACGGAGAACGAGATCCGGCTGATCGTCGGCACGATCGCGCTCGCCTTCACGTTGCGCTACGCGTGGCAGCGCCTGCACGTTCGCCGGTCGGGCCTCGAAACGGTGCCGCACGGGCACCGCCCGCTCCTCGGGGCTTCATGGGGTACGGTGGCCGGCTTCACGAGCTTCGTCGCCCATGCCGGCGGTCCGCCCTACCAGTTCTACGCGCTGCCGCTCGATCACGATCCGAAGACCTATACGGGCAGCAGCGTACGCTTCTTCGCCATCGTCAACGCGCTGAAGCTTATCCCGTACTTCATGCTCGGCCAGTTCGACACGTCCAACCTCGAAATCTCCATTGCACTCATACCGGTCGCGATCCTCGCAACCATCGCCGGCGCATGGCTCGTCAAGCGCATGCGACCGAGCCTCTTCTACCCGCTGATGTACGCGATGGTCTTCGTCGCCTCGCTCAAGCTCGTGTCGGACGGCATCAGGCACCTGATCGTCGCATGGGCGTAGCCGAGCGATCGCCGCGGCCTACATTTCTTTTGCGTTACCCGCCTTGTCTATCCATGAGCAGTTGCTTATTTCTCTTCACATGAGCCAGGTCGATCCGTTCGCCGCAATCGCAGACCGTCACCGCCGTTTCCTTCTCGAAGAGTTGCGGCGAGGGCCGCGCACGGTCAACGAACTGGCCGCGCAGTTGCCGATCAGCCGGCCGGCCGTTTCCCAGCACCTGCGCGCCCTTCTCGAAAGCGGGCTCGTCAGCGTCGCCTCGCGCGGCACGCGCCGCGTCTACAGCATCGAGGCGCGCGGGTTCGACCGCCTCAACCTGTGGCTCGACCAGTTCTGGTCGGCGGGCTGAACCGCCGCGTCCTCGAACGTTAGGCAAACTTTCTCGATTTGAGTTCCATCCGCATACGCGCATGGCCCGAATCGAGAACGATCGCCGCGGCGAACTCAATCGTCGCTCTTCGGCGGTAGGGCAGGAACGGCCTTCAGATAGGCGGCGATCGCCTCACGGTCGCTCTTCGGCAGATGCGCGATGTCGTTCTGGACCGCCACCATGGACCCGCCGACGGTATCGTAGCTCGGCGTGAAGCCGCTTTCGAGAAAATAGACGATATCGCTCTTCGACCAGCTTCCGATGCCCGCCTTGCTCGGCGTGATGTTGGGGATCTTTCCCTTGCCGTCCGGATTGGGGCCACCGGCAAGCCATTGGTCGTAGTCCGAGCCGCCGGCGCTGTCGCGCGGCGTGTGGCACGCACCGCAATGGCCCGGCCCCTCGACGAGATAGCGCCCGCGCTTCAGTTCGGCATCCGCGTCGGTGGCGAGTGCGACGACCGGCTTCGGATGCAGGAAGGCCCGTTTCCACAGGCCGATACCGCGACGAATGTTGAAGGGAAACGGAACGGAGTTGCCCGGCGGATCGGTTTGGACCTTCGGCAGAGTCTTCATGTAGGCCCAGAGGTCGGCGACATCCTTCACGCGCATGCGCTCATAGTCGGGATAGGGAAAGGCCGGATAGAGATGTTTTCCGTCCGGGCCGATGCCGCGCTTCACCGCGTTGGCGAACTGTGCGAAGGACCATTTGCCAATGCCGTGCTCCGGATCGGGCGAAATGTTCGGGGTAACGAAGAGGCCGAATGCGGTGTCGAGCTTCTGCCCGCCGCCGAGCTTGAGAAGGTCGTCGCCCTTGGCGTTCTTCCCTGCGTGACAGCCGGCGCATCCGCCGGCCCAGAACATCGTCTCTCCAGCCTTCGCGTCGCCCTTGCCGGCACTGGCAACGAGCGACGCGTCGAGCGGGCGCGGACCGGACGCGACCCAGCCGGAGACCGCCACCACGACGATGACGACGAGAACGGCAAGCAGGACCTTGCGCATCACGGACCGGCGAAAACGCGCTAGTTACTCAGCCTGAAGTCCTGATGGCAGCTCTTGCAGTTCTGAAGGATCGGCTGCACCGCCTTCTGGAAGGCCTGCAGATCCTGCGGACCGTCCTTGCCGGAAATCTTCAGCGCGGCCTGCGTATCCTGCTTCCAGTCGTCGAGCGCCTTTTGGAACGCCTGCGGATCGCTCCAGATCTTCGGCGATGCCTTCGTGCCGTCGGCATCCTTTGAATCTTCGGGGAAGAACGCGCCGAAAGCCATCGCCGAGGCATGGAAGCTTTCGATTGCCGACTTGCCGGCTGCCGGCGAATAGTCGACGTCGCCCTTCATCATGGCGCCGGAAAGCCCGGCTGCCGCGCCGTTGGAATCCATGATCGCCTGCCGCGTCTCGACCGGATTGTCGGCGGCGACGGCCAGTCCGGTCGTCAAGGCAAGGCCGGCGAGAAGGATTGCAGTCTTCTTCATGGCTCGTCTCCCTCCATCTGCATGGATCGAAGGGTAGACGAAGTGTCGCACGCCGCCACCCTTTAACGCTCTCGCACCCGCTCACGCTTGCGTGAGCGGACAGCGACCTAAGAAGAAGGGGCCCGGCATGGTTTGCCAGGCCCCTTCTTCAAGCCGTTCAGGCGGCCTTTTCGTAGAGTTCCAGGACGTAGTCCCAGTTGACGAGGCTGTCGACGAAGGCCTCGAGATATTTCGGCCGGGCGTTACGATAGTCGATGTAGTAGGAGTGCTCCCACACGTCGACGCCGAGGATCGGCGTGCCGCCGTGGACGAGCGGGTTCTCGCCGTTCGGCGTCTTCATGATCTCGAGCTTGCCGTCCTTGACCGCGACCCACGCCCAGCCGGAGCCGAACTGGCCGGCGCCCGCGGCGAGGAAATCCTCGCGGAACTTGTCGTAGCCGCCGAGATCGCTCTGGAAGGCGCTTTCGAGCTTGCCGGGCAGGCTCTTGCCGCCGCCGCCCTTCTTCATCCAGTTCCAGAAGTGCAGATGGTTGTAGTGCTGCGCGGCGTTGTTGAAGAGGCCCTGGTTCGACCCGTAGGACTTCTTGACGATCTCTTCGAGCGGCTCGCCGTCCATGCCGGCTTCCTTGGCGAGATCGTTGCCCTTCGTCACATAGGCATTGTGGTGCTTGTCGTGGTGATATTCGAGCGTTTCCCGCGACATGTAGGGGGAAAGCGCATCGTAATCATAGGGAAGATCGGGGAGTTCGAAAGCCATTGCGCGTCTCCTTCTCGCGTTCGTATGCTTCGGTGATTATTGCGTGCCGGGCTGTCCGCGGCGTCCGTGCAGGAAACCGGTCAGCCGGCCGAATGTTCCACCGGCCGCAACCATGCGAGGAGGCGCTTCGTCACCCCCGCGGAAGCGAGGAAGCCCAGTCCAGATAAAGGGTCCTCGCCCGCTCCATCATCGGACCGGGGGCGAATTCACGCTGCTCGAAACGGGTGATCGGCACCACCTTGGAGTGGTTGCCCGTCGAAAAGATCTCGTCGGCCTCGGCGAAATCGGCGACCGTCAGCGCCATTTCGCGCACGTCGACACCGTCGGCGCGCAGGAGGGCGATCGTGCGTGCCCGCGTGATGCCGGAAAGGAAGGTGCCGTTGGCGATCGGCGTCATCACCACGCCGTCCTTGGCGATGAAGACGTTCGAGGTCCCCGTCTCCGCCACGTTCCCGAGCATGTCGCGAAGCAGCGCGTTGTCGAACCCGCGCGAGCGCGCCTCCATGATCGCCCGGCCGTTGTTGGGGTAGAGGCATCCCGATTTCGCGTTCGTCGGCATCGTCTCGATGGTCGGCCGGCGGAACGGCGAAAGCGTCAGCGTGAAGCCCTTGGGCGGCAGCATCGCAGCCTCGTAGAGGCAAAGGCAGAAGCGCGTGGAAGCCGGGTCGGCCGGCACGCCCATGAAGCCGCCATGCTCGGCCCAGTACATCGGCCGCACGTAGATCGCCGTCTTGCCGTCGAACCGCTTCACGCCCTCCCACGTCAGCGTCTCGATCTCCTCGGCACGCATGGTCGGCTCGAGGCCGAGCGCGCTTGCCGACCGGTTGACCCGCTGGCAATGCAGATCGAGGTCCGGCGCCATGCCGTCGAACCAGCGCGCCCCGTCGAAGACGCTGGAGCCGAGCCACATGACGTGGGAGCGCGGACCGGCGATCGCCGGATTGCCTTCGACCCACGCGCCGTCGAGATAGGTCCAGGTCGGGGTCTGAGCGTTCGTATCCACCGCCATCGTGCATCGTTCCCGTTTGCCGAAAGAGCGATGCGCGAGACCCGCGCACCGTCGCCCCGGATCAAAATCGCTTCCGTCCACTCGCGTCAAGGTCACCGGCGCGGCGGCACGCGTGCGCTTGACGCGGCCGTTTGCCACGACACATCGTAACCGTCACGTAACAGGAATGTTCGCCATGCCAGACCAGGACGCCACCCCCGCCGCCTATGTGTTCGACGCCTACGGCACCCTCTTCGACGTGCACAGCGCCGTACGCCGCCATGCCGGCGACCTGGGCGAGACGCTCTCGGAAATCTGGCGCGCAAAGCAGCTCGAATATTCCTGGGTGCGGGAGCTGACCGGAGCCTATCTCGACTTCCGCACGCTGACCGAACAGGCGCTCGACTACGCCATGGCGAGCGTTCCGGAGATCGAGACGAGCCTGCGCGCGCGCCTTCTCGAGGCCTATTGGGAGCTCGACTGCTACGAGGAAGTGCCCGAGGTGCTTTCGCGGCTGAAGGAAAGCGGTGCGCGGGTCGCGATCCTTTCCAACGGCTCGCCCGACATGCTGCGTTCGGCAACGAAGAACGCCGGTATCGACACGCTGCTCGACGACGTCTTCTCGGTCCACCCGATCGCGCGCTACAAGACGGCCTCGCCGACCTACCGCCTCGTCACCGACGCCTACGACATCGCACCGGGCGCCGTCTCCTTCCATTCGTCGAACCGGTGGGACATCGCCGGCGCCCGCGCCTTCGGCTTCCGCCCCGTCTGGATCAACCGTAACGCGAAACCCGACGAATACACCGACCTGCCGCCGGAGCGGGTTCTTGCCTCCCTGTCCGGCCTCGCCGCGGGATGTTAACCCTCTTTCCGCGACGGAAGGTCGCGTCGGGAACGCGTCCGGCGAAACCGCGTTGCATCGCATGTCGCTAGGCAAAATTCGCCCGGCGGCGAGACGATCTGGGGGCAATGCGATCGCACACGCATCGTCACATGTTTCGGCACGGCCGCACGAAACGGCCGTGTGTGGCACTGCGGAGACAGTTTCGCGCACGCGGAAGGCCTATTCTAGCCGCCATCGGTTCTATCAGGATGCGTCCATGTGCGAGGCGCGACGAGACAGGTATGCGTAACATGAAGAAGATGATTTCGGTTTCGGACCGTTCGGGCAGAATGGCGTTGACGCGCCGCGGCTTCCTAGCAGCAGGCGGTGCGGCGGCTGCCGCCGGCCTTGCGGGCTGCGCCTCCTCTACTACCCAGCGTTTTACCGCGGAAACCGCACCGACGGCGTTTTACGACGATCCGGGGCCGGATTTGCCGCCCGGCGACACGTCCTATGCCGAAGTCTACGGCAGCATGACGGACGACGGCTACGTCATCCCGGCCGTTCCCTATCACCAGATCGACCCGCAATTCTGGCGCCAGATCGTCGAGGATCCGACGGGCGAGGATCCGGGAACGATCGTCGTCGACCCCAACGAGAAGCTCCTCTACCACGTCCATGGCGACGGTACGGCGACGCGTTACGGCGTGGGTGTCGGGCGGGCCGGCTTCGGCTGGTCGGGCCGCGGCCAGATCCAGGCGAAGAAGCATTGGCCGACCTGGACGCCGCCTTCCGAGATGATCGACCGCCAGCCCGAACTCGCGAAGTATTCGGCCAAGAACGGCGGCATGGATCCGGGCCTGATGAACCCGCTCGGCGCGCGCGCCATGTACATCTTCCAGGACGGCCACGACACGCTCTACCGCGTCCACGGCTCGCCGGAGTGGAATTCCATCGGCAAGGCCGTCTCGTCGGGCTGCATTCGCATGATGAACCAGGACGTGATCCACCTCTACAGCCACGTCCAGGTGCACTCGCCGATCCTCGTCGTCTAGCGCATTTTCCGGCCGGACCGATCCAGTCCGGCGTCGCGAACGATACGGTAAAACAAAGCAACGAGGCGCCGGACCCGATCGGATCGGGTCCGGCGCCTCATGCATTCGTACCGTATCCGACACCGGCCCGTTCGGGGCCGGACGTTCACGATCGAAAGTTTCGGACCAGACGTTTCGGATCAGGCGTTGGGACACGCACTCGTCGCGTAGGCGGCGAGAAAGACACGCAGCGCGCCGTCGACATTGCGCTCGATTTCCGCATGAGACGGCGGCTTCGGCATTTCGGCGAAGATGCGGCGGCGGAATAGACCGGCAAGGCACAGTTCGGCGAACTGGTAGGAAGCGAGATCGATATCGTCGATCGCCAGCAAGCCGGCCGAAACCTGCTGCTCCAGAAAATCGGTGAGGAGCTGTTTGCCCTGCCGCGGACCCTTCTTGTAGAAGCTCGCGCCGAGCGCCGGCATGCGCTCGCTGACGCCGATGACGATGCGCTGCGCCTGAATGACCTTGTCCGAGGTGATCAGCCGGGTCAGGATCTTGCCGAAGCGGCGGAGCTTTGCCGGAACCGAATCGTCACCCTCCAGCGCAGTGTGCATGTCCCTGAACAGAAGATCGCGCTCGCGGTCGACGAGGGCCTCGAAAAGGTCTTCCTTGCTCTCGAAATAGACGTAGATCGTGCCCTTCGAGACGTTCGCCTCGCGGGTGATGTCGTTCATGCTCGCGGCATCGAAGCCCATCCGGCTGAAGACCGCGTAGGCGCCGTTCAGGATCTGGTCGCGCTTGACCGGGTCGCAGCCCGCCGCATGCCGGCCCGCACGTCCGCGCTGGCCGCAGCCCTTGCCCTGCATCGTATCGTCCGAAACGTTCGCCATCGCCCAGCCTGACCTCCCGGCAGAATTATTCGAACCGTGCGGTTCGATTTCCTCTTGATATGTCGTGTGTCTTTGGCTATGTCAAGTTCGAACCGAACGGTTCGGTATATCCACGAGGTCATACGATGAGCAATCACGATCAGGACAGCGCCCTGCGCGAAAAGGCCGAGGGCGAGGATACGGTACGTCCCTTCCCGGCACGTCCGGAATCGCGCGAGCGGACCGCACCGCAGGAGGTGCCGGGTCCCGACGTCGAGCCGGCGCATTCCGCCGGCGCCTCCGCCGATGCTCCGAAGAAGAAGAAGCGCGGCCTGCGCAAGATGCTCCTGCCGATCATCGGCCTGGCGCTTCTCGCCGGCGGCGCCTATTACGGCTACCACTACTGGACGGTCGGTCGCTTTATCGTTTCCACCGACGACGCCTATGTCCAGGCCGATATCGCCGCGCTCGCCCCGAAGATCCAGGGCTACGTCGCGTCTGTGAACTTCACGGAAAACCAGCAGGTGAAGGCCGGCGACGTGCTCGTGCGCCTGGAGGACGGCGACTACCGCATCGCGCTCGAACAGGCGAAGGCCGCCGTCAAGAGCCAGCAGCAGACGCTGAACCGCATCCAGGCTCAGGAAAAGGCCGCCGAGGCTTCCGTCGCGCAGGCGCAGGCCGAGAAACAGGCGTCGCAGGCGACGGCCGACAACGCCAAGTCGACCGCCGATCGCGCGCGCAGCCTCTTGAAGACGCGCGTCGCCTCGCAGTCGGAAGTCGACAACGCCGATGCAGCCCTTGCTTCGGCAAGCGCGAAACTGACCGGTGCGGATGCGCAGATCGCCGCCGCGAAGGCCAATGTCGGCGTTCTCAAGGCGCAGTACGCCGAAGCCGAAAGCCAGATCCCGAGCCTCAAGCTCGCCATCGATCAGGCAGAGCGCAATCTGAACCAGACCGTCCTGCGCGCGCCCTATGACGGCGTGGTCGGCAATCGCGCGGTCGAGACCGGGGATTTCGTGTCCGCCGGCCAGAAGCTCGCCGCGCTCGTGCCGATGAAGAAGCTCTACATCCGCGCCAACCTGAAGGAGACGCAGCTTGCCGGCGTGGTGCCGGGCGAAAAGGCGACGATCAGCGTCGACGCGCTCGACGGCCACACGATCGAAGGCACGGTCGCCTCGATCGCGCCGGCTTCCGGCTCGGTCTTCTCGCTGCTGCCCTCCGACAACGCCACCGGCAACTTCACCAAGGTCGTCCAGCGCGTGCCCGTTCGCATCGAACTGCCGAAGGACGCGCTCGACAGCGGCAGGCTGCGCGCGGGCCTGAGCGTCGTCGCCGACATCGACACGCGCACCGCGCCCGACGCCGGCAATCCGGCGAAGTAACGCAACGAACCCGCATCGTTCTTCGAAGACATCGAGCCATGGCCACTTCGTCCACCATCACGGCCGGTGCCCCGCCGGCACCGGCACCCGCCGACAGCATGGATACGCGCAAGCTCTTCGCGTTCCTTGCCATGGTCTTCGGCATGTTCATGGCGATCCTCGACATCCAGGTGGTGTCGGCCTCGCTCGCGGAGATCCAGGCCGGCCTGTCCGCCAGCCCGGACGAGATCGCCTGGGTGCAGACGGCCTATCTCATCGCCGAGGTGGTGATGATCCCGCTTTCCGGCTTCCTCGGCCGGCTGCTCTCCACGCGCGTGCTCTTCACCGTCTCCGCCGCCGGCTTCACGCTGGCGAGCCTGCTCTGTGCCACGGCGACCAACATGGACGAGATGATGGTCTACCGCGCGCTGCAGGGCTTCATCGGCGGCGGCATGATCCCTTCCGTCTTCGCGGCCGCGTTCACGATCTTCCCGCCGTCCAAGCGCGCCATCGTCTCGCCGATGATCGGCCTCGTCGCGACGCTCGCACCGACGATCGGCCCGACGATCGGCGGCTATCTGAGCCACGCCTTTTCCTGGCACTGGCTTTTCCTGATCAACGTGATCCCCGGTATCGGCGTCGCGATCGCGGCCTGGACGCTGATCGATTTCGACGAGGGCGATCGTTCGCTCCTGAAGAAGTTCGACTGGACCGGCCTTGCGGCAATGGCGATCTTCCTCGGCTCGATGGAATACGTGCTCGAGGAAGGCCCGCAGAACGACTGGCTGCAGGACAGGGCCGTCTTCGTCTTCGCCATCACCATGGTGATCGGCGGGCTGGTCTTCTTCCAACGGGCCTTCAACGCCGAACAGCCGATCGTCGACCTTTCGGCCTTCAAGGACGTCAACTTCTCGTTCGGATCGCTCTTTTCCTTCGTCATGGGCATCGGCCTCTACGGACTCACCTACCTCTTCCCCCTCTATCTCGGCCGGGTGCGCGGCTACGATTCGCTGATGATCGGCGAGGCCGTCTTCGTCTCCGGCGCGGCGATGTTCATGACCGCCCCGGTCGCCGGCGCGCTTTCCAACAAGCTCGATCCGCGTGTCATGCTGCTGATCGGCTTCATCGGCTTTGCGACCGGCACCTGGATGATGACCGGCATCACGCCGGAATGGGACTACTGGGAGATCTTCGTGCCGCAGGTTTTCCGCGGCGTCTCGCTGATGCTGTGCATGGTGACGATCAACAATCTGGCATTGGGCACGCTTCCGCCCGAACGCCTCAAAAATGCCTCCGGCCTGTTCAACCTGACCCGTAACCTCGGCGGTGCGGTAGGCCTCGCACTCATCAACACGATCCTCATCCACCGCGCCGACATGCATTACGAACGCCTGAGCGAACACGTCAACTGGTCGAACCCGGAAGCCATGCGCCAGCTTTCGATGATGGCGCACAATCTGGCGGCGCACGGCATGCAGGCACAGGAAGGCGCGCTGGCGCAGATGGTCGGCCGTGTCCGCATGCAGGCGCAGGTCATGTCCTTCATGGACATCTTCTACCTATTGACGCTGCTTTTCGCGCTGCTTGCCGTCTGTGCCGTCCTCATGCGCAAGCCGCCTGCCAGCGCCGGCGGCGGCGGAGGGCACTGACCATACCCTTTCGATGCGTACGCCTTTCGAGCGTGCACGTATCGAACGCCCGGCGACCGAATGAAAGTACCTCCAGTCATCGGTCGCCGGGCGGCATTTCCCCTCGCCCTGCCCTCCATCCATCGCGAACCCATCTGCCGCGAACCTTTCTTGCCGTTTGCACATTGTCGGCGAAGTCGGTCTGATCCAGTCTGGGCGGAACGCGTTCGCAGCCCCGCCGGCAAGCGCGGAGCAGGCGACCGCGCAAGCAGTCGCGATCGGGAGGCCGCATGGATTCAAGCGTCATCGACAATGCCCGCTTCGAGCCGATCGACGAAGCCGGGTGGCGCGCGCTCGCCGAACGCGCCCTGAAGGGTGCGGATTTCGACGAGGCGCTGACCACGCGAACCGACGACGGAATCTCATACGGACCGATCCATACGCGACGCGGCGACACGCGACCGCTTCCTCGCCGGAACGCCGGTCGCCCCTGGCACCTCGCCCAGCGTATCGACGATCCCGAGACCGTGCGCGCCGCCGCGCAGGCGAAGGAAGACACGGCGAACGGTGCGCAAACGCTCGTTCTCGCCGTCGGCGGTGCGCCCACAGCCTATGGCTTCGGGCTCGCGCAGCCGGTGCGCCCGGCACTTGCCCGCATTCTCGAAGAAGTCGATCCCGGGACGCTCGCCCTTCGCCTGGAAGGTAGCGCCATGGCTGGCCGGGCGCTCGCCGACCTTCTGGCGCGGACCGCCCACAGTCCGGGCGAAATCGAAGTGCATTTCGGCCTCGACCCGGTTTCGGCCGCAGCATCGACGGCACGCGACTTCTCCCTGACCGGCGAACTTGCCCGCTTTGCGGAGGATCTCGCCGACCCGGGATTCGGCGGAACGGTGCTCACCGCCGACGGCCGCATCGCCCACAATGCCGGCGCGAGCGAAGCGCAGGAACTCGGCTTCGTCGCCGCCGCGCTCGTCGCCATGCTGCGCGCGGCGGAAGACGGTGGCATGGCGCCGGAGACGCTGCTCGCCATGACCGGGCTCGCCGTCTCGGTCGATCAGCAGCAGATGCTCGGCATCGCCAAGATCCGCGCCCTGCGCCTGCTGCACGCGCGCATCGCATCCGCCTGCGGCGTCGGCGAGGCTGCCCCAGTTTTCGTCCACGCCGAAACGTCCCTGCGCATGGCGACGCGAGAGGACCCGGAAACGAATATCCTGCGCAACACGCTCGCCGCCTTCGCGGCCGGCATCGGCGGCGCCGACAGCATCGCCGTCCTGCCGCATACGATCGCGCTCGGCCTGCCCGACGGCGCGGCGCGGCGCATCGCCCGCAACACGCAACTCGTGCTCCTGCGCGAAAGCCACCTCGCGCGCGTCGCCGATCCGGCTGCCGGTGCCGGTGGCATCGAAATGCTGACCGATGCGCTCGCAAACGCTGCCTGGGCCGAGTTCCAGACGATCGAGCGCGAAGGCGGCATCATGGCGAGCCTCGCCGGTGGCCACGTGCAGGAGCGCATCCGGCAAGGCCGTGCGGCCCGCACGCAGGCAATCCGCGAGGGAAAGCGGCCGATCATCGGCACGACGCACTATCGACCGGATGCCCCTCGCCCGGTCGCCGTGCTCGCCGAACGCGAACCCGAGCCATCGATACCACGCGGTTCGCGCCGAGCGCTGACGCTCGCACCGCTCCATGCCGGGATCGAGGAGACGCATCCATGAGCCGCGTTCCCAACTTTTCTAGCCTCGAATGGCACCGGCAGTCGATATTCGGCGAAACTTCGAGCCCCACGGTTCATGCGACCCCCGAAGGCATCGACGTGAAGACCGCCTATGAAGCCGTCGACCTCGATGGCCTGCCCTTCCTCGACACCTTTCCGGGTTCCGCACCTTTCCTGCGCGGCCCTTACCCCACGATGTACCTGCAGCAGCCGTGGACGATCCGCCAATATGCGGGCTACTCCACGGCCGAAGAGTCGAACGCCTTCTACCGCGCCAACCTCGCCGCCGGACAGAAGGGCCTCTCAGTCGCCTTCGACCTCGCCACCCATCGCGGCTACGACAGCGACCACGAGCGCGCCGCCGGCGACGTCGGGATGGCAGGTGTGGCAATCGATTCCATCCTCGACATGCGCCAGCTCTTCGAGGGTATCCCGCTCGACAAGATGAGCGTGTCGATGACCATGAACGGCGCCGTGCTGCCGATCATGGCGCTCTACATCGTCGCAGCCGAGGAACAGGGCGTTCCACCGGAAAAGCTGTCCGGGACCATCCAGAACGACATTCTCAAGGAGTTCATGGTCCGCAACACCTATATCTATCCGCCGCAGCCCTCGATGCGCATCGTCGCCGACATCTTCGCCTATACGGCCAGACACATGCCACGCTTCAACGCGATCTCGATCTCCGGCTACCACATGCAGGAAGCCGGTGCCTCGGCCGACCTCGAACTCGCCTATACGCTCGCCGACGGCATCGAGTACGCCCGAGCAGGCATCGCCGCCGGACAGCCGATCGACGCCTTCGCGCCGCGCCTTTCATTCTTCTTCGGCATCGGCATGAACTTCTTCATGGAGGTTGCCAAGCTGCGCGCCGCACGCCTCCTCTGGGCCTGCCTCATGCAGCGCAACTTCGCGCCGGAAAACCCGAAGTCGCTGGCGCTCCGCACCCATTGCCAGACCTCCGGCTGGTCGCTCACCGCACAGGACCCGACGACAAACGTCATGCGAACGATGGTCGAGGCGATGGCGGCGACGCAGGGGCACACCCAGTCGCTCCACACCAACGCCTTCGACGAGGCGCTGGCGCTGCCGAGCGACCATTCCGCCCGCATCGCTCGCAACACGCAGCACGTTCTGGCGCAAGAATCCGGGACCACGCGCATCGTCGACCCGTGGGGTGGCTCCTATTACGTCGAGCGCCTGACCCACGATCTCGCCGCTCGTGCTCTTTCCCACATCGAGGAGGTCGAGGATCTCGGCGGCATGGCGAAGGCCATCGAGGCCGGCGTGCCGAAGCGGCGCATCGAGGAAGCGGCGGCCCGGACGCAGGCCCGCATCGACAGTGGCCGGCAGGCCGTCGTCGGCGTCAATTTCGCCAGACCGGAAGAGGAAGAGACCGTCGACGTCCGCCGTATCGACAATGCCGAGGTCCGCGCACGCCAGCTCGCAAAGCTGCAGGAACTGAAGGGCACGCGCGACGTCGCGCCTCTCGAAGCGTCACTCGAAGCTCTCGCGCGTGCGGCCGAGACCGGCGAAGGCAACCTCCTCGCCTTTGCCGTCGACGCCGCGCGAGCCAGGGCCACCGTCGGCGAGATCTCGCTGGCGCTCGAAAAGGCCTTCGGCCGCCACGTTGCCGAGGTGCAAACCATCTCCGGCGTCTACCGCACGGAAGTCGGCGAGAGCGATCCAGCCTTCGCCCGCGCGGCCGAGAAGGCGCATGAATACGCCGGGCGCACCGGTGCCAAGCCGCGCATTCTGATCGCGAAAGTGGGCCAGGACGGCCACGACCGCGGCCAGAAGGTCGTCGCCACCGCCTTCGCCGACCTCGGCTTCGACGTGCTCGTCGGTTCGATGTTCCAGACGCCTGGAGAGGTCGCCGCGCGCGCCGTCACGGAAGGCGTCGACATCGTCGGCGTCTCTTCGCTCGCCGCCGGCCACCTGACGCTCGTCCCCGAACTGCGCGACGCGCTGCGTCAGGAAGGTGGCGGCGGCATCCTCGTCGCCGTCGGCGGCGTCATTCCGCCAGCCGACTTCGCGGCGCTGCGGACGGCAGGCGCGGACGCCATCTTCCCGCCCGGCACCGTCATCGCGACGGCTGCGGCGGACCTCCTCGACCGGCTGACGCCCGTTCCGGCGACCTGAACCCGCAGTCTTACGGGCGGACGCTTTCGCCCGCCGATGGAACCTCGCACCCATCCATCGCTTTCGCTCTCGCGACACGCCATCGACGCCTGCACCAGGCTCGTTCCCATCCAACCGAGCCTGCAGGAGATGCCATGCGACTCTTCGATCCCGCCAATAGCGAGCAATCCGGCGAGCACAAGCGCCTCTTCGCGATCTACGAGGTCTGGTACACGGTGGTCGATTTCCTCGCCGCCTTCCTCTTCCTCGTCGGCAGCGTTCTCTTCTTCTGGAAGAGCACGGAGACCATCGCCATCTGGATGTTCGTGGTGGGCTCGTTCTTCTTCGCCCTCAAGCCGACAATCCGGCTCGCGCGCGAACTGCACTACATGGCGCTCGGCGACTACTCGTTCCTGGCCCAGCGCGACAAAGGGTGAATGGGCGGGCCGTCAGATGTAGCGAGCTGCCTTCAATGCCACGAAGATCACAGCAACGATCGCGAGCGGCAGCACGGTATAGAAAAGACCGAGGCTCATTTGAGATCTCCAAGGACCAAATGTGCCGTCAAATGTAAGGCGATCGCACTCAAAAACCAAGCGACGACGATGAACGGCGTCCAGACGCCCAGGCTCTCTGCGACGCGAACATTGCCGTAGATCTCGCTCGCGGCCGGAGCGAGGACACCGACCGTCAAAAAGGCCGTCGACAATCGATCGAGCGCATTTGCGATCATCCTCGTACGCTCGTTGGCGATATCGACAACCATGTTCCGTTGCATCCTCGTTCGGCGATGTCTCTTCAAGCAAAGCGCCATGATCATCGTTCATGCGAACGCCTGTGTCATCACGCCAACGGTTGAGATCCAAGCACGCGGACGATCCATCCCCCCGATTTTTGATTGAACGCGCGATCAATAAAAAATAGACAGGGAAGGAAAGACCACCCCGACAGTGCGAAGGAGGGACGCCCGACGATGCCGACCACTCGCCCCAACATCCTCGTCATCATGGTCGACCAGCTGAACGGAACCTTCTTTCCCGACGGCCCGGCCGACTGGCTTCACACGCCGAACCTGAAGAAGCTCGCTGCCCGCTCGACGCGCTTCGCCAACAACTACACGTCGTCGCCATTGTGTGCGCCGGGCCGCGCCTCGTTCATGGCCGGCCAGCTCCCGAGCCGCACCAAGGTCTACGACAACGCCGCCGAATACGCTTCCAGCATCCCGACCTATGCCCACCATCTGCGGCTCGCCGGCTACTCGACCTGCCTTTCTGGCAAGATGCACTTCGTCGGCCCCGACCAGCTCCATGGCTTCGAGGACCGGCTGACGACGGACATCTACCCGGCCGATTTCGGCTGGACGCCGGACTACCGCAAGCCGGGCGAGCGCATCGACTGGTGGTACCACAATCTCGGCTCGGTCACGGGTGCGGGCGTTGCCGAGATCTCCAACCAGATGGAGTACGACGACGAGGTCTGTTTCCAGGGCGTTCAGAAGCTCTACCAGCTCTCGCGCGAATCCGAGGACGAGAACCGCAAGCCGTGGAGCCTGACGATCTCGTTCACGCATCCGCACGACCCCTACGTCGCGCGCAGGAAGTACTGGGACCTCTACGAGGATTGCGAGCATCTCGACCCGGAAGTCGGCGAGATCCCGTTCGAGGAGCAGGACGCGCACTCCAAGCGCATCTTCCTCGCCAACGACTACGAAAAGTTCGACATCCAGCCGGAGAACGTCCGCCGCTCGCGCCGGGCCTATTTCGCCAATGTCTCCTATCTGGACGACAAGGTCGGCGAGATCCTCGACGTGCTCGAACGCACCCGCATGGCGGACGATACGGTCATCGTCTTCTGCGCCGACCATGGCGACATGCTCGGCGAGCACGGCCTGTGGTTCAAGATGAGCTTCTACGAGGGCTCGTCCCGCGTGCCTCTGATGATCGCCGCTCCCGGCAACGAGCCCAAGCGCGTCGACGAACCGGTCTCGAACCTCGACATCCTGCCGACGATGACGGACCTCGCCGGCATCTCCATGGAAAGCATCATGCCGTGGACGGACGGAGAGAGCCTTGGTCCCGTCATGCGCGGTGAGGCGAAGCGCGAAAGCCGCGTCGAGATCGAATACGCGGCGGAAGCCTCCTACGCCCCGCTCGTCGCGATCCGCGAGGGCAGATACAAGTTCATCCATTGCGAGCTCGACCCGCCGCAGCTCTTCGACCTTAAGGCCGATCCGAACGAGGTGAACAACCTTGCCAGCGACGAGGCGAACGCGACGCTCGTCTCGGAATTCATGCAGAAGGTGCGTGCGCGCTGGGACATGGAAAAGTTCGACGCAGAGGTGCGCGAGAGCCAGGCCCGGCGCTGGATCGTCTACGACGCGCTTCGCAACGGCTCCTACTATCCGTGGGACTTCCAGCCGCTCCAGAAGGCCTCCGAGCGCTACATGCGCAACCACATGGATCTCAACGTACTCGAGGAACGCCAGCGCTTCCCGCGTGGCGAGTAAGGATGCCATGATCACCGTCTACGGACGCGCGACGTCCTCCAACGTGCAGGCCGTGATGTGGGCGATCGCCGAGCTCGGCCTCGACCACGAGCGGCTGGACTATGGCGGGCGGCACGGCGGAACCGACACGCCGGAATTCTTGGCGATGAACCCGAACGGTCTCGTGCCGGTCGTGCGCGACGGCGATCACGTGCCGATGTTCGAGGCCGGTGCCATCATGCGCACGCTCGCCACGGCCTACGGCTCAGCCCCCTTCTGGCCTGCCGAGCCGTACGAGCGCGCACCGGTGGACATGTGGGCGGAATGGGCGAAGACCACCGCGTGCGCCGCCTTCACCGGACCGATCTTCTGGGCGGTCGTGCGCACGCCGAAGGAAAAACAGGATCCGGGCGCGATCGCGCGAGCGGTCGAGCGCTTCGACCGCGTTCTCGCCATCGCCGAGGACCGCCTGTCGAAGAACCGCTATCTCGCCGGCGACGACTTCACGATGGCCGACATCCAGTTCGGCCACATCCTCTACCGCTATTTCGACATCGACATCACGCGCCCATCGCGACCGGCGCTCGAGGCCTATTACGAACGCCTGACCGAGCGCCCGGCCTATCGCGATCACGTGATGGTTTCCTACGACGAACTGAAGGCATGACCGCAATGCGCGCACAACCGCAAGCCTCCCACTTCATCGCCGCCGGCTACGAGGAAGACACCGCCGGCGCCGTGATCGAGGATATCTATCCCGCCACCGGCGAAACGATCGCGCGCGTGCATTCCGCCACGCCCGAGATCATCGAGAAGGCCGTCGCCGCCGCGCGGAAGGGCCAGGCCAAATGGGCAGCGATGCCGGCCGTCGAGCGCGGACGCTGCCTACGCAAGGCCGCAGATATCGTCCGCAGCCGCAACCGCGAACTCTCCGAACTCGAAACGCTCGACACCGGCAAGGCGCTGCAGGAGACCCTCGTCGCCGATCCGGAATCGGGCGCGCAGGCGCTCGAATACTTCGGCAGCGTCATCGCCGCACACAATGGCGAGGCGATCGATCTCGGCGGCGACTTCGCCTATACCCGCCGCGAGCCGCTCGGCATCTGCGCCGGCATCGGCGCCTGGAACTATCCGATCCAGATTGCCTGCTGGAAGGCCGCCCCGGCGCTCGCCTGCGGCAACGCGCTGATCTTCAAGCCGTCGGAACTGACACCCCTCTCCGCGCTCAAGCTCGCCGAGATCTTCATCGAGGCCGGTGTGCCGGCGGGCGTCTTTCAGGTCGTCCAGGGATATGGTGACGTCGGCGCCGCACTCACGCGCCACGAAGCGATCGCCAAGGTCTCGCTGACGGGCTCGGTCCCGACCGGCCGGAAGATCATGGAGGGCGCGTCCTCGCATCTGGCGCAGGTGACGCTCGAACTCGGCGGCAAGTCGCCGCTCATCGTCTTCGAAGACGCCGACATCGAGGACGCTATCGGTGGCGCCATGCTCGGCAATTTCTATTCCACCGGCCAGATCTGCACGAACGGCACGCGCGTCTTCGTCCAGCGGAACGTGAAGGACAGGTTCCTCGACCGCCTCGTCGAGCGCACGGTCAAGATCCGGCTCGGCGACCCGATGAACGAGGAGACCCATCTCGGCCCCATCGTCAGCGCCGCGCAGCGCCAGAAGGTCGTGGACTACATCGAGAGCGGCAAGGCCGACGGCGCCCAGCTTCTGACCGGCGGCGGCATCCCGAAGATGCAAGGGCTCGACGACGGCTTCTGGATCGAGCCGACCATCTTCGCCGACGTCACCGACGGCATGACGATCGCGCGCGAGGAAATCTTCGGCCCCGTCATGTCCGTGCTGGATTTCGACGACGAGGACGAGGTGGTCGCCCGCGCCAACGATACGCAGTTCGGGCTCGCGGCCGGCCTCTTCACCAAGGACATCACGCGCGCCCACCGCGTCATCGCCAGGCTCGATGCCGGTACGTGCTGGATCAACACCTACAATCTCACGCCGATCGAGATGCCATTCGGCGGCGTCAAGCAGTCCGGCATCGGCCGCGAGAACTCGCGCGCCGCGCTCGAGCACTACAGCCGCATCAAGTCCGTCTACGTCGCGAGCGGCCCGGTCGACAGCCCGTACTAGAGCATTTCTAAAGCCGGACTGATCCAGTCGGGCGTCGCGAACGATGCGCAAACAAGGAGACGGAGCGCGCGACCTGGTTCGATCCGGTCGCAAAGCGCTCTCAGCAGGATTCATCTCATGGAAGCGGATTTCGTCATCGTCGGCGCCGGGTCAGCCGGGTCGGCCCTCGCCGCGCGCCTTTCCGAAGACGGCAAGCATTCGGTCATCGTGCTGGAGCATGGCGGCACGGATTTCGGCCCCTTCATCAAGATGCCGGCCGCGCTTTCCTACCCGATGAACATGGCCCGCTACGACTGGGGCTACAAATCCGAGCCGGAGCCGCATCTCGGCAACCGCCGCATGGCCGCCCCGCGCGGCAAGGTGATCGGCGGCTCCTCCTCGATCAACGGCATGGTCTACGTCCACGGCCACGCGGAAGACTTCAACCATTGGGCGGAAAGCGGTGCGACCGGCTGGTCGTTCGCCGACGTGCTTCCCTACTTCAAGCGTCAGGAGACTTCGCATGGCGGTGAAGAAGGCTGGCGCGGCACGGACGGTCCCCTCCACATCCAGCGCGGCCGGTTGGAAAACACCCTCTTCCAGGCCTTCATCGATGCCGGCGGCCAGGCCGGTTTCGAGCTGACGGACGACTATAACGGCTCCAAACAGGAAGGCTTCGGCCCGATGGAGCAGACGATCCATCAAGGCCGCCGCTGGTCGGCCGCCGAAGCCTATCTCAAACCAGCCCGCAAACGCGACAACGTCAAGCTCGTTCGCGGCCTTGCTCGACGCATCGTCATCGAGGACAAGCGCGCCACGGGCGTCGAGGTCGAGCGCCGAGGGCGCAAGGAAATCGTCTCGGCGCGCCGGGAGGTGGTCATCGCCGCCTCGGCCTTCAATTCGCCGAAGCTTCTCATGCTCTCCGGCATCGGCCCGGCCGAGCATCTGAGCGAACATGGCATCGAAATCGTCGCCGATCGTCCTGGCGTCGGCGCCAACCTGCAGGACCATCTCGAGGCCTATATCCAGCAGGAATGCACGCAGCCCATCACGCTCTATTCCAAGCTGAACCTCTTCTCGAAGGCCTTGATCGGCGCGCAGTGGCTCTTCTTCCGTTCCGGCCTCGGTGCGAGCAACCAGTTCGAGGCCGCGGCCTTCCTGCGCTCCAAGGCCGGCGTGAAGTATCCGGACATCCAGTACCATTTCCTGCCCGTCGCCATTCGCTACGACGGCAAGGCGGCGGCGAAGGCGCACGGCTTCCAGGCCCATGTCGGGCCGATGCGCTCGAACTCGCGCGGCACGGTGCGCCTGCGCTCGGCAAACGCGAAGGAAGCCCCGGTCATCCGCTTCAACTACATGAGCACGGAAGAGGACTGGGCTGATTTTCGCCACTGCATTCGACTGACGCGCGAGATCTTCTCGCAGAAGGCCTTCGATCCCTATCGCGGCCCAGAGATCATGCCGGGCGAGGACGCGACCAGCGACGAAGCGCTGAACGCCTTCATCCGCGACGAGGTGGAAAGCGCCTACCACCCCTGCGGCACCTGCCGCATGGGCCGCGCCGACGATCCGCGATCCGTGGTCGATCCCGAATGCCGGGTCATCGGCGTCGAAAACCTGCGCGTCGCCGATTCCTCGATCTTCCCGCGCATCACCAACGGCAATCTGAACGGCCCGTCGATCATGACCGGCGAAAAGGCCGCCGATCACATCCTCGGCCGCCAGCCGCTGGCGCCTTCGAACCAGGAACCGTGGATCAATCCGCGCTGGGAGACGTCCGACCGGTAGTCGATAGCGGGACGATCTTCGCCGTTCGCGGCGTTCGCCATGCGGCGGTCCGAGACCGTGCCGGCCCCGAGCCGGTCGGTCAGCCGGCCAGTTCGTGCGGCCGTTCTCCGCCGGCGATCCAGTCGCGTTCGAGATCGGCGACCGGCAGCGCCTTGGCGTAAAGGAAGCCCTGCGCCTCACGGCATCCGCGTTCACGCAGGAACGCTGCCTGCGCTTCTGTCTCGACGCCTTCCACCGTAAGGTCCAGATCGAAGCCTTTGGTGAGCCGGATCACCGAATCGATGATCGCCCGATCCGCTTCGCTCGTCTCGATGCCGCGCACGAAGCTGCGATCGACCTTGAGCCGCGTCAACGGACAGGTTCTCAAAGCGGAAAGCGATGCGAAGCCGGTTCCGAAATCGTCGAGTGCGATGCCGACGCCCATCTCCTTGAGCGTTTCGAGCTGCTGCTTGATATGCGTCTGGCGATCGAGCGCGATCGTCTCCGTCACCTCCAGTTCCAGTGCATCCGGCGGGAGGTCGAATTCACCGAGAAGCCTCTCGACCTGATCGGGCAGCGTACGCGCGCGGAACTGGATGCCGAAGAGGTTCACCGCCATGCGGAAATCCGATGCGCCGAGCGTGCGCATGCGCTTGGCCTGACGGCACCCGTCGCGCAGGATCCATTCGCCCATGCGCTCGGCGAGCGCGCTCTTCTCGAGGACCCCGATGAAAGCCGCGGGAGCGATGAAACCCTGATAGGGGTACTTCCAGCGCAGAAGCGCTTCCGCTCCGAGGAGGCTGCCGTCGGCGAGGTTGACCTGCGGCTGGTAGTGCATGACGAACTCGTTCGATTCCCACGCATCCTCCAGTTCCAGTGCCACGTTGCCGCGATCGATCGCACGGCTGCGCATCGACTGGTTGAAAAGGTGAACGCGCCCGCGCCCATCGGCCTTGGCGCTGTAGAGCGCGAGATCTGCGTTTCCGAGAAGTTGGACGGGCGAGATCCTCCCTTCCGAGCGGAGCGCCATGCCGATACTCGAACCGAGACGCAATTCCTCGCCGTCGATCGCGATCGGCTCGCAAATGTGCTCGATGATCCTCTCGGCAAGCCCGCGGCCGGCGAGCGGATCGGCGCTGCCATCGACGAAGACGACGAATTCGTCGCCGCCCAGACGCGCGGCGAGGCCGTTGCCTTCGGCGACGGTCGCGAGCCTCGTGCCCACGGCCTGCAACACGCGGTCGCCCACTGCGTGGCCGAGCGTGTCGTTGACCTCCTTGAAACCGTCGAGGTCGACGAGGAGCAATGTCGCTTCGTCACCCGCATGCTCCATCGCACGCTGCAGTGTCTGGCGGTTCAGGAGGCCGGTAAGCGCATCCAGATTGGCGTCGTGCAGGTGACGGCGAAGCTCCATGCGCTCAACGACGAAACCGGCGAGCGTGCCGAGCATGCTCGTCTGCTCGCGCGAAAAGGTCCGCAGCCTGCTGTCGAAGATGCACAGTGTGCCGACCCGCGTACCCTCGGGCGTTATGAGCGGCGCACCGGCATAAAAACGCACCCCGTTCGCGCCCTTGACCAGCGGGCTGTTGCGAAAGCGCGGATCGATGCCTGCATCGGGCACGACGAAGACTTCGTCGCTCTCGATCGTCACCGTGCACATCACGTCCTCGCGCCGGTTGCGCGAGACGAAGTCGCCGACACGCGATACTGCGTGCCACGTCTCGTCGACGAAGGAGACGCACACATTCGGCATGTCGAAGATGCGCGCGGCAAGCTCGGTGATCTGGAGGAAATCGTCCTCGCCCGTCGCCCCCGCGGCGCGGTAGGCGGCAAGGACTTCCTGGCGAATGGTTTCGCAGTCGGTTGTGAGGGCCATGATCGGAGATACGGCTGACGTTCGGAGCGGATCGTTGGGTTGGCCCAACAACTAATCCGCGTGGGTTAACCCTTTCTGATTTTCGCGCCGAACCGGACGTTTCGCGTCGTCACGATAATTTGAAAAACTGCTCTAACGGGCCCGTGTTCCATGCAGGTCCGTTTCTTGGCCGTCGCACGATCTGCTGTCACCGTATCGCGCATATCGATCCCCTTGGTGATTTTGCGATGACCCCCGTGAACGCAGACACAGCATTCGAACTCGGCCGTACGCTACCTGCCCTTACCCTCGACGCGCGGCTCGTGCGGATCGCGGCGATCGCGCACCGCGCTGTCATGACGACGAGCCTCGGCGTCGAGGACCAGGTGCTGACCGCCGCCATCGCCGGTGCGGCTCGCGGGATCCATCTCGCGACGCTCGACACGGGAAGGTTGTTCCCCGAGACCGAGGCGCTGCTTGCCGAGACGCGGGTACGCTACGGGCTCGACATTGTCGCCTATCGCCCGCGTGCGGAAGATGTCGAAGACTTCACCGCCCGCTACGGCGTCGATGGCTTCTATGGAAGCCGCGAGGCGCGCCATGCCTGCTGCCACGCGCGCAAGCTCGTGCCCCTTGCCCGCGCCCTCAAGGGTGCCGACGTCTGGGTTACCGGGCTACGACGCGACCAGTCGGGCGCGCGCGCTTCGACGCCGTTTGCCGAATGGGACGGCGAACGGGGCCTTCTCAAGGTCAACCCGCTCGCGGACTGGTCGGGCGAGGACGTACGTGCCTATGTCGCGGCGCACGACGTGCCGGTCAATCCGCTGCATGCGCGGGGATATCCCTCGATCGGCTGCGAACCGTGCACGCGCGCCGTCAAGCCGGGCGAAAGCGAGCGGGCCGGACGCTGGTGGTGGGAGCGCGACGACACGCGCGAATGCGGCCTGCACGTCGCAGCGAAGGTGCCTGCTTACGCCTCGTCGTAGCCGTTCGGGTTCTTCGACTGCCAGTTCCAGGTGTCCGCGCACATCTCCCGTACCGAACGTTTCGCCTGCCAGCCGAACAGCGATCCGGCGAGCGCTGGATCGGCATAGTATTCGGCGATGTCGCCCGGCCGCCGCTCGACGATCTCGCAGGGAATCTCCCGGTTCGACGCGTGGCGGAAGGCTGCGACCAGTTCGAGAACGCTCGTCCCCCTGCCGGTGCCGAGATTGACGGAGAAATGGCCGGGACCGGCGGCCAGATGGTCGAGCGCGCGCACGTGCCCTTCTGCCAGATCGACGACGTGGATATAGTCGCGCACCCCGGTGCCGTCGGGGGTCGGGTAGTCGTTGCCGAAGACGCGCAGATGCGAAAGCTTGCCGCCGGCGACCTTCGCGACATAGGGCATGAGATTGTCGGGTATGCCGGAGGGCGCCTCGCCGATCGCACCGCTTTCGTGCGCGCCGACCGGATTGAAGTAGCGAAGCGTGGCGATGTGCCAACCGGCCTCGCTTCCGGCGAGATCGGCGAGAATTTCTTCCACCATCGCCTTGCTGCGCCCGTAGGGGCTCGCCGGCGCGAAGGGATGGTTTTCCGGGATCGGCAGCACCTGCGGCTCGCCATAGACCGTCGCCGAAGAGGAAAAGACGAAGGACCGCACGCCGCTCGCGCGCATCGCCTGAAGCAGCGACACGGTGCCGGCGACGTTCACCTCGTAATAGTCGAGCGGTTCCGCGACGGACTGGCCGACCGCCTTGAGACCGGCGAAATGCACGACGGCCGTGCAGCCGTAACGCCTGAGCACGGTTTCCATGAAGGCCCGGTCGCGCACGTCGCCACGTTCGAGCGGAACGTGCCTGCCGGCGAGTGCGCAAACCCGCCGCAGCGATTCGGCGTTCGCGTTGACGAGGCTGTCGACGACGACCACCTCGTTTCCCGCTTCGAGCAGCGCCAGCACCGTATGCGAGCCGATATAGCCCGCCCCGCCGGTCACCAGGATCGTCATCGTCGTCGGCCTTCTTCGCATGGCATGCCGTGTCCGGCTTTCGCCGCGACACTGCCGCAAAGAGGCGGACGGGTCCACTGCCTTCGCACAGTTCGCCCGTTCGCGCGAAACGCTTGTTTCGCACGACCCTTTGAGCCGTTGCAACGGCCGACTGGAGGGCCTACGGCGATCTGAGGACATACGATCAGTGGACATACGATCAGCGGACAGGCAAGCGGAGGAAGGAAACGATGGCTGCCCCCTTCAAGGCCTACGACGTGCGCGGCTCGATCCCGGGCGAGATCAACGCCGCCTTCGCCTATCGCTTTGCACAGGCGGCAAGCATGCGCTTGCAGCCTTCGGCGGTCGTGCTCGGCCACGACATGCGCGCCGACAGCCCCGCACTTGCGTCTTCCCTTGCTCAAGGGTTCCTGGACTGCGGCGTCGACGTCCTGCCGCTCGGACAGTGCGGTACGGAAGAAGTCTATTTCCATACCGCGCGCACGGATGCCGATGCCGGCCTGATGGTGACGGCCAGCCACAACCCGGCAAGCGACAACGGCATCAAGATGGTGTTGAAGGGTGCCACCGCCGCCACCCGCGACAATGCCTTCGATGGCATCGAGGAACGGGTTCGCCAGTTCGGCGACCTCGCTCGTGTCCCTGTCTTTTCCGCCCGTGGCGGACTTCATCCCGTGCTCGACCGTACGCCCTACATCGAACGCCTGCTCGAAAGGGTCGCCGATCGCGATCTCGTGCCGCTGACCATCGTCTGCCATGCGGGAAACGGATGTGCCGGGCCGGTTATCGACGCGCTGGAGCCGTATCTGCCTTTCACCTTCGTGAAGGTCGACCACGAGCCCGACGCGCGCCTGCCGAACGGCGTGCCGAACCCGCTCCTGCCGGACAAACGCGACCGGGCGAGCCGTGCCGTGATCGAAACCGGCGCCGACCTCGGCATTGCCTGGGACGGCGACTTCGACCGCTGCTTCTTCTACGACCACACGGGCCGCTTCATCGAGGGCTATTACCTCGTCGGCCTGATCGCGCGCATGGTGCTCGCCGGCGAACCGGGCGCCACCATTCTTCACGATCCCCGTCTCGTATGGAACACTGAGGACATCGTCGCGAAAGCCGGCGGCACGGCCAAGCCGTGCCCCGTCGGCCACGCCTTCTTCCGTGCCATGATGCGCGACGAAGACGCCGCCTATGGCGGTGAGATGAGCGCCCATCACTATTTCCGCGAATTCGCCTATTGCGACACCGGCATGCTGCCGTGGCTCGCCATTGCGGCGGAAATCTCGGCGACGGGAACGAGGCTTTACGACCTCGTGCAGGAGCGCATCGAAGCGTTTCCCTGCTCGGGCGAAGTCAATTTCACCGTCGACGATCCGGAAACGACACGGTGGCGAATTGCCGAGCACTACCTCGCCGCCGATCCCGAGATCGAAGAGATCGACGGTCTTTCGATGGCCTTCGACGACTGGCGCTTCAACCTTCGCAGTTCCAACACCGAACCGCTCTTGCGTCTCAACGTGGAAACCCGCGCCGACGGGGGATTGCTCGAAAGACGGCTGGGCGAGCTCTCCGCCCTCATAAGGGCGAAGTAGGCAGCCGGCTCAACCGGCCTGCGCCGGCTCTTCGAGCGGGACGAAGTATTCCTCGGCAAGCGGGCGAAGCTTTTCGAAATCCACGCGGCCCTCGAAGCCCGAACGAAAGCGGTCCTGGAAGAGATCGCGATCCTGAGGCACGTTTTCCCGAAAGTTCTTCTGCGGGTCGTTTTCCATCAGCACGCATTCGCGGCAGTAGACATAGGCATCCTCGACGCGCGCGATCACCGATATCTCGTTGTCGGCCTTGTGCGCCCGGTAGCCCGGGTACAGAAGCGCATCGTCGTAGACGGTGCGCACCCATGCGCGCCGCACCAGCCCGAAGGAGGCAAGCCGGCCGTGCCATTTGCCGCAGTTGAAGGCGAGCAGGCCTTTGCCGGTTTCCTTCAGCCGGTTCAGTCCCTGCTTGAGCCAATCATAGCCCGGAACCGCGTCCTCGGCGAGATAGACCACGAAGGGTGCCTGCGTCGCCGCGAACGCGCGATTGACGACCGGGATGAAGCCGTCGCGGTCGGCATCGTGGAGAATGAGGACCGTCGTCTTCACGCCCGCGCGCGCAACGAGCCGGCGCGCGGTGACGAGCGCCTTGTCCAGATTGATCGCCGGCATCAACACCACGACCTCGTCGTTTGCCGACTCCGGCCCGAACGTGGGTGCTGCCGCGTTTTCGATCCGGATTCCGGTCTCGACGGTACCGACGGATACCGCTTTACCGGGAACATATGTTCGTGGCCGCATGGATGCGGACGGGCTGGCGGGAACGTCGAAATCCTCCATTTGTCTGCGCTTATAGAGGTCGTCGTCCTCTGCAGCAGCGCGCGCGGCATCTGCCGACGGGGTCTCGATGCCGTGCATGTCGGGCTCGACGAGCACGCCTTCCGGCGAGCGGACAAGCGTTCCCGCGCGCCGGGCGCGTTCGGCGATTTCCGACAGGGCGACGGCAAGCGAGCGGTATGAATTGAAAAACCTGGCTTCCCCGTAAAGCCCGGCGCAAAAGGCGTTCCGGATCAGTAGAACTTCCGTCGCGGCATCCACCGATCCATCGGATCCGCCGAAGCGACATACGTCGCCACCGCTTTCGTTCAGGGTAGCATGTGCCTGTTCGAGCCAGTCCCGGCTTGGGACCACCGTATCCGAAACGACGACGAAGAATTCGGGGCTGAAACGGACAACGACGGCCTCGACAGCACTCCGTAGCGAGGCGATCTTTTCCAGTTCGAGCAGCACGACCCGGCTCGGCCTGCCCGCCCGTTCGAGAAGCATTGCAGCGGTCTCGATCGCCACGGTGACATCGTGGACGAGCATGACGATCAGCGTCTCGGGAACTTCGTTCTCGTCCTGCGATCCCGCAACGTCGGAGCGGACGGTGCGCGTACGCACCGTGTTCCTCTTCTTGACGGTCGAATTTTCGACGAGGATCAGCCGCTCCGGTAACACGGCTACCATTCGGGTTTGCGCCGCGCGCGAGCGGGTCTCGCGACGGGCGTCGAAGAGTTCACACATCAGCGCATAGGGCCTGCGGCCGTTGAACTCGCGATCGATGAATACCGCGCTCACACCGCGCAGCAGCGTCGCGGCCTCCTGCCCGGCATCCGGTGCCGGCAGCGCCTCGCGCTGCTCGTAGAATCCGAAACTGCCGTATCCCGCCCCACCGAGGAAATCGTCGACCTCGCGTATGCTCCAGCCAGCCTCCCCGGCTCCGTCATCTGCGCGTGTCCAGGGGACGTTCGCCACGACGATACCGATCGGTCCGACCGAAAGTTCCGGTTCCAGCGCGTTCATCACCGGCTGCACCAAGCGTTCGTCGTAAACCGCAAGCACGACGTCGTCGAAGGTGACGGCGATCAGATCGCGGATTTCGTCCAGGCAGGCATCGAGCGTGACGGTCCCCTCACGCCCCTCCTCATCTTTGCCAATATGGAACGAACGGCTCTCGCGCAGCTCGATGGACTGGCTCTCCAAGGCCCGGGCAAGACGCGTTGCGCCGTCGCCGACCTCGATGCACACGACCCGCGTACGGCAGAAATAGGGAGCGATTGCGCGGGCGACATCATCCATTCCAAAAAGCCTCTCTGCAAGCATCGAACCGGACACCACACGCGAAGCATGGCGAAAAGACGTAAGATCGCAAGGCGGCGACGTCTCCGATTTGAGCTCGCCGCCGCATCGCGAAACGGTTCGTAGAAGCCGGTTCGCTTCACGCCTCGCGCGTCCGTTCATCGCAGATTGGCAATAAGGCAGTGTTAATTGCCATCGCCTAGCCTAAAAGGACCCGCAACCTTTTTCCGGCACGACGTAGCGCACGTCCAGTCTTCGCCGTTTCAGATCGAGATCACTATTGACGACACTGGTTACCGGCGCCGCCGGCTTCATCGGATATCACGTCTCCCGTCACCTGCTCGAGCGCGGTGACCGCGTCGTTGGTATCGACGATCTGAATCCCTATTACGATGTTGGGCTCAAGACGGCCCGGCTCGAAGGCCTGCGTCGATACGATACCTTCGCCTTCAATCGCGGCGACATCGCCGAAGAGGGCGTTCTTCGCGATGCCACGCGCGACGAGCACATCACGCATGTCGTCCATCTCGCAGCACAAGCGGGCGTACGCCATTCGATCGACAACCCGCACGTCTACGCGCGCTCCAACGTCGTCGGGCACCTTCAGGTGCTCGAATATTGCCGCCACAACGCAAGCCTCCAACACCTTGTCTACGCCTCGTCGAGTTCCGTCTACGGCGGCAATACCAAGGTCCCCTTCTCCGAGGACGACCGCGTCGATACGCCGGTCTCGCTCTACGCCGCCACGAAGCGCGCCGACGAACTGATGAGCGCGAGCTACGCCCATCTCTACGGCTTTCGCCAGACGGGCATCCGCTTCTTCACGGTCTACGGTCCCCTGGGCCGGCCCGACATGGCCTACTGGCTCTTTACGGAAGCCATGCGCCGGGGTGCGCCCATCCGCCTTTTCGATGCCGGGCGGGGCAAGCGCGACTTCACCTATATCGACGATGCCGTGAAGGGCGTGCTGTCCATTCACGACAGTCCCCGCGATGCCTCGCGGCCGGCGCACGCCATCTACAACATCGGCAACAACCGGCCCGAGCCCGTCGGCAAGATGGTCTCGACGCTGGAATCGCTGCTCGGCGTCAAGGCGAAGATCGAGGAACTGCCGGCCCAGCCGGGCGACATGGCGTATACCGCTGCCGATATCGACGCGATTCAACGCGATTTCTCCTTTTCGCCCGACACGCCGCTCGAGACCGGTCTCGAGGCGTTCGTATCGTGGTACCGGGATTTCTGCGGTTGATCGCCGCGATCCATCGACATGCGCCGGACACTCCATTAGAGCGTCGCGGTCGATGCTCGACTTGTTCGAGGCGAAGAGGCCGGGGGCTTTCGGACGTCCCTCCACCAGGATGCACAGCTTCTAAAGGATCCATACCGTGAAGATCACCATTTTCGGCACCGGTTACGTCGGGCTCGTCCAGGCAGCAGTGTTCGCGGATGCGGGCTACGAGGTCATATGCGTGGACATCGACGAGGCGCGCGTCGCTCGGTTGAAGGCCGGAGAAGTGCCGATCTTCGAGCCCGGCCTCGGCACGCTTCTCAAGGACAATGCCGAAGCGGAGCGACTGACCTTCACTACGGACGCCCCCGCCGCGATCCGCGCGGGAGAGGTCATCTTCATCGCCGTCGGCACGCCGTCCGACGAGGATGGATCCGCGGATCTGCAATACGTGCTCGCCGTCGCCGCGACGATCGCCGAGCATATGGAGGAGCCACGCATCGTCGTGACCAAGTCGACGGTTCCCGTCGGCACCTCGGCCAAGGTGCGCGCCGAGATCGCACGCGTGCTCAAGGCGCGCGGCCGCGAAGATCTGGACTACGACGTCGCCTCGAACCCCGAATTCCTCAAGGAGGGTTCGGCCGTCGCCGACTGCACGAAGCCCGACCGCATCATCATCGGCGTCGACCGCGCCGATAGCGGCCAGCGCCTGCGCGAGCTCTACGCCCCGTTCAACCGCAACCACGACAAGATCATCCTGATGGATGTCTACAGTGCGGAAATGACGAAGTACGCGGCCAACTGCATTCTCGCCACCAAGATCAGCTTCATGAACGAGATGGCGAGCCTCGCCGACATCCTCGGCGCCGACATCGAGAAGGTGCGTCTCGGCATCGGCTCGGATCCGCGCATCGGCTATCAGTTCATCTATCCCGGCATCGGCTATGGCGGATCCTGCTTCCCGAAGGACGTCAAGGCGATGATCCATACCGCCGAAAGCGTCGGCTTCGACGCCGAGGTCCTGCGTTCGGTGGAAGATCGCAATGCCAAGCAGAAGCGCATGCTCTTCGACAAGATCACGCGCTATTTCGACGGCGAACTCGCCGGGCGCACCTTCGGCCTGTGGGGTCTCGCCTTCAAGCCGAACACCGACGACATGCGCGAATCCCCTGCCCGCGTTTTGATGGAGCTGCTCTGGGAAGCGGGAGCGAAGGTGCGCGCGCACGATCCGGAAGCAATGGAGGAATGCCGCCGAATCTACGGCGAGCGGGACGACCTCGTCCTGTGCGAGCAGCGCGACGACGTTCTAACCGGCGCCGACGCGCTGATCCTCGCCACGGAGTGGAAGAACTTCCGTGTTCCCGACTTCAAGCACATCAAGGCGACGCTCACCCATCCCGTAATCTTCGACGGGCGCAACATCTACGACCCGGCCGTCGCCGCACGCTACGGCTTGAACCTCTTCGGCGTGGGACGCGACAGCGCCAGTCGCGCGGTACGCGAGTCGATCGGCAGCTGAGATTGGTTGCCCGGTCGTCTTCGCGGCCGGCCTGAAACCCGGTGACCTTGGTCGTCTCCGCAAGTCCCGCGACGTCGACAGCCCGGAGCGGGACCGGCACGACGTGTGTCTCATACCAAAGGCCCTAACCATCGACCGTTCTGGCGTATTGCCGGTCGGCGATTGTTTGAATGCGTTCTGGATCGTCTGCGAAGAAGTCCAGGCGTCGCAGCAGCATTGAACGATGTCTCGTAGCAGTCGAAGACGCTGATTGCGAGGCAGTCAGGGTGCGGACAAGCGACGATCCACGCCTTCCAGAACGAGCGCGATCGCAAGCATGCGCCGCGCCGCCTTCGCATCCGAACTTTGCACCACCGCTTCGCAAAGAACCGCAGGCGGATAGCACGTTCGGGTAATTTCTACCGCCATCGGAACCTCCCGTGATCCGACGGCAGTGGATCAGTTCAGTTATCCTATGAAAATCCTTACGGGGTCACGGACAGAGGCCGTTGGTACCAGACTTGTCCGGGCCCGATCGAGCCGTTAGACATGCTGTCCATACCGTCCTTCATGTCTCCGGTCGAAGACCGTGCATCTTTCCCCGCTCGACGTATGAGAGCCGAATGCAAACCCATCTCCAGCGTCTCGAAGCCGAGTCGATCCATATTCTCCGGGAAGTCGCCGCGACCTTCGCCAAACCGGTGATGCTCTATTCCATCGGCAAGGATTCGGCGGTCATGCTGCATCTTGCCATGAAGGCGTTCTATCCCGCGAAGCCGCCGTTCCCGCTGCTGCATGTCGACACGACGTGGAAGTTCAAGGAGATGATCCGCTTCCGCGACGAGACGGCAAAGCGCCTCGGGATCGACCTGATCGTCCACATCAACGAGGATGGCGTTCGTCGGAACATCAATCCCTTCGACAGCGGTTCGAACCTCCACACGCACGTCATGAAGACGGAGGCGTTGCGCCAGGCACTCGACACGCACGGCTTCGACGCTGCCTTCGGCGGTGCGCGCCGCGACGAGGAAAAGTCGCGCGCCAAGGAGCGGGTGTTCTCCTTCCGCAATTCCGGCCACGCCTGGGACCCGAAGAACCAGCGTCCGGAAATGTGGAAGATCTTCAACACGCGCATCGGCAAGGGTGAATCGATCCGCGTCTTTCCTCTGTCGAACTGGACCGAGATCGACATCTGGCAGTACATCCTGCAGGAAGACATTCCCGTCGTCCCGCTCTATTTCGCCGCTCGCCGCCCGATCGTCGAGCGCGACGGCATGCTGATCATGGTCGACGACGACCGGATGAAGCTTCACCCCGGCGAGACGATCCAGGAGCGGATGGTGCGCTTCCGTACGCTCGGCTGCTATCCCCTTACCGGCGCGATCGACTCCCCCGCCGACACGGTGGAGGCGATCGTCGGCGAGATGCTGACGGCGCGCACTTCGGAGCGTCAGGGCCGCCTTATCGACCGCGACGAGGCAGGATCGATGGAAAAGAAGAAGCGCGAGGGGTATTTTTGATGCCGGCCGAACCTTCCGCCGACGAAGCAAGCCTGCGCACCGAGCTCGGCCGGCAGCCAAACAAGTCGCTCCTGCGCTTTCTCACCTGCGGTTCCGTCGACGACGGCAAGTCGACGCTGATCGGCCGCTTGCTCTACGACACGAAGCTGATCTTCGAGGATCAGCTTGCAGCCCTGGAACGCGACTCGCATCGCTACGGCACGACGGGCGACGACATCGACTTCGCCCTCCTTATCGACGGTCTTGAGGCCGAACGCGAACAGGGCATCACCATCGACGTCGCCTATCGCTACTTCGCGACGGCGGCACGCAAGTTCATCGTCGCCGACACGCCCGGTCACGAGCAGTATACGCGCAACATGGCGACCGGCGCCTCGACGGCCGACGTCGCCGTTCTCCTCGTCGATGCGCGCAAGGGCGTGCTGACGCAAACGCGCCGGCACAGCTTCATCGCTTCGCTGCTCGGCATTCGCCACGTCGTGCTTGCGATCAACAAGATCGACCTGATGGACTATAGCCGATCGCGTTTCGACGAGATCGTCGAAGATTTCAACGCGATCGGCGCTGAAATGCGCTTCGAATCCGTCGTCCCGATCCCCATGTCGGCGCGCCACGGCGACAATGTCACCGCCCGCTCCACGCATATGCCATGGTACGACGGGCCGACCCTGCTCGAGCATCTCGAACGGATCGATGTCGAGGAGGATCTCGCCGCCGCGCCGTTCCGCCTGCCCGTGCAGTACGTCAACCGGCCGAACCTCGACTTCCGCGGTTTCGCCGGTGCCGTGGCGGCAGGAACGGTCAAGACGGGCGACACGGTCGCGGTCGCGCTTTCTGGAAAGACTTCCCGGGTGAAGGCGATCTTCACGCCGCAGGGGGAAGCGACGGAAGCCGAAGCCGGCGAGGCCGTGACGCTTCAGCTCGAGGACGAGATCGACGTCTCGCGCGGCAGCATGCTCGTCGCGCCGCAGACGCGCCCCCATGTCGCCGACCAGTTCGCAGCCGAAATGATCTGGTTCGACGACCATCATCTCCTACCCGGCCGTTCCTACATCCTGCGGACGGAAACGCAGCAGGTGAACGCGACGGTCACGGACCTGAAGTTCAAGACCAACGTCGACACCATGGCTCACGAGGCCGCCAAGGCTTTGGAGATCAACGAGATCGGCACCTGCACGCTGTCCACGCAGACCGAGATTGCCTTCGATTCCTACGGTTTCAACCGTTCAACGGGCAGCTTCGTCCTCATCGACCGGATGACCAACGCGACGGCCGGCGCCGGGCTCTTCCGCTACCCGCTGCGCCGTTCGGCGAACGTGCGCTGGCAGGCGCTCGAGATGGACCGCGCGGCGCGCGCGGAGATCAAGCACCAGAAGCCCGGCGTGATCTGGCTGACGGGCCTTTCCGGCTCCGGCAAGTCGACGATCGCTAATCTGCTCGACAAGCAACTCTACGCGCAGGGTCACCACACCTATGTCCTCGACGGTGACAATGTCCGTCACGGACTCAACCGTGACCTCGGCTTCACCGAGGCCGACCGTGTCGAAAATATCCGCCGCGTCGCCGAAGTGGCAGCGCTGATGGCCGATGCGGGCCTTCTGGTGATCGTCTCCTTCATCTCCCCCTTCGAGGCAGAACGCCGAATGGCACGCGAGCGGTTGCCGGCGGGAGACTTCGTCGAGGTGTTCGTCGACGCCCCGATCGAAGAATGCGTGCGCCGCGACCCGAAAGGCCTCTACGCCCGCGCCCAACGCGGCGAAATCGCCAACTTCACGGGCATCGATTCACCCTACGAAGCGCCCGAGAACGCGGAAATTCATTTGCAGACAAAAGGGACGTCGCCGGAAGCAAGCGTAGAGTTCCTGATACAATGGCTTCGCGACAATCGCTTTATGTGAGCGTGGCCCGTCCGATAAAGCCAGAGTGTAAAAGCGCTCAGGTCCGAACGATAACCGTGTCCTTAGGCTTCCTCGTCGCCTGAACCCCACGAAGGATCGTCCTCGCTCGTACGCTTTCGCTCTGCGCATTTCACGATGGCATCGTCCACCATTCGCTTGAGTGCACCGGGAAGTTTAGGCACGGGTGGCGGAATCTCGTTGGTGGCATTCGGAAAGACGTACAGAGGTTCGTTATCCGTCAGTCCGGTTTCGCGAAGGCGCTGGAGTTCAAGCATGGCCGCCGAACAGAACTCGTGCCAAGCCGCTCCGCTTTCCCAGAAGCCGTAGTCGCCGCGTTCGAAGTAGCCCTCGATTTCGGCCGTGACTTCCCCTTCGCGCAACCATGCGAGGAAGTCGGCATTGTGTTCCTTTGTCTTCAGCTTCTTCGCTGCGTACTTCTTCACTTCGACCTGGATCGCGCTCATTCCAGGCCGGACGTGCTGATTGCCTTCGAAATCCGAAGCGTCGAGATCGAGAAGGGCCATGAAACCGGAGATCAACGAACCGTTTTCAACAATCTCTTCATACTTCGCGATCTTCAAGTCGTCGAAGATCGTCTTGTACATCACCGCCTGATCGGAATAGCGTAGAAACGTCTGCCAGTTACTACGCCGATACCGGGCGAATGGGGGCACCGGCTCGGCGAAGGCGTTCATCGCGCGTTCCTGATAAAGGGCCCTCGCAAAGTTGTCGGGACGTCGGAAGATCAACAGACCGCGAACGTGGAAGCCTTCGAGGAAGCGACGCAGGCGCTCGGTATAGCGATATCGCCTGGCAAGCCACGACAGGTCTTCGTGACCATAAAGATGCCGATAGGCCGCTTCCGCGCTGACGAGGACCCGGGCGCGAAGCTGTTTGGCATCCGCCAGCCACTTTCTGGCGATACCTTCGATATCGTCGTCGCCGAAGTCGCGGTCTATACCGGCGATGCCGTGAGCAAACCGCAAATGGCTCGCTGGATCGGCATCGAGAGCCGGTGCCAAATCTGGATAGAGAATACCTTTTTCAAGGAGCCGACGGCGATTCTGGCGGCAGATCGACTGAATTGCGGTGGTGCCGGTCTTATGCGTACCGACATGCATGTAAAGCAGCGGTTTCTTCGTCGAGATTTCCTGCGTTTGCGCAGAACTTTCTTTCATCAAATGCTTTCGAACATATATGGTCGGCCGTTTGGACGACCGACAAAAACGATCTCGGACTTAACGCTTCAATGTGTCGTCGACGGCGCGTTTGCCCTTGCATTCTTATGAAGTTCGCGCCGTGCCATGTCCAGATCCACCGTCTTGGCGTCGAGTTCACATCTCACTCCTGCCGTCTGCCAGTAAGGCGCGATACCGTCATGCGGGTCGTACAGCATCTTGTAATCGAGCGTGTCCACGTTCTGATAAGCGGCGGGAACGTCGATGCCAAGTGCCTTTGCGAAATGGGCGATCGGTGCTCCACGCTCGTTATCGAATGCATCGATCTGCTGATAGGGCCAGTTCGCAAGATCCTTTTCTAGCAGCCATTGGATTGCTGCCTGCAACAGGCTGAGAGGCCGCTGCCCAAAACTTCCGACATCCATGCCGTAGGCTCGATAGATATTCAGAAGCGTAACCCAGCCCTGAAGATTGAAGCAGCAATAGTGTGCGCTCGTCGGCCGGTTCAGCTCTTCTTCCTGAACACCCTCTTCGTCGATCTGCACCGGCAGGCGCGCGAGCGATCGCGTCAGTGTCTCACGCAGCTTGTCGCGGTTCCCGAGATAAGCGTAGATCGAAGCGATCTGGACGTCGAAATAAGTCCCGTGATTGTTATTCCCGTCCCGCTCCTTCTCTCCCTGTGGGCTCGATTCCAACCAATCCGCATATTCTTTCAGCCAATCGCGAAAGGCGCGTTCATCCTCGATGGCGAGTTCACCGGTATGGATGACCAGCCGCACAGCATCGAGAAAATAGTAGAGGTCCTTGAGTTCAATGATACCGCGGGCTTGGCCGAGATCCTTGTTGTGGCCTCTGCGTACCTGCGAATACGTCAGGTGCGGCGACATACGCGTTTCGGGATCGGCGAACCATCGACGAACATTCTCCGCCGCCCTCTGCGCATAGCGCCGTTCGCCGGTCAGATGATGAGCGAATACAAGGGTCGTCGTATCGTCGAAAAGCCGTTGCACCCGTGTACGGTCGTATTGATCACTCGATTCCTCGTAAAGTTGCGTACCTTCCACGCGCACGCCATCCTTGCGTACATACGGCAACTGGTTCGCTGTATTCGGGTTCGGATGCCAGTAGGGAGCGGGATGCCAGTAATCATGAATGTCGCCGCTCGGCGGCAGGCTCGTCTTGTCTACGACAGAGAACGGCCCACGCCCTATCGCATCTTCTGCCGCCGTAACGATCGCGCGCGCATACCTTTCGAGGCCATCATCCGCGCCATCACGCAAACTTGCGCGCAACCGGTTTAGAAATCCGATCGAATAGATCTGAAGGGCGGGCAGGATGGCCCGCCGCCCCGTCAACCGGTCGACAAGGTCGATGGTTTCCATGATGGCTTCCTGGCGCACGATGCCGCGTGCCTTGAAGCTTTTCATGCTCGTCTGTTCGAGATCGGCCATTCCCGAGAAGAGCCGCGCAACCCAGCCTGCCATCCCGAAGGCACCGGCGTCCTCCGAAGGTTCTCTTCCGTGCACGTCCCAGGGATCGTAGCGATACCGGTCCCATTTCCCCGGCATGCCGAGACGCCAGAACATCTCCACCTTAGGCCGACGACCGTAGGGGAACGCCTCGTTGAACCGTTCCGTCGTGTCGCGCCGGAAAATGATCTGCGGCTCCTCCACCGCATTCGGCACGTATCCATCGTTCTTCAGAACATCGTTCGAAGCCGCGCGGTCCATCGGAACGGCAAAATACTTCAGATGAGGACGGGCCCCGACCGCCTCGCGTATCTCGCTCCATGCCTGCTTCGTCAGAAAACAGTTTCCGTCCCAGGGAAGAACCCACTTTGCACGACGCTTACCGCCTTCCAACGCGGTATTCCGAGCACCGTTATTGTTCATGACGTAGATGTTCTTCAGCCGGTACGTCGCCGTGCGCGCCCGCATACGCTGCTCTTCGCCCTGCATTTTAGAAAATTCTTTTGAGTTCAGGAACCCTTCGGAAGGTAGCGTGCTTTCGTCCCATTCGATGTGCTTGTAGACCTGATAATCGAAGGGGATGACCGTATAGTCCTGATGATGGCGGTCCAGCAGTTCAACGATGTGTCGCTCTTCTTCCGCATCGAAGATCCGATTGACGATCCACCGTTTCTCGCAGTTCTCCAGTTCAGGTTCGTTCTCGAGGATAAAACGGACATTGTCGCGCGACTGACCTTTGCGGTGACGCGGAACGAGGTCGTTGCCGATGATACGGTAAAGGACGAACGTATCGTCCTCCCGGTCGAGCCCCTTCCTCGCGTATTCCTTCTTCAACGCGTCTTCGTTCGCTGGCACGTATGTGCGCAGGGAGATCAACGGATCGACATCTTCACCGGCTGGTTTGCTGGAAGGCAGAGGGTTCGAAGCAACGCGGGGTGGCGAGTCATTCTTCGACTTGGCGATGTTTGTCGGCTGTGGCCGCTCGACGCCGTTGGCCGAACCACTCGATCTACCATTCGCTTTGCGGGCTGCCGATCCGGCAGCGAGCTGTTCGCCTTCGAAGAGGGAAGCGAATTGTTTGGACGGCGTCGCCCCCGGCCGCTTCGGCAGTCGGTTGGGGTGGTTTGGCTTGCCGAACCACCCACGCCCCTTACGAAGCACGACACGCACCGGGCGCATCAGACGCCAGCTCCTGCTGTGCAAGACGGCAAGATACTGTCGCTCTAACTGGTCCGCGTAACTGACGAAGGAATCGCGTTCTCGCAGGAGCGGTGAGGTCACGCTCGTCTTCAGCTTCTGATAGGCTTTCTCGTATTCGGCGAGCTTGTCGGCGTATTGTTCACGCTCCTGCGCGAGCTGGCGTTCGAGCTTCTTCCGTTCGTGCTCTTCCGAAAACGCAGTCCGGGCGTTCGCTTCCGCTTCTTTTTCACGCGTCATGAGCGAATTACGCTCGTCTGCAAGTTCCGCCTCTAGCCGTTCGCGCTTTGCTTCGCTTTTGGTAGCGGCATTTCTGCTCGCTTCAACCTCGTTCGAAAGCTTTTCGTGCGCTTCATTAAGTTCGGCAAGTTGGCTTTCGAGCGACTGCACCTTCTCCTTTCGGCGGGTCAGCTCCGCGACGAACCCGGTGCGCTCTTCCTCAAACTTGTCAAAACTTTTTTTCAGACTTTTCTCGAGGTTCGAAACCTGCTCCGTGGCACTCTTCAGTTCCGATGTCTGCTCAAGAAGCGTGCGTTCGCGCTGCTGCGTTTCCTCGAGCTTCGCTCTCAGCGTGATGCGCTCTGCGTCGGCCTTTACGAATTTGCGCTCCCAGTCCGCTTCGTTGTAATGCTTTACCTGTTCCTCGAGCACACGGATGCTCGCAAGCGCATCCTCGCGTGCGGCGTCGGCGGAGTGCATCCGCTCGCTGATATCTTCCACTTGGTTTCTTGCGGCGTAGAGCTCGTTCACGAGCCGATACGGGTTCTTTTCCGCGAAGCTTCGACTCATGAAGGCGAGGTTCAAACGACGCATCAGCGGATCGTCCTCGATCCATTCGCCGTGCTGCTCGTAGATGCGGAAGAGGCCGTAATCGTAGCCGTTCAGAAGGTCTTCGATCCGGCGGTAATAGCTGTTCTGCGCGGACGCCTGATCGATCCCCGCCTCGACGTAAACGACATCGACACGGCCTTGCGAAAGCAGTTCATGCGCTCCGGCGAGCACCTCTTCATCGTAGGTCTCGACGTCGATCTTCAGGATGGAGATATGCTTGGAGGCAAAGCTCTGCGACAGCGTGTCGAGCGATACGACGTCGACCTCGACGAGCAAGGGATCGCAATTGCCGTCCTCGTCGGCCGTAACGATCCGCGAGAGCGCGCCGGCCGAACGAAGGCGTGCGCTGCCCGGCCCACGCCCCGAAGCGAAATTGTGCAGGACGACGCGGGACCCTTCGCCACCCTGAAGCACGGTCAGCGCCTCGAAGTTCTGCGGGTCCGGCTCGATCAGATGCGCTTCGAGGATATCGAACCCGGCTTCTGCCAGGCTCTGGTAGGCCATGCCATGATGTGCGCCGACATCGACGTAGATCAGCGCGCGTCGATGGAAGAACGGCCGCATGTCCTTGAAGAAATCATCCATGAGCGTCGCTGATCCCTGCATCGAATGTAACAATTCCGGCCCTCTTCATCGCCGCTCCGCCGCACCTCCACGGCGCAGGCGCCAGGCCTCGGCAAGTTCGATCGGCCATAACGCGCACAGCATGCCGATCGCAATCAATCTATAGCGTGCGCTATGTCCGTTTGCGCGCGCCAGGCGCCACGCGTTGATTGGCAGCCCCGCGAAAACGCGCATGGAGGAGCGATACCGCCATGGCGTTCCCGGCGCGAGCTGCCCTCCCCTAACACGCCGGGTCTTAAGGACCAGTTGAGCCCAGCTGCGCCGCGCGGGATGCTCCACCTGCGCCGCCGGCGCGTAGGCCGGAACGATGCCCTCCCCTCGTAACCGCCGGCAGAATTCCGCGTCGCCTCCGGAAAACCGCGCGGCATCGAACCCGCCGACGGCATCGAACGCCGCGCGAGAGACACCGAGGTTCGCCGTCGCCGCATAACCGCGGCGAACGTAGCGTTCCTGCGGAATACCGCGCACGGTGTCGAAAATCTCGCTCGGGGTCGGGGAACTGTCGGACGCCCTGACGACGATCGGACCCGCGACGAGACGCTCGCCACCTTCGAACGCGGCGAGCATCGCTTCGAGCCACCCGGGTGCGGGAAGGCAATCGGCGTCCGTGAAGACGAGCCACGCCCCTTGCGCAACCCGCACGCCGGCATTGCGCGCAGCATACGACCCCGGTGCTTCGCACGGGCAAACGACGATGTTTTCCCGCTGGATGCAGGATGGAATCGTATGGCGCCCGTCCGGCTCGTTGTCGACCAGCACGATCTCGAACGCGGCGTCGGAAAGCGTCTGGTCCGCAAGCGCCGTGACGAGCGCAGGCACGCTTTCCCACTGCCGGTAGATCGGAACGACCACCGAAAGCATCGGCGTTTGTGGGTCGGCGAGGGTCGCGACGTTGCTTCCCTCTACCGCCTTCAGGTTTTCCGGTCCCGTCGCCCTCACGTCGTCAAAGCTCCCCGTCGCGCTCCGCAGCGAGAAACCGCCGTTTGCCCGACACCACGTACTGCGCGTGCGCGGCGAGAAAACGGCAACTCGCCAACGGCGAAAGCCGTTCCTGGTCGCGGTAGATCGCAAAGACGTCCCTGAGTTTCCTGAGCTTGTTCGCCGAGAGCGAACCGCGCCGCACGGTGTAAGCGGTATGGACACCGGGAAAGGCGTGCGCACGCAGGCCCGAGCGGGTCAGCGCCAGCCAATAGGCCCAATCCTGTCCGCTGCGGATCGCCGGCATCGCCACTTGCCCGGTCCGTTCGCGATCCAGCATGACCGTCGAACAGCCGATCGGGCAGGAGGCAAGCAGATCGGCATAGCAGAGCGTGGCCGGCGGACGGAAGATCCGCGCCTTGCTCGGGGCATCGTCGCGATAGACCCTGTAGGCGCCGTAGCTGAAGGCGACGGCATTTCCCCGCATGTATGCAAGCTGCGTGGAAAGCTTGTCCGGCAGCCAGCGATCGTCGGCGTCGAGAAAGGCGACGAAACGGCCGCCGGCGGCTTCGGCAGCACGATTGCGCGCGGGCCCCGCGCCCAAGCTTCTTTCGTGCCGGACAAGCTTCAATCGCGGATCGTCCCGGCACGCCTCCTCGACGAGCGCGGCCGTCGCATCGCACGATCCGTCGTCGACGACGACATGCTCGAGATCGACGTCGCGTTGGCAGCCGACGGACTCGATGCATGCGAGGATCGTTCTCGCCGCATTGGCAGCCGGCGTCAGGACCGAAACGAGCGCCACGCCTAGGGTCAACTCCAGAATTCGCGGTTTCGATGTTCAAACGGGCGTCGACCATGCACGCCGGGCGGCATGGCCGCTTCTCGAAAGGATGCCCCTTTCGGATCGATTACTTATCGCTTGAAAGACGGCCCCTCACAAGCCCTCGCTCGCTGCAAAACCATCCGCCGGTCTCGGGCATGCACATTGCCGCGGCCCCTCCTCGCTGCTACCCCGTTGCGGCCCGCGGCGAGTACGGCAGGCATCGCGAGTTCCAGCAGGGCAGTGTCGAGTGTCCCTCCAAGCACATTCATGAAACAGAAGCTTTTCCTCAGGGCAAAACGCATCGCCGCCTATGTTCCGGGCGCCTACTGGCTGCGCGCGCGGATGCGCGAGGCCGCACCGACGGCCGTACGCATCGATCGGGCGTCGAGCCGGGGCGCGCCACCCATTCCGGACGAGGCGAGCCTGAAGAAGGCGTATGCGGAATCGAGCATCGCGAAGACACCGGATCGCTTCGTGCTCTACCGCATCATCGGCAACGACCTGCCTCCACGCCACAGCGTGGGCCAGTCGCTGCGCAACCTCGCCTTCATTCTCGACGAGGAACCGGAGCTTAAGGATTGCGAGAAGCGCTTCGTCGTCAACCGGATCGTCGATCCAGCCATGGAGCGCGAGATCCTCGACCTCCTGGAAAGGCGGAACGTCGCCTATCTCCACCTTCCCTTCGAGCCCGAACGCTACCGAACCGCGGGCTGGGACATCGCCGGCGTACCGGTGCGCTTCGCACCTTCGGGGCGCTTCTTCGAAAAGCTTAAGCCGGCCGAACGCGAACGCGTCCTCATGCGCCTGCACCGCTTCAAGAACAATGCGGTGATGAACAACAACGGCGCGCGCAACGCCGCTCTGGAAGACGGCAGGCCGCGGGCGAAATGGGTCCTGCCGTTCGACGGTAATTGCTTTTTCACGCAAAAGGCCTGGCAGGCGCTTCGATCGGACGTCGTCGCCAACCCGCATTTTGCCTATCATGTCGTGCCGATGGCCCGCGTCGGCGACAATGCCGACCTGCTTTCGCCGGATTTCGAACCGAGCGCCGACGAAGAGCCGCAGATCCTGTTTCGCTGCGATGCGCGAGAGCGCTTCGACACGCAACACCCCTATGGGCGACGTCCGAAGGTCGAACTCTTCTGGCGCCTCGGGGTTTCCGGCGCCTGGGACCAGTGGCCGATCGAACCCTGGGACATGCCGGCCCCGGCCTATGCGCCGGAGGCCGGGGCGACGACCCGGTCCGGCTGGGTCGCGCGGCTCTTTTCCGGACGCGGCGAACTCGAGCAGGGCTCGGGACAGGAAGGTCTCGTCGGACGCGGCGTCGCCCGCTCGCAAGGGGTTATCGGCCTGCTGGAGCGCCTCGATGCGGCCCATGGAACCATGGGCGGCGCCGAGGGCGGCGTCTTCATACGCACGGAACGCGCTGCCGCGCCGCCGATGCCGGCCCCCTTGCGCGAGCGCTTGATCGAGGCGGCCGACGCCGCGCTGACCCGCGGACCGCACACCGTCGTCGACAAGACCACGCTTCCGCCGAGCGGCGATCCGAAGGATTACTGGCATCCGGCGCCTTACTATTGGCCGCATCCGCTGCGCGTCTTCCCGCACGTTCACCGCGACGGCAAGCGCGTGCCCGGAACGCGTCTCTACGAGCCTCTCAGCGAACGCTACGACCGGACGCGGCTGCAGCGCCTCTTCGACGACACCTTCGTCCTGGCCCTCGCCTACCGCGAGACCGGCGAAGAGCGGTATGCCGTCCATGCCGGCACTCTCGTTCGGCGATGGTTCGTCGAGCCCGCAACGGCGATGAACCCTCATCTGGACTACGCGCAGGTGCGCCCCGGCCACGACCGCAACCGCGGAAGCAGCAGCGGCATCATCGAGACGAAGGACTTCTACTTCTTTCTCGACGCGATGCGCATTCTCGGACCGACGGGCGTCCTGAGCGCGACGGATCTGGCGACGTTCGAGACGTGGCTCGAACGCTTCCTGCATTGGCTTGGTTCATCGCGCCAGGCAATCGGCGAGCGTTCGGCAAAGAACAATCACGGCACCTATTACGACCTTCAGACGGCCTCGATCGCGCTCTATCTCGGCGACCGGCAACGCGTTCGCACCGTCCTGCGCGACAGCCTGAGCCGCATCTGCGCGCAGTTCACGGCCGAAGGCGCACAGCCGGAGGAGCTGAACCGGACGACGACGGCGCACTACTGCGCCTTCAACCTGCAGGGCTGGATCCATCTGAGCGAACTCGCCGCCACGGTCGGCGAGGACCTCTGGGCGTTCGAGGGACCCGAAGGACAAAGCCTTGCCACCGCGGTCGAATGGCTCGCCGGCCACATGAAGGGCCACTGGCCGTACGAGCAGATCGACGCCTTCGACACGGACCGCTTCCTTCCCATCATGGAAGGCTACCGCCGCCGCTTCGGGCAAGATCCCGCAAACTGCCCGGCGCATCCGGATCCTGTCCGCCTCAAGCCGCTGTTCGACGCCCATGACGGCATTCGGCCGTTCTGGCAGGTTCGCTAGCGCAAGACGGGCTCGCCGGACGCGCCAATGCCGATCAGCTGTCGGCCTTGCGCTTCTTCTGGTCTTTCTTGAGTTCCCGGTGGAACTCGCCGGCTTCGGCGATGTCGCCATAAAAGGCAACGGAGCCCTGGTCCAGCACGAGCCCCGTATGGCAAAGGGTTTCGAGAACTTCAACCGAGTGGGACGCCACCACGATGATACCTCGGTCGGCGAGAAAACGCTCCATGCGCTCGCGCGCCTTGTCCTTGAAGTTGTTGTCCCCAGTACCGATGACCTCGTCCACGAGGATCACATCGGCATTGATATTCGTGACGAAGCCGAAACCCAACCGCGACGCCATCCCGGAAGAATAGCTTTTCACGGGTAACTCGATGAACTCGCCGAGTTCGGTGAACTCGACGATGTCGTCGATCAGCTCCGGCACCCTCCGCCGGGGTATGTTGTAGAGCGCCGCCATCCGGTAGATGTTCGCGATACCGTTTTTTTCGGGATCGATACCGACGCCCGCCGAAAATAGCGTGGCAATTTGGCCCCTGATTATGCGTTCGCCAGCCGTCAGCGGCAGAATTCCTGCCAGCGTGCGCAGAAGCGTCGACTTCCCGGAGCCATTACCTCCGAGCAGGCCGACTCGCGATCCGTTTGGAAAATCGAGGCTGATGCGATCAAGAGCACGGATGAAGCGTCGATCGTCATGAGAGACGAATTGCCCGCCGACGGTTCGCGCGAAATCCGAAAATCGGCTCGATGACGTTTTTGACAGCGGATACTCGATCGTCACATCGTGCAAAGTCAGTCGGACATCACTATCGACCCCTTCCTTTGCCGGCGCCTCGTCCGTTAAAGCCATAGGGAACTCTGCATCATTCAATTTGTCGCACTGGCTGCGCGCGGGATCTGCGTCCCGCACGGACATCTGTGTTTCGGACCGAGTGTCGAAGGATGACGGCGCGCCCGAAGTGCCGTCACGACCGGAGATCTCCCTCCTTAGATGCGGTAGATCAGCCATTCACTGCTTCTCTTGAGCATGTAGCATCCCGCACCGCCGACGACGACCAGGATCGCGACGACTACGGCCAGGGAAAGGAAGGGAAGGGGTTGGCCGAGCGCCGGCTCACGAACGATGGCGATGATATGCGTAAACGGATTGTACAGGGCAATTGCGCCGCGCACACCATGACGAGATGCAGCGTACCAGAAAATTGGCGTGGCAAACATCATCATCCTCATCAATGAATTCAGAAATTCAAATATATTGGGGAAAAAAGCACCTAAAATCATGCAAAAAAGCGCGATAGCGCAAATCGTACACACGAAAAGCGGGATCGTTAGGAGTAGCCAAATCCAATTTTGGTTGATAATTCCGGGATTCAGAACGACGAACCCGAGGAACACCAATAAAGAGAATCCAAGTCGGATAATTTGAGAAACCAAAAATCGCAATACAAGAGCGAATATCGGCATTCTCATACTGTTTATTATTGATCTATTCTGCTTCAGGATGGAGTATCCATTGGAAATAGAACTTGATATCGTCATGAATATCGGAAATCCAAAAGCGATATAGCCGAAATAGCTCGGTCCGGTATGGCCGAGCGCGGCTCCGAAAACGAAATAGACGATCGCTACCCGGATCATCGTACTTACCGTAAAGAACAGTCCACCGATCGACGTGTGCTGGAACTGCGCACTCGCATCGTCACGGCCAAAGATCAGCCAGAAGCGTCGATAAGCGAAAGACTCGCGAAGATCGCCCGTGATGCTCGTGGTGGCCATTCATTCTCCGTTTCGCCGCTTTACGTAGCCGGCTCGTCTGCCTCCTCGCTGCCCATACCCGTACGAGCTGGCATTCCCCTGTGGGGTGCCCGAGCTTTGCGGCATTTGCAAGTCTCGAAAGCGGCGACAACCGCTGCGCCATCGCCGTCACCGAAGAAGGGGCCCGCCGACGGCGAGCGCTTGTCTTGGACTGCACGACGTGTGAAATGCACGATACCGTGTTCCGGCACGCTTGCTTTTATCAGACTGACCGTGCCGTCGCGAGGGGAGCGAAATGGAGCGTAAGAGTCTCGCCATCATTCTTGCAGCGGGTGAAGGCACGCGCATGAAATCGGCCCTGCCGAAGGTCCTTCATCCCGTCGGCGGTCGGGCAATGCTCGCCCATGTCGTCGAAGCCGTAGCGGAAGCCGGTATCGAGCGGACGGCGCTGGTCGTCGGCCGACAGAGCGAGACGGTCGCCGAATCGATCCGTTCCGGCGCACCGTCGATCTCTGTCTTCGAACAGGGCGAAAGGCTCGGAACTGCCCATGCGGTGCTCGCCGCACGCGAGGCGCTCGAAGAAACACCGCAAGCGGTTCTGGTGCTTTTCGGCGACACGCCGCTCGTGCGTGCCGAGACGCTGGCGCGGGCGAGTGCGGCGCTCGAAGCCGAGGATGCCGCGGTCGTCGTCGTTGGTTTCCGTACGCCGAGGCCCACAGGCTACGGACGTCTCGTCGAGGAGGACGGCGCACTCGTCGCCATCCGCGAGGAGAAGGATGCGAGCGAGGCCGAGCGAAAGATCGACTTTTGCAACGGCGGTGCGATGGCGATCGACGGCAGGCGCGCGCTCTCGCTCATCGAGGCGATCGGCAACGACAACGCCAAGGGCGAGTACTACCTGACCGACATCGTCGCGCTGGCACGGTCGCGCGGTGCCCGCGCCGTCGCGATCGAGGTCGACGAAAACGAGCTCGTGGGCGTCAACACCCGCGTCGAGCTCGCCGCGGCCGAAACGCTATGGCAGCACCGCCGTCGCGAAGCGCTGATGCTTTCCGGCGTGACCATGACGGCACCGGAAACCGTCTTCCTTGCCTGGGACACCGAGATCGCGCGCGACGTGACGATCGAGCCGAATGTCGTCTTCGGGCCGGCGGTCACCGTCGGCGAAGGCGCGACGATCCGTGCCTTCAGCCATCTCGAAGGCGCCCGGGTTTCGCCCGGCGCGGAAATCGGCCCCTATGCCCGGCTTCGTCCCGGCGCCGAGATCGGCAAGCGTGCGAAGGTCGGCAATTTCTGCGAGGTAAAGAAGGCCGAGATCGGCACCGGCGCGAAGATCAATCACCTGAGCTACATCGGCGACGCGACGGTCGGCGAAGGCGTCAATGTCGGCGCAGGAACGATCACCTGCAATTACGACGGTGCGAACAAGCACCGCACCGAGATCGGCGCCCATACCTTCGTCGGCTCCAACACGTCGCTGGTCGCCCCGCTTTCGATCGGCGCGGACAGCTACATCGCGTCGGGCAGCGTCGTCACCGACGCCGTACCGGAAGGCACGCTCGCCTTCGGCCGCGCGCGTCAGGTCAACAAGCCCGGCCGCGCGCACGACCTTCGAGAGCGCATCCTTGCAACGAAACGCTCGAAAGAAAACGGAAACGGGTGACGTGCGAGCCTTTGCGGCACGTGGGACAGCCGGGCAAAGGGGATCATCATGTGCGGAATTGTAGGCATTGTCGGCAGCAGGTCCGTCGCGCCGTTGCTCGTCGACGCGCTGAAGCGGCTCGAATACCGTGGATACGATTCCGCGGGCATCGCGACCTTGCGTGAAGGCCGGCTCGACCGGCGCCGTGCGCAGGGCAAGCTGGTCGCGCTCGAGGAATGCCTCGCGCAGGACCCGCTCGAAGGTACGACCGGCATCGGCCATACGCGTTGGGCGACCCATGGCGTGCCCAGCGTCGGCAACGCCCATCCGCATTTCGCCGCCGGCGTCGCGGTCGTCCATAACGGCATCATCGAGAATTTCGCCGCGCTCAAGGCCGAACTCGTCGACGAGGGTGTCGTCTTCGAAACGCAGACGGATACCGAAGTCGTCGCCAGGCTGCTCGGCGCCCGCCTTGCCGCGGGCGACAGGCCGGAAACCGCCATGCGCACCGTTCTCGCCCGCCTCGAAGGGGCCTATGCGCTCGCCGTCGTCTTCGAAGACCTTCCCGATACGATCTTCGGCGCGCGCAACGGCCCGCCGCTCGCGATCGGCTATGGCAAGCAGGAAATGTATCTCGGTTCCGACGCCATCGCGCTCGCCCCCTTCACCGACGATGTCGCCTATCTCGAGGACGGCGACTGGACAATCGTCACGCGCGAAGGCGCCAAGATCCATGCCGCGGACGGCAGGCCCGTGGAGCGGAAACGCAAGCGTTCCGCAGGCGCGCACTTCGTCGCCGACAAGGGCAATCACCGGCACTTCATGGAAAAGGAAATCCACGAGCAGCCGGAAGTCATTGCCCATACGCTGAGCCACTACGTCGATTTTTCTGCCGGCTGCACGCGCGAGGGCATCTCGACGATCGCTTTCGATCGGATCGAGCGCCTAACGGTCTCGGCCTGTGGCACGGCCTATATCGCGGGTCTCGTCGGCAAATATCTCTTCGAACGTTTCGCGCGGCTGCCCGTCGATGTCGATACCGCATCGGAATTCCGCTACCGCGAGCCGCCGCTCTCGCCGGCGGGCGCCGCGCTCTTCATCTCCCAGTCCGGCGAGACGGCGGATACCCTCGCCTCGCTGCGCTACTGCCGGTCCGAAGGGCTTGCGAGCGAAGCACTCGTCAATGTCGGCGATTCCTCGATCGCGCGCGAGGCGGACGGCTTCCTGCCGACGCTTGCCGGCCCGGAAATCGGCGTCGCCTCGACCAAGGCCTTCACCTGCCAGATCGCCGTTCTCGCCGCGCTCGCCCTTTCGGCGGCGGTGCGCCGCGGCACGATCACCCGCAAGGAAGAAACACGCCTGGTCCGCACACTATCGGAAGTTCCCCGCCTCATGCGCGATACGCTGGCGGCGAGCGAGGCGGACATCCGTTCGCTGGCGCAGGAAATCTCGCATTACCGGCACGCGCTCTATCTCGGCCGTGGAACGAGCTTCCCGCTAGCGCTCGAAGGCGCGCTGAAGCTCAAGGAGATTTCGTATATCCATGCCGAGGGCTATGCCGCCGGCGAACTCAAGCACGGTCCGATCGCGCTGATCGACGAGACGATGCCGGTCGTCGTCATCGCGCCCTACGACCACGTCTTCTCGAAGACGATTTCCAACATGCAGGAGGTCGCGGCCCGCGGTGGACGCATCATCCTCATCACGGACCGTCAGGGTGCCGCGGCGGCCACGACCCTCGAAACGATGCGAACCATCCTCCTGCCGGACACGGATCCCCTCGTCACGCCGCTCATCTTCGCCCTGCCGCTGCAGCTCATGGCCTACCACACGGCCGTCTTCATGGGCACGGATGTCGATCAGCCGCGCAATCTGGCAAAGTCGGTTACGGTGGAGTGAAGCTCATCACTTATAAAAAAGGCCTCGTTGGAGCGAGGCCTTTCTCAAACTGATGGTAAGAGAACCTGATTTAAAATATTCAAATCGTATCGTTAGGTCATAAGGTCCCACTCACCGTCCGCCCCGTTACAGCGCTGTTGTTGCTGGCACCCGTGTTGGCGCCATTTGCATCGGCACCGCCTGAATCGCCGCCACTTGCAGCCGTACAAGTATCATTACCGGTGGAGCTGCCCATACACGTCGAAATATGCGAGAAGGTATCGCCGAGCTTACTGCCAATAGAACTCGCTCCGGCGATGATAGCGACCGAGATCAGCGCAGCGATAAGGCCGTACTCAATAGCAGTGGCTCCGGATTCATCTCCCTTCAAGGATGAAACATTATTTTTAAAAAAACGACCAATTGCGACTAACACGGACTTACCCTCTCAATCTGGATTATTGTGCTTTATGTTATTTTGCACCGACAAACAAAGTTGTTTAGTTCTTTTGGAAATACGGCTGATTCTTCCAATTTTGGAAAAGTCTAGGAAAGACATCATTGCCGAGCGAAAGAAGACCCCGCCTAAACGGGATCTTCGGCGTTCTGAATAGATTGCGAGCATGTCGCTCGGTTTGTAGGCAAGCAGAAGCACGAGAGTTCATAAGCTTCCGACAAGTAATGCCTTACTCTGACTTAAGCCCATTCTGCCCCTCGCCCGCAACGTTCGCACACGTCCCGGTGTCCGCACCCATGCAAGAGCCAATATCGTTAAACGTGGTCTTAAGTTTACCGCCGAGAGCGCTGGCGCCGGCAATGATGGCAACCGAGATCAGAGCGGCGATCAGGCCGTATTCGATTGCGGTGGCGCCGGACTCGTCTTTCTTGAAGATGGAAGTTTTCGCGCTGAGAAAGCGGTGAATCTTGATCATCATGGCTTTAGTCCTTCGGTCCAAGAGAAATTGCATTCAGGCCGAGTGTTCGCCTCGACGTGAGACGACATTACCGAAGACGTTTTTCGCCTTCCCTAATAAGCGCGGTTAAACTGCGGTAAAATTTTTTGATCGCTTTAATATGGAAATACGTCCGCTCGATATCAGAAAGCACCGTGCGACGAAGCACTTAGCAGCAGCACTCTCGTCGTTTCGTTCCATGAGCGGATGACGATGGCGTTGATCGGTGACGAGCGGCCACTGGCTCGCTCCTACATCGCCTCCTTCGGAAACGGAACGGCGCGTCCATCAAGACCCCATCTTGAACCGGCGTTATGCTTCTCGCCCGTCGAGGATCGCGACGCTCTACTCGTCGATCGTTACATACGGTAGCCCATATCGCCGGATTGCGATCCAACAAGGCGGCTTGGAGCGAGACAGAACACGATATCTCTACCCGGACGACATCGAGATGAATAACCCCGTCGTCCGGAAAACTAGCTATCGAACCCCTTAGAGGTCCCGCTGGCGCGCCGAGATTCGTACCTGCGAACAGCGCCACTTCAACCCATCGGGATCGTTCATGCCTTAGCTGCGAAATGTCCGAGTAGTGTACAGCCACCGGGTGGCATGACACGACATCAGCACAATCCCGAAACAATCAGACAATCTCGATCGATAGCAGCCGGAAATCGTCACTTAGCATGCGAGGGCGCTACGGTTACCGCCGGATCACGGCGTTGCTGCATTCAGCTGGGCGGACGGTGAACGTCAAACGGGTCGAATGCATCTGGCGACGGGAGGGCTGAAGGTTCCCAAGAAACCACCGAAGAGAAGGCGGCTCTGGCTTTAAAGGTGTTTGGCTATGACGGAGTCCGTTGTCTGATCAACGCGGCGTCGCACGATATCATCGCGCTCATACATCGCGTGATAGACAATGTCCGCGACGGCAACCTGACTGATGACGCTGGCGCCGGAACCGCTCGTTACCGGCGAATCGGACGAGACCGCGATCATGTGGTGGATTGAACGGTCGGCGACGGGATTGCGTGGACGGCTGGTCACGCTGACGATCGGAACGGCTCCGTTATCGGCCAGCGTGCAGAGGTCCACTATGTCGCGCGTGGCTCCGGAGGCGGAAAAGACCACCAGCAGGTCCCGGTTCGTAAAGCTCGAAACGAGCATCGTAGCAAGATGCATGTCGAGCGGGCGGTGACAGGCAATTCCCGCCCGCAAAAGCTTGTAGTGTAGAAAGTTGGCTGCAATCCCCGAAGCCCCGACACCAACGGTCATGATGCGCGTGGAACGCAGTATCAGATCGATCACGGAACGGAGCGTCTGGTCGTCGACGAACCGTCCGGTCTCATCGAGGCAACGGACGTATTCGGCAACGAAGGGTTCGTGCATCTCCGGTCCATCGTCCCCACCATGACGGGAGGGCTCGCTCGTGATCTCACGGGCAATCGCCAGCTTCAACTGAGAAAAGGTCTGATAGTTCATCTCGCGGCAGAAGCGATAAATGCTCGCAACGCTAACGCCAGTTCGTGCTGCAAGCTCTTCGACGGAAAGGCGCGTGGTTTCTTCTGGGGCGTCGGTCACAAAAGCCGCAATACGGCGGAGGGTCGGAGTCAAGTTCGACACACTGATCTTGATCTTCGGCAGGACGGGCTGCAAACCGTTTGCCATCACTGTACCTCCCCTCGTCTCGATCGTGGAAGACCGGCCGGTGAGCACGACGTCGCTTGCGATACAGCATTCGCGTTCGCATGCGCTCGCTCACCAGACGGACCAGCCGCCATCGACCTTGATCTCGGCGCCCGTAATGAAGGCCGCCCCGGGCGTGGTCAAGAAATGGACGGTTGGGGCAATGTCCTCCGGCCGGCCCATGCGCTGCAACGGTGTCGCTCGAACGAGACGTTGCTCGATCGCATCGCCGAGCGGATTGGCATCGACCTTGACCATACCCGGCGTGACCGCATTGACGGTGATGTTCCACTTGCCGAGCGCGGTCGCGAGTTCCCGCGTAATTTGTAGGACCGCCCCCTTCGAGGCAGCGTAGGCGAATTCACGAACCGGGCCACGGTTCTCCGCGTCGTTCCAGGCGAGCTTGCCTTCATAAAAATCGTTGTTGATGCCGAGCGAACCGTAGACCGAGCCGATGTTGACGATGGCTCCATGGCCACGGTCGCGCATCGCCGGAACAGCTAGCTGCGCGAAAAAGAAACCAGCCTCGACGTTGGTGTGCATGACCGCCCGCCAGTCCTCCTGCGAATAGGTGAGCAGTGGATCGGTGGCGCTGCGACCGGCGTTGTTGATGAGCGCGCTTGGCGGTCCGAACCGTTCGACGCAGGCGGCATAGGCCGCTTCGCGTTCGGCCGGGTCCGTGATGTCGGTGGCGCGCCAACTCACCAGTCCGGGTCCGCTCGCAAGATCGTCGGCCAAGACTTTCAACGGCTCCTCCCGGCGCCCGAGGATCATGCAGTTCCATCCGTTCGCTGCGAACTCCCGTGTTATCGCTGCGCCGATTCCCGTGCCGCCACCCGTGATAAGAACGCATTTCGAGGGATCTGGCGACATGGAGACGTCTCCGTTTGCGTGTACGATCAGCCCTTGACCGAACCTGAGGCGAGACCGCTGACGAGATATCTTTGGCCGAAGATGGCAAAGACGATCGGAATGATGACGGAAAGGACGACGCCCGCGGATACGTCACCCCATAGGATGCCGTAGCTCGTAACGAACTGCGAGACGCCAACGGTAACGGTTCGCGCTGCCGACGTGGTGATGATGATGGCGAAGATGTAGTCGTTCCATGTGAACAGGAAGGTTATCAACGCCGCTGCGGCGATAGACGGTGCGAGTAACGGCACTATCATGGTGACGAGAATACCGTAGGAGGACGCGCCATCCATGCGGGCCGCCTCCTCGATCTCGATCGGCACGTCCGCGACACCGCGCGCCAGAATGACCATGGCGATCGGCAGGTTGAGGAAGGTGTCGACGACGATCATGCCCCAAACGGTGTCCAGCAGCCCCACGTTCGTCAGCATGACGAAGAAGGGCAAGACGAAGAACATTGCCGGCAGCAACCGCATGGCGGCCACCGCATTTAGCAACCACTGACCACCGAGCTTCAGACGCACGATCGCATAGGCGGCAGGAACCGAAATGAGCGTCGTCAGCACCACCGTTCCAAAGGCAATGATGGCGCTGTTTTCGAAGAACAGCGGAAAGTCGTAACCTGCCGCATAAAGAACGTTCGCGTAGTGCTGGAGCGTTCCAGGAACCGGTATGGAAAGCGGATGGCTGGTGATGGCTCCGTCTGGCTTGAAGCTCGTCAACAACGCACCGATCAGGGGAATGTTGACGACCAGTGCCACGAGGGCGACCGCTAGCGTCACCATGATTGGCCATTGTTTCGTGCGTGTCATGGCACATCTCCCACGCGGGTCGTCACGCGTCGGATCAGGAAGGGGATGAGTGGCACGACCATAAGCAGAACGAGCATCGCGGCGGCTGTCGCCAACCCGAAATTGCCTTCAGTGAACGCCTTCTTATAGATGTAGATGCTCAACGTGTTGGTGAGAGAGCCAGGCCCTCCTCCGGTAAGCACGAAGATAACGTCGAATGTGCGCAAAGCGTCGACTGCGCGCAGAAACCCCGCGACAAAGAAGGAGGGCACCATCAGCGGAATGGTGATCATGAAGGTCGTGCGAAGCGGAGAAGATCCATCGAGTGCCGCCGCCTCGAAAACGTCGTCGGGCAGAGCCTGCAGACCAGCATAAAGAATGAGGAAAGTGAACGGCGTCCACTGCAGGATCTCGAGTAGGATCAGGAGTGGGACGACCAGATGAGGCGAGAAGAGGTGAATGGCGATTCCGAACCGGTCAAGTATGGCCGGAACGAGCCCAATTTCAGCGTTCAGCACCAGCCGGAACATGATGCCCATCAACGCCGGAGCCACCATGATCGGCATGATAAGCGCCGTGACGAGCAACGTCTTGCCTGGAAAGCGGCGATGGACGAGCAACGCCAGCAGAAAGCCGAGAACGAGGGTCGCAAACGTTGAGATCAAGGTGAATTTCAGAGTAAAAAAGACCGCGTGCCAGAAATCGGGATCTCGCAGCGTATCGGCATAGTTCTTCAGGCCGACGAAGTTAATCGAAAACGACAGGATCGAACGATCGGTAAGGCTGATCCAGGTTCCAAGCGCCAGCGGAAAGACAGCGAATACCGCAAGAAAGACAAGAAGCGGTGCTGAGAGTACCCAGCGAGCGCTTGTCGCCGATTGCCGCATCGGCATGGGAAAGCCTTCCGCAGACACCGCGCCCATTTCAACGATCCAGCAGTGACTGAAGCTTATCGTTCGCTTTCGACAAGGCGTCGTCGGTGGCATCAACGCCTACCCACGCACTGCTCAGATCCTCGGTGATCGACTGCATTGCCTGGAAGGTGCCGGTAAACGTAGGAAGCGAGTATCCGTATTTGCGCACGTTTTCGGCAATTTTGGCAAAGGCCGCATTGCTTTTCACGTTATCCTTCAAGACAGCGGGCTGGGAAGGGATGCCGCCCGCCTGGGCATAGGCCGTCATTGCCTTGGGCGTCGCGAGATATGCCATCCACTTTCGAGCGGCGTCCTTGTGCCGAGATTGCTTGTTGAGCGAGATCGCAAGCGTATGAACATGCGTGCGATGCGGATCGCCCGGTTCCGGCGCGACGGCGATCTTGTCGTAGATCTGCGGGGACTTGTCCTTGCTCGTCAGATCCGCATAGGCGGCTGACCACTGCATGGCGAAGGCAGCACTTCCAGACTGCAGCGCCGCGTTCGTCTCGCCATATTCCCATTGAGAGGCATCGGGGGAGGTATAATGCTTCTCATAGATCGTCCGGTAGATCGACATGGCCTTGTGCGCCGCGTCGGAGGTCAAAGCCGCCTTGCCGTCCTTTCCCGTCCAACTTCCACCGAGCCCCCACAGAAGATCATCCCAGAGCGTGATGTTGAAAGGAGAGGTTTTTGCTTGCAGCGCAGTGCCGTACCGGGTCGGAGAATCAGGATTCTCAGAACGCGAGAAGAATGCCGCGGTTGCGAGATAGTCGTCGGCTGTCCATTCGGAGGGCTTCTTGGGATCGCGCGCTTCGCCAAGCACCTTTCTAGCGATATCCCGGTAAGACTTCTTCCAACTCTCGTCCTTCAGAAGCCGATTCACAAGGTCGGTGCGATAGTAAAGAAAATGGTTGGAGACATCGAGCGGCACACCGTAGAGCTTGCCGTCGATCGTAAGCCCCTTGATCGCCGCACTGAAATATTTCGACTTGTCGATACCGATATCGTCGATGGGCTCGAGTCCCTGAGCAAAAAATCCAATATTATAGGTTGCGGTAAAATAAATATCTACATTGGACGATCGGGTCGCAATCTCGGTTGTTTCCTTCGCAAAAGTGTCGTCGCGGCTGAGCAATACCATGTCGACGGAAATTCCGTCCGTTTTGCCTTGCCCATTATTATATGCGCGAACGACCTTCTGCATTGCGTCGCCTTCGGGCCCCGGCCACAACACCATACGAACCGTCGTCTGCGCATCGGCTACACTTGGCGTCACGGAAAATGCGACGGCGCCTAAAACGCCAGCCGCTGCGATTGTCCGCGACGCTCTCATCGAGAAATCGAACCCGTTCATCTGCTTCTCCCCGAAATTGCCTGATCCGTCAGAACGAATTTTTATCAAGGAGACGAATGGTTGTCAAAATTAATTATCAAGTTTATAGGTTTGATAGGAAACTAAAGATCCACTTATCGCTTTCGGCGCAAGACAATGCCGGAACATCGAATTTCATATGAGTCGAGGACAAACGATGGACCCAACCGGCATCTTTCAGCGCCTGAAGGGTCAACTGATCGTATCGGTTCAGCCTGTTTCCGACGGGCCGATGGACAATGACGTTATCGTAGTTGCTATGGCTCGCGCGGCCGTCGCGGGAGGGGCTGCCGGCCTTCGCATCGAGAGCGCACGAAGGATCGGTCTTGTCCGTCGCGCCCTGCCTGGCGTTCCACTCATCGGCATCGTCAAACGTGATCTTTCCGGCTCTCCCGTGCGTATTACTCCATTGCCGGAAGACGTGGCTGACCTCATCGAGGCCGGGGCGGACATTGTCGCGATTGACGGGACGGATCGCATTCGTCCGCACGCTTTTGTGGATCTGGCACGAATTGTCAGCGATGCTGGCCGGATGGTCATGGCCGATATCGCGTCGGCCGGCGAAGGGCGGGCATCGATCGATGCGGGTGCCACCATCGTTGGCTCGACGCTGTCGGGATACATTCGGGGTCCAGTCCCCGTCGAACCGGACTATACTCTTCTCGAAGAGTTGCGCGACGAAGCCTGCTTTCTCATTGCCGAGGGACGATACCAATCGCCGGAACAGTGCAGAGGAGCGCTCCAGCGAGGCGCCGACTGCGTTACCGTCGGATCGGCGCTGACCCGGTTGGAAGTGGCCACACATCGTTTCTCCGAATTAATGCGCGCTCCGTCGGGGGGAACGGATCATGGCTGAGCTGACCCTTCGCGGAGTTTCGAAACGTTTCGCCGATGTCGAGGTGTTGAAGGATATCGATCTTCATATCGAACAGGGTGAGTTCGTTGTCCTCGTCGGACCATCGGGATGCGGAAAATCGACGCTGCTACGTCTCGTTTCCGGCCTTGAAAAGGTTTCAAGCGGCGAAATCGCAATCAATGGAAAACGGATCGATGGTATTGGCCCCGCCGAGCGCGATCTCGCGATGGTGTTTCAAAGTTACGCGCTCTATCCCCACATGAGCGTACGCAGGAACCTGTCCTATTCGCTGCGCATCCGAAAGATGAGCCGCGTGGATATCGATGAGCGCGTGAGCGAAGCGAGTCGCATACTCGGCATCGAACCGTTGCTGGACCGCCTGCCGAAACAGCTCTCCGGAGGGCAGCGTCAGCGTGTTGCTATGGGCCGGGCGATCGTTCGCGATCCTCAGGCTTTCCTCTTCGACGAACCGCTGTCGAACCTCGACGCGGGCCTGCGCGTGCAGATGCGCAAGGAAATTCGCGAGCTGCACCAGCGCCTCGGAGCCACGTCCATCTACGTAACCCACGACCAGATCGAGGCTATGACCATGGCTGACCGGATCGTCGTCATGCGGGCCGGGCGGATCGAGCAAATCGGCTCGCCCATGGAGCTTTACGAACGACCCGCAAACCGGTTCGTCGCGGGTTTCATTGGCTCGCCCGCAATGAACTTTCTCAGGGCCAAAGCAGTTCGTCGCGACGGTACGATGTGGATCACGCTGACGGAAACTTCCTTTCCTGCACCAAAGGGCGTGACCGAAGGAGAGCCGGTCGTGGTTGGGCTTCGTCCTGACGCGATCTCGCTCGTCAAGCGCGAGGGGAACGAGGGTGCAGCGGTGATCCTAGTCGAGCCTACCGGCCGGGAAACACTCGTCGAATGTTCGATCGGCGAAGAGAATATTGAAGCACTGGTGACGGGAAAGCCGGATGTCGCGCCGGGTGACGCTGTCGGGCTGGCATTCGATTTCAGCCGAGCGCATGTCTTTCGGGAGACGGACGGCATGCGGCTTTCGCAGTAGAAAATTGCACGCGGGCAAGGCTTCATTTTCACCGTGAGAGGTCGAAGGGCGATAATAAGCCAGATACGTTTCGGTGGAGTGGTTTCATGGATTGGCAACATCTAACTGGCACGGCAATCGATTTCGGAGGCACCAAAATCGCTGCTGCCCGTCTCGAAGCCGGCCGGATCGTGGCTCGTGAAACGGCGCCGACGCTAGGGACCGGGGATCTTACGCATCAGATCGACGCACTGGCCGATCTCGCCGCGACGGTTGGATGGACACCTGGCGAACCGGTCGCGCTCGCAGTGACGGGCCGCCTCGACGCGGCCGGCATGTGGTCGGCTATCAATGTCGATACCCTTACGACCATCGACGGCGCCCCTCTTGGCGCGGCCGCTCGCAAGCGCTTCGGTGCTCGGGTCATCGTGCTCAATGACGCCTCGGCCTCGGCGCTTGGCGAAGCCCATTTCGGCGCCGGTCGTCCATATGGCTCGATCGCCTTCGTCACAGTTTCGACCGGCATCGGCGGCGGCATCGTTCTTGATGGGCTCCTACGTCGGTCGGCGAACGGCATGGCTGGACACGTCGGGTTCTCGACGACGCGCCATGGAACCTCCGCCTGCGGATCGGGCCGGTGGGGAACGGTCGAAGCAACTGCGTCGGGGAACGCGATCGCCGCGATCGCCAGGGCGCGTACCGGCGACCATACCCTGACCAGTCGGGACGTTTTCGAGCGCATGCGGGCAGGCGAACCATGGGCCAGCGAGATCGTTTGCGCATCGGCCGCGGTCGTTGCCGAACTTTTCGCCAACCTCGACGCGATCCTGGGCCTCGACGCGATCGTGCTTGGCGGCGGCGTCGGGCTGGCACCCGGCTATCGCGAATTGGTGACCCGGTTCCTCGACGAGGAACCTGAACTCTTCCGCCTCCCCATCCTATCGGCCGAACTCGGGTCCGACAGCGCCTTCTACGGCGCACTGCATTTTGCGTTGGTCCATGGAGACTCCGGCGAAGGGAGAACGCCCCGCTCTGACATGGAGCGAGGGCCGTCGCGAGGACCTGAGACAACGTGTTGGAAGGAAGCGGAATGAGCTCACGTGATTCCGATCATGCGGACTACATCATCGTAGGCGGCGGGTCTGCTGGTTGCGTTCTTGCCGCAAGGCTCAGCGAGGATCCAGCCATCCGCGTCCTCCTGCTGGAGGCTGGGATGGACGCAGCCAAACCAGAAGACTTTCCTGATCTTGCCAACCCTTACCCCGGCATCGCCTATTCCAATCCGACCTATACGTGGAAGGGGCTGAAGGCATCCCTGGCATATCGGGGCTCCAATCGCCCCGAGGCCAACGCAACGCGGTATGAACAAGCTCGCATTCTTGGCGGCGGTTCGGCGATCAATGGCATCGGCGCCAACCGAGGTGCTCCTTCCGACTACGACGAGTGGTACGATCTCGGGCTCGAAGGCTGGTCGTGGGAGAACTGCCTACCCTATTTCAAAAAGCTCGAGCGCGATCTCGACATCGATGATGCGTTCCATGGTCAGGATGGCCCCATGCCGGTACGCCGGCGTGGTGAAGAGATCTGGACGCCGTTCACGCAGGCAATGATCGATCTTTGCACAGCTCGCGGCGTTCCCTTCCTTCCCGATCAGAACGGCAGCTGGCAAGACGGCATATTCGAGATGGTCGTCAACATGGACGAGCGCAAGCGCCGGGTGAGCACTGCCTGGGCCTATCTTGGAGATCCGGTCCGTCATCGAAAGAATCTTGAGATCAGGACGTTCACTACCGTGACGCAACTCGTCCGCGAGGGGCGGCGGATCGTTGGGGTTAAGACCGAGCGCGATGGCGAGAAGGAGAGCCTCTACGCAGCGAACATCGTGCTTTCGTGCGGAGCGCTCGCCACGCCGGCTGTCCTGATGCGGTCGGGGGTCGGTCCGGCAACGCATCTCGGCGAATGTGGGATCGAGACGGTTCGCGACCTGCCCGGAGTCGGGCAGAATCTCATGGAGCATCCCTCCGCGGGCCTCGTACCGTTTCTGCGGAAAGCCGCACGACAAAAGGGAACGGCGGACTATCATATTCCGATCGGTTACCGCTTCTCTTCCGGACTCGAAGGGTGCCCGGCTGGCGACATGCATATGAACTTTGTCACCCGCGCAGCCTGGCATCCGGTCGGCCGCCAGCTCGGTTCGTTGTTCTTCTGGGTGAACAAGTCCTACTCGCGCGGCCAATTGCTGCTTGATCCGATGAGTCCGGCGGGGCCTCCACGCATCGATTTTCGTATGCTTTCGGACGAACGCGATCTCACCCGACTTGCCGACGCCTTCGAACGGGCCGTTGGCCTGGCACGCGATCCCTGCCTCGCCGACGTCGTCCAAAGCGTCTATGCCGGCGGCATGTCGGAGATCGGCAAGCGCTTTTCGAAGCCGTCGGCTACGGCATGGATCGCTACGGCAGTCGGAGCCGCCGGTATCGACATGATCGGCGGGCACCGGAAAAAGGCGTTCCCTTATATGCTTGCGAACTACGATGATCCGGCCCGCCTCGCCGCCGATCGCGGCGCTCTCGAAGCCTATGTCCGTGGAACGGTCGGTGGTGTTTGGCATCCTTCTGGGACATGCCGCATGGGTCGCAAGGACGATCGGATGGCGGTAACGGATGGAAGTGGAAAAGTGTTCGGAACCGAGGGACTCTACGTCTGCGACGCGTCTCTGATGCCGACCATTCCCTGCGCGAACACGAACTTTCCTACGATCATGATCGCAGAAAAGATTGCCGATTCCCTTAAGACAATAAGCTGAAGGCAATCCGGCCGTTCATTGGTCGAAAGCGGAAACCTAAGACGCCCGAGGGCTGAACCATCAGCGGCCGATCGTTACGGCAGTCGCTGTCGACGCTTATCGCAGGCTTTATAGTAGCCTTGGCGATAGGACGTTGCCGTCCCCAGGCCTTTTTGCTCATCAAGAACGTCTTTGATGCTGGTTATGGTCTTCTTTCTTTTCCATCGGTGGAATGCAGAACCGTGCCGAGCGCCGCATCGAACGCATCGATGTCCTCGCGAGCGTTGAAAACCTGTGCAGAAAGCCGCATTCGGCCGTGATCGTACCAAACCCGGACACCCTGCGCCTCGAGACCGTCGGCAATTTCCTTCACATTTTTGCCTGCGACACAGACATTGTGGGATCCCGTATCACCGTCACGGGAAAACGCGACAAGGCCTCTGTTCTCCAAAACCTGCTCGAGGGCGTTAGCCACGGCCAACAGGTGACGCGCCCGTGCATCCTCGTCGCCGCGGGCATGCCATTCCAGAACGGCGTCGAGGATCACCACGTCGAGATGCGGGACGTTGCCATATTCAAAACGGGATGCGCCATCGGCGGTTTCGGAATACCAGCCTGCACCGGCCGGCCGTAGCGCGCGTGCACGCTCCGTTCCAAAGGCAAGGATGCCCATGAAGCTGGCACATAAAAATTTATAGGTGCTTGCGACCGTTACGTCGGCTTCGGCGGCGCGCACTGGAAGCGCGCCGACAGCGTGGGTCGCGTCGTTTAAAACGATCGTCCCACGTGGCGCTAGAACTCGGTGCAATGCTGCCACGTCCATCCGACGACCGGAAAAAGGATTGACCTGGCTCACGTAGAGCAACCGAGTTCGCCCGTCGCAGGCGTCGAGCAATGCATCTTCGCGACCGGCTCCATGCGGCGCATTGACACGACGGAGCGTTACGGATCGGCGACCGAGGCTTTCCAGTGCCGCGCGGCCGCTCGCATAGTCATCACTCGCTATGACAGCATTATCGCCCGCCCGCCATTCGACCGCGTTGACAGTTCGGGCTATTCCGTCCGACGCACTGCCAAGAAAGCCGACGTCGTCCATCGCGCAATGCATCAGGGCGGCGGTACGGCGACGTGCCCTGGCGACAAGTTCCCAATGCTCGCGGTAGGCCGGCTGGCCACCTGCCTTACGTGTCAGAAAGGCCGCGATCGTTGGGGCGACAACGTCCGGCACCGGCGTCTGGCCACCACCGGCGAAATGAACGAGCGTCGGATCCAAGTCGGGGAACATGCTCTTCGGGATCGGATAGCCGAGCTGGGGCCCCATCGCGTACCTCAGTGACCCACGTCGAAAGTAGTCAGGAACGCATGAACCATCAGATTCGACCGTAGTGCTCTTGGAAGCGGGAAAGAAGATCGGCCACGGCAGTCGTCGCCGCATGAAAGAGCTGCGCACCGGCATTGGCCTCTGCTTGTGAAGGGGTGCCGATGACACCTGTCGGGTTGATGTGGGAGAACCGGCGCCAGACGGTCGGCGCCGCCTTCGCGTAGAGATGAGGATCCGGCCATGCCGGCGGGGTCGTACCGGCGGGAATACGATCACACCGTACGCTCTCGGGACGAAGATGCAGCATAAGCGATGTTTCCAGCGCGCCCGCATGGCCGGTCCCTCCCGCAGCGTCCGGCAGAATCTCCGCAGCCTCCTGTGCAATATGTTCGAAGTAGGTGATCGCCGCCGTGCATACGCCGACTTCTCCAAGGTCCGAAACTACAACACCCAAGGCCGCACGATTGCCGCCGTGACCGTTGAGGAAGACCGGGGTAAATCCGTCTTCCCAAAGATCGGCTGCAAGATCGTTGAGAATGGCGACGAAGGTTTGGGCGCGGAGGCTCATCGTTCCAGCAAAATCGCGATGGTGCGGCGAGACGCCATAGGGAACCGGCGCAGTAAGAACCGCGTCCGGAACGCTGTAGACGGCCGCCTCGGCGACGGCACTCGACAGCGCGATATCGGTTCCGGTGGGCAGATGCGGTCCATGCTGCTCTATGGCGCCCACGGGTAAAACCGCCAAAGGACGATGACCGCTGCGATGCGTATCACGTACGAGTTCTGCGATTTCCGGCGAGGTCAAGCGATCGAGACGAATTTCGCGATGTCCGTTCATGCCGCCGCCCGCGCGATCGATCGCTCACGAGCACGCGCGATCAAAGTGTCGCCGAAGAGCGCGAGGATGATGATGACGCCCTTCCAAAGTTCCACGCTCGATGGATCGGTTCCGAAAACGCGCAGTGCGGTCGTTACCAGACTGACGATGAGCGCGCCGGCAATGACGCCACCCACGGTACCGCGGCCGCCAAACACCGACGTGCCCCCGAGAACGGCCGCCGCGATCGCATCGAGTAGAAGGCTGATGCCACCCACGTTCGGGGTGACCACCGGTACACGTGAGATCATCAAGACCGCCGTCATGAAGACGAAAATGGCCGAGACGACGTAGACCGTCAGAAATTGACGCGGGATCGGCACGCCGGCAAGTTCGGAAGCGTCCTGATCAGAACCGATCGCGTAGCATCGTAGGCCGAAACGAGTGCGCTTCATCATGAATCCGGCGACAAACATAACAATCGCTGTTACGAAAATCGCATTTGGAATACCGTCCGTGCGCGCTATTCCGATCCAACGCAACGTCGGTTCCTTCACGATAAGGACACCCTTTTGAGCGACAGCCAGCGTAGCGCCCTGTAACGCAATCATCGAGGCGAGCGTTGCGACGAAAGGCGGAATCCTGGCAAAAGCCACCAGGGCACCGTTGACGAAACCGATCATCAGCATAACAACCAGACCAATGAGCAGTGCCATCGGCAGACCGTTCCCCGCATCGATGCGGCTTGCAATAAGCGTCGAGCAGAAGGCAACGCCGTAAGCCGCGCTCAGATCGATACCGCCGCTGATCAACACCACCATGGCACCCACCGCCAGAATAGCAATCGGCGTCGCCTGCGAAACGATGTTGAGCGTATTGGGCAGCGAAAGCACGGCCGGATTGATCGCCGCGAAAACGAGAGCGAGCGCGGCCAGTAGCAGGTAGGGTGCGAACTTCAAAAGGCGGAAAAGCCTAAAGCCGCCGGTATCGTGATTATGGGTCATCGCTACTTTTTCGGACTTCGGCTGCACGATCATTCGGCGGCAACGCTCATCGGACTATCTTGCCCGAAGGCAAGCGCCATAATGTCCCGTTCGCTGGCACCCCGGGGAAGTTCGCCGACGCTCCGACCCTCAGCCATAACGATGATCCGGTCTGCAACGCCGATGATCTCGGGCAGTTCAGATGATACCATGAGGATCGCCACGCCCTGTTCCTTCAAGTCGGCGATCAGCCGATGCAGTTCCGACTTGGCACCGACATCGACACCACGAGTCGGTTCGTCGAGAAGGACGACGCGCGGCTCCATTGCCAGCCACTTTCCGATGACGACCTTCTGCTGGTTGCCGCCCGACAGCTTACCGACGGCCTTTTCGGGTTGCGGCGGGCGCACGCCCAACGCCGCGATCTGATCATGAGCGAGGGCATCGAGCGCCCGCCGGCGTAGTACACCGAACCAGCTATGGCGAGAGATCCAGGCAAGCGCGATGTTGTCACGGATCGACATGGGGCCGACGAACCCTTCCAGATGCCGGTCTTCGGGAACGTACACGACGTCGCGATGGCCTCCTGCGCTCTCTTCGCCAAATATCCGGATCAATCCGCCCTTGCGTTTCGACAGGCCGGCAATGCAGCGCAGCACTTCCGAACGTCCCGATCCCATCAATCCGGCAAGCGCAACGATCTCGCCCTGCCGCAATGTAAGTTCTGCCTGTTTCAGTCGCTTGCCATCGGACAATTCACGCACTTCGACGGCAACTTTGCCAACCGGAGCGTCGCGATGCAGAAATACGTCCTCGATCTCGCGGCCGACCATCATGGCGATGATCTCAGCATCGTCCGTGTCTTCGACCGGACGCTCGCCAACGAAACTTCCGTCGCGAAGCACCACAACCCGATCGCACTGGCTGAAAATCTCCTCCATCTTGTGGGAGATGTAGAGAATGCCGGCCCCGCGCTTCCTGAGCATCGTGATGATTTCGTAAAGACGGTCCCGTTCCCGGTTGCTTAATGCCGAAGTCGGCTCGTCCATGATGAACATCCAGGCATCGGAAAGCGCAGCCCGTGCGATCTCCACCATCTGCTGTTCCCCTACCGGAAGAAGCCCGAGTAACGACGTCGGCGCAATATCAAGGTCCAGTTCGTCCAGGACCCGACGGGTTTCGGCGAGCATCCGTCGCCGGTCCAACGTACCGAAGACCGTACGCGGCTCCCGGCCGAGGAACATGTTTTCCGCCACGGTGAGATCCGGCGAAAGGCTGAAATGCTGATGAATGACGCTGATGCCCGCTTTCTCGAACGCCGCCGCTCCGCGCAACGGTGTTCCATCCAGAAGGATCTCGCCTTCGTCCGGCGTATAGATGCCGGACAGGCATTTCACCAACGTGGACTTGCCTGCTCCATTCTCGCCGGCGAGCGCCACCACCTCGCTCGAGCGCAAGGAAAAACTGACACCGTCTAGCGCCTTGACGCCGGGAAAGAGTTTACCGACGCCGCGAAGCTCGATCTGGCGCGCGCCGGCATCACCGCGCATCCGGCGGTTCGTCTTTGCGGACCTTGCAGGCATGCGTGCATGGCGGCGCGGTAGAAGTCCAGCGAGGCTCTCCGGCTGACTGATCAAGACGGCAACCAGGATCAGCCCACCCGTAACGAAATAAATGATGATCTGGGGGACCTCCATGAACGAAAGCCCCGTATTGATAACGCCGAGCAGGATCGCGCCTACGGCCGTTCCGTAGAGAGAGCCTTTGCCACCGGAAAGCTTGGCGCCGCCGATGATCGCAGCCGTGATGGCAGTGAATTCGAGACCATTGCCGGCCAGGGGTTGCGCCGAGCCGAGGCGGCCGATCGAGACGATCGTTCCTGCGGCTGCGGCGACTCCGGAAAGAACGTAGATCAATACTTGGACGCGCCGGACCGGAATGCCCGTAGCGGACGCCGTCGTCGCGCTGCCGCCCACGGCGAAAATCCAGCGTCCAAAGACAGTACGGTTCAATAGGAACTGCCAACCCATAAATGCGAGCGCCGCGAAGATCACAGATACCGGTACCGGACCGATCTGCGCCGAACCCAGGAACAGAAGAATGGGATCCGCGATCGCAATGGAGGAACTGCCGGAAAGGCTGAGAGCCAGACCACGAGCAAGTGCCATGGTTGCGAGCGTCGCGATGAAGGGCGATACGCCAGCTAATCCGATCAGAGCGCCGTTGACGAGCCCGAGCGCGGCGCCGGAGAGGAGCGCCGCTCCCAAAGCCAGGATAGCGGACTGGGTCGCGACGTAAGCCAGTCCAGCGACAACGCCGGATGCCGCCAGAAGCGATCCGACTGAAATATCGATACCACGCGCAATGATGACTGCCGTCATCGCGAACGCGACGATTGCGATGATCGCCGATTGCCGAGCAATCGAAACGAGATTCCAGGGAGAGAGGAACTGAGGATCGGCAGCACCGAAGACGCCGATCGCCAGAACCATCAGAATGAAAAGAATGAATACGTTGTGTTTTAAGAGATCGCGGAGCTTCATGCTTCAGTTCTCGCAATCACCCGTGAACGACGGCCTGCCTCGAGACCGGACGGCCGGATAACACGTGTACCGTCACTTCACCGACATGGCTGAAACGGGCTGTTGAGGACCGAGTTGTTGGCTGTAGTCCTTCGAAGCTTTCGTCTCTTGCTGCGTGGTGATCGTATCGACGTCGATGCCGTTGTCCTTGAGCATCTTCGCCGTTTCCTTCGAGGTGACGAAGTAGGTCGGCATGTACAGATCATTCTTCATCTTCTCGCCCTTGGCGAGCCGGGCTGCCACAGCAATGTTCCAGTAGCCTACTCGCTGCGCACCGGTGAGCACGTCCATCACCATCTTGCCGCTGTCTATGAGGGGCTGCATTTCTGCGTCACCATCATAGCCGGCGAACTTGACGTCTGCACCCATAGCGTCCGTCACTGCCGAGGCGGCCAGGCACATGCTGTCAGAAATGCATCCGATACCCTTCAGGTCCGGGTAGGTTGCAAGCCAGGTCTGGGCTGCGTTCGTCGCTTTGGCGCTGTCCCAGCCGGTCGGTTCGATGCCGATGATCTTCACCTTAGGCCAGTACTTCTTCATCGCATCGACGAACCCTTTCTCCCGCGTATCGGAAACAAAGTTTCCGCGCGTACCTACGAGAAGGCCAACCTGCCCTTCCCCGCCGATCGCGGCACCAAGCGCATGCGCCACCACGCCGATATTCTCGTAGTCGGGATAAAGCGTCGAATAGTTCTTGCCAGCCTCGACCTTGTTCCCCATCGTGATGACGGGAATATTCTTGGCCGTCGCCTTCTTGATGACGGGAATCAATGCGTTCTTGTCGAGCGGATCGATCAGGATGCCGTCCACGCCCTGATTGATGAAGTTCTCGACAATGCCGACCTGTTTGTCGAGGCTGCCCTGCGCCGACTGCCAATTGGCCGAAACGCCATAATCCTTTGCCGCGGCATCACCGCCTTCCTTCATGCGCACGAAGAACGAGTTCTGCAGATCGATGGCTGCAAGACCGAGCTTGATGTCGGCTGCGCGTGTACTGAACGTCGAACCGACCAGCGCCGCAGCGATTAAGCCTGCCACGGGAAGAAACTTATATGACATCACATCCTCACAGTTTTCGGGTTCCTTTGCCGGGCGCTTGGCGCCTTCTTGGTTTTGGGCGAGAGCGCAGGGTGCGCGCGCCGTTCTATTCACTCGCGTCGACCGGCCTCCGCCAGGACGACGCAGCAGTTGCCGGGTGAAACCATCGCCGGATGACGCAGCGCGTAGACTGTGCCAGCAAAGGCAGCGCGGATCTCGGCAGGCAATGTTCCGGGTGAGAAGCGATCGTGCACAAGACCGATGAGATCCCCCTTATCGACACGAGCGGCAAGTGCGACCCGTCGTTCGAAAACGCCTTCGGTCATCGAAAGGTGATAGGCATCGGCTCGCGCGACACTGAGGACTTCGGGCTCGGTCGGCGTTACCGGCACCTCGTCCAGCATTCCGAGCTGCCGCATCACATTGCGAATGCCGGTCTTGCATACGCGAAGCGCCTGCGGATCGACGAAACCACCTCCCATCATTTCCGTACCTGTCGTCACCAGTCCGCGCCTTGAGGCGGCCGCTGTAGCGGTCCGCGGTTCTCCAAGATTGTTAACGAAGACGGCATGCGAAGCACCAAAGGCGCGAGCACCGGCAAGATTGGCCTCGGTCTGCTGAGGATCTGCCACCACTTCCACCGTATTGCTCGGCATGATCTCGAGGGAGCCACCGCCGGAATGGAGATCGAGGAACACCTGAGCGCGCGGCATTAGCGCATGATAGACATAGGCCGCGATTTGCCGGCTGATCGAGCCGTGGAAGTCGCCGGGGAAGCAACGATTGAAGTTCAGCCCGTCGACAGGGGAACAACGCCGCCCCACCCTCGCCGCCGGTGCGTTCACGGCAGGAAGCAAAATTAGCTGGCCTTTGATATCGTGCCAGTCGAGTTCACGCGCGAGTTCGAGAAGCGCAATCGCGCCTTCGTACTCGTCACCGTGATTGCCCGCCTCTGCGAGGAGGACCGGTCCGCCGCCATTGCGGATTGAAACGATCGGGACGAGAACGGCGCCCCACGCGTCGTCGTTCGGCGAATGTGGAAATCGAATGGATCCCGATTGATTGCCGTCACGATCAAGATCGACATCCAGATGAATCGAAGCCGGCGGCTCGATGACGGGCACATCACCACTCGGGCGCCGGACCTTCCGGTCTATGTGCCGGTCGAGGATCGATCGGATATCTGTTTCATCAGGCATGATGAACTCCTGCTAAACCGATCCAAGAACGCTTCATATAGAAAGTCAACATCAAATATGAAATACCGGACGGATGGATACCTGGCGTCGACGCGGTGGAGGGTTGGGCAATGAACAAGTACGCCGCGCCGGCCCTTGTCAAAGGCCTAGAAATCATCGAACTTCTCGCGCATCGCGAAAGTCCGATGACCCATGCAGAAATTGCCAAGGCGCTCGGACGTTCGAAAAGCGAATTGTTCCGGATGCTCGTTACGCTTCAGGAACGTGGCTACCTGCATCGTGACACTGAAACCGACACCTTCACGATCACTGACCGGCTGTTCCGCCTGGGGTTGCGGGTGCCGCACGTACGCACCCTGATCGACTACGCGTTGCCGAGATTGAACAGACTTGCTTTGGAGATCGAGCAGTCCGCCCACCTTGTCGTGATGCGGCATGGAAAGACGGCGGTCATCGCGGGCTCGTCGGGCGGATCGGATATGTCGTTCTCGCTGAAGCTCGGCTTCGGCCGTATTGCGGCCGACTCGACATCCGGACAGGTGATTATGGCCTTTCAGAGCGAGCAAAGACGTTTGCCGATGATGCGCGAAAGCTTGGCGTTGCAGACCGAACCACTGGAAGAAGCCGTTCTCAGTCGTGAATTGGAGCGAATTCGCGAACAGGGATACGAACTGCACGACAGCCGCGACTTCTCGGGGATCAGCGATATCTGCTGTCCAATCTTCGACGACACCGATAACGCGGTCGCCTCGGTTGTCATCGCCTTCGTCGAACGATTCCGTTCGAACAGTTCGAAGGCTGAAGCGCTCGCAGCCCTGCAGGAATGCTGCGCCGCAATTTCGCGCGAACTGGGAGCCGCCCTCTGAGTCTGACCCATAAAGGGTTTAGCAGTTCAGGAAGTAATGATTCCGTCTGGTTGCCAGACAAGACGGCAGCACGAATGCCTTGGACCGAAACCGCTCGCCGGGAGCATGCCCGGCGCAGGCCGCACTACGCAAGCGATGTCAGCGATCGGGAATAAGCACTGACCCCGCGCTTACTGCCGTTCGCCAGGCGGCAAGGACGGTAAATCTTCGTCGCAACATCCACATGCTTACAGGGCGCTTCGCAAGGTATTGCCTTGCCGCATAGACTTTTGAGGCAAGGCTCTCAGAGCGCCTGCAGATATACTGGACGCGCTATTGCAATTGTGGAGGCACGTACCGTTCCACCGACCGCCTCGACTGCCGTCGCGATCTTTGCTTGCGAGCGAGTCGCCTGCCCGGTTGACTTCATTCGCTCAGTTAGCGCTTCGAATGGCGTAATCCGTCTTTCATCTCGGCTCGCTTCGGACAACCGGGGGCGATCGGCGCCGCTGCTCTGGGACGCAACCGGATCGCTCATCAATCAATTCACGCCAGCCGAATGCGCCAACTATTTCGCTGCCGCCGGATATGTACCAGATTAAACACGACGCGCTCTAATCGCCCCCGTCGATCCCGAGTTCGCGCAAGACCTCGTCGGTATGCTCTCCAAGTCTCGGTACGCCTCGCGCCGCGGCGGCGTCGGTATCGGCGAAGCGGACCGGGGTGCGCACGCCTGGAACCGTCCCGCCAGCCGCACCGACATGCGGTCGGTCGATGCGCATTCGGCGATGGACGACCTGTGGATCGGCGAAGACGTCGGCGACCGTATTGATCGGCCCGGCAGGAACGCCGACCGCCTCGAACATCGCCAACAGATCGTCGCGCGCGATCGCGACGGTCCCCTCGGTGATTAGCGTCGCGAGCTCGTCGCGGTTCGCTACCCTCAGCGCGTTGGTCGCAAAGCGCGCGTCCGCCGCCGTCTCCAGCATGGCAAGCGACGAGCAGAGCCGCTGGAACTGCCCGTCATTGCCGACCGCGATGATGAGGTGCCCGTCAGCCGCCGGGAACACCTGGTACGGGGCGATGTTCGGATGGACGTTGCCCATGCGACGCGGCGGCGTGCCGGTGACGAGGTAGTTCAGGGCCTGGTTTGCGAGCACGCCCGTCATGCAGTCGAGCAGCGCCATGTCGATGTGCTGGCCCTCGCCCGTTCGCTGGCGTTCTGCAAGGGCGGCCTGGATCGCGATCGTGCCGTAGAGGCCCGTAAAGATGTCGGCGAAGGCGACGCCGATCTTCTGCGGCTCGCCTTCCGGATCGCCGGTCAGGTCCATGATGCCGCCCATGCCTTGCACGATGTAATCGTACCCGGCGCGTCCCGCATAGGGCCCGTCCTGGCCGAAACCGGTGATCGAGCAATAGACGAGCCTCGGGTTCACCGCCTTCAGGCTTTCGTAGTCGAGCCCGTATTTCGCAAGCCCGCCGAGCTTGAAGTTCTCGATCAGGACGTCGCTACGTTCGACGAGCCGGCGCACCGTCTCCTGGCCCTCCGGCGTGCGGAAGTCGACGACGATCGAACGCTTGCCGCGATTGCAGGCGTGGAAATAGGCCGCGTCCAGCGCTTCACCGTCTTCACCCTCGACGAAGGGCGGGCCCCAGCCACGCGTATCGTCGCCGGCAGGCGCTTCGACCTTGACGACGTCGGCGCCGAGATCGGCGAGCGTCTGGCCGATCCACGGTCCGGCGAGGATGCGCGCCAGTTCGACGACGCGAAGGCCGTTCAGGGGCGCTCCCGGCTTTTCTTCCTGCTGCCGCGAGCTCAAAAGAACGCCTGGATGCCGGTCTGCGCGCGCCCGAGGATGAGGGCGTGGACGTCGTGGGTGCCTTCGTAGGTGTTGACGGTCTCGAGGTTCATCATGTGGCGCATGATCTGGTATTCCTCCGAGATGCCGTTGCCGCCGTGCATGTCGCGCGCGACGCGGGCGATCTCAAGCGCCTTGCCGCAATTGTTGCGCTTGACCAGCGAGATCATCTCCGGCGCCATCCTGCCTTCGTCCATCAGCCGCCCGACCCGAAGCACGGCCTGCAGGCCGAGCGTGATCTCCGTCTGCATGTCGGCGAGCTTCTTCTGGAAGAGCTGCGTCCCGGCGAGCGGCTTGTCGAACTGCTTGCGCTCCAGCCCGTAGTTGCGCGCCGCGTGCCAGCAGAACTCCGCCGCACCCATCGTCCCCCAGGCGATGCCGTAGCGCGCCCGGTTGAGGCAGCCGAAGGGGCCGCGCAGGCCCTCGACGTTCGGAAGCAGCGCCTCCTCGCCGACCTCGACCCCGTCCATGACGATCTCGCCGGTGATCGACGCGCGCAGCGAAAGCTTGCCCTCGATCTTCGGCGCGGAAAGCCCCTTCATGCCCTTTTCGAGCACGAAGCCGCGGATCTTGCCGTCATGCGCGTCCGACTTCG
>NZ_VHLH01000019.1 GCF_006516965.1 Pararhizobium mangrovi | reverse complement strand
CATCCGGTCCCTCCCTGGACTCTGAAGTCTCACAACCTCAGCATCCCCGGTCCGGACCGGATGGACAACCTAATGAAAGCTCACAGCTAGATGAGAAGCGTGATGGCGGTTATGGCGCCCGCCGCGCACACCACCGCAGCGTAGCCGAGCATCGCGAAGAGCCCGTCGCGCGTCACGTTCGCGATCGCGAGCAGCGTGACGACGGCACCCATCATGCTGGCCGAGAACGGGATCAGTTCGAGGAAGGGCATGATGAGCCCTGCCGCGAGGCAGATCAGCGGGCTCAGCCAGGAAAGCGGCCTGTGCATGAGGGCCGAAAGCCGCGGCCGCGTGACGCGATCGATGAAACCGACGGGCTTTTCGAGCGCGTTCACGGCCGTTTCGAAGCGTTCGCGCTCCACATGCCGGCGCATGAGCCATCCCGGCAGCCAGATGTGGGAGCGTCCGATCAGCCATTGCGCCGCGATCAGCACGATGCATACGCCGCAAACGCTCGAGAGTCCGGGAATACCGCTCAACGGCGACACGGCGATCAGTGCCGGCACGAGAAGCAGCGGTCCGAACGAGGCATCGCCGAGCGACTTCACGATGTCGGCGATCGTCAACTCGCTGCCCGAGCCGGCTCCGACCGCGGATTGCAGGATGCCAGCGACGGCACGATCGGCGTTTCCGGCGGTATCGTTCGTTTCCGCCGTCATGCGTGTCGCGCGCCGACGCGGCGCGTACGCCCTGTTTCCTCAGCCGGCACTGGCGAGCTTCCCGCGCTCGAAGCGCTTGCGCTCGTGCGGGTCGAGGTAGCGCTTGCGTAGCCGGATCGTCTTCGGCGTGACCTCGACGAGTTCGTCGTCCTGGATCCAGGCGAGCGCGCGTTCCAGCGTCATGCGGATCGGCGGGGTGAGCTTGATCGCCTCGTCCTTGCCGGAAGCGCGCATGTTGGTGAGCTTCTTGCCCTTGAGAACGTTCACCTCGAGGTCGTTGTCGCGGTTGTGGATGCCGACGATCATGCCCTCGTAGACCTTCTCGCCGGGATCGATGACCATCGGCCCGCGATCCTCTAGGTTGAAGAGCGCGTAGCCGACCGCCTCGCCCGCCTCGTTGGCGAGGATCACGCCGTTGACGCGTCCGCCGATCTCGCCCTTGTAGGGCTGGTATTCGTGGAAGAGGCGGTTCATCACCGCCGTGCCGCGCGTATCGGTCAACAGTTCGGACTGGTAGCCGATGAGGCCGCGCGTCGGGGCGTGGAAGACGAGGCGCACGCGATTGCCGCCGGACGGGCGAAGCTCGATCATGTCGGCCTTGCGTTCCGACATCTTCTGCACGACGGCGCCGGAATGCTCCTCGTCGACGTCGATCGTGATCTCCTCGACGGGTTCGAGCGGCTGGCCGGTCTCGTCCTTCAGCATGACGACGCGCGGACGCGAGACGGCGATCTCGAATCCTTCACGGCGCATGGTCTCGATGAGGACGGCAAGCTGCAGCTCGCCGCGGCCCGAGACGTGGAAAGAGTCCTTTTCCTGCGATTCCTCGATCTTCAGTGCGACGTTGCCTTCGGCCTCCTTGAGAAGCCGGTCGCGGATGACGCGCGAGGTGAGCTTCGTTCCCTCCGTGCCGGCGAGCGGCGAATCGTTGACGATAAAGGTCATCGTCACCGTCGGCGGATCGATCGGCTGGGCCGTCAGCGCCTCGCTGACGGACGGGTCGCAGAAGGTGTCGGCGACGGTGCCCTTCGTCAGCCCGGCGATCGCGACGATGTCGCCGGCTTCGGCCTGGTCGACCGCTTGGCGCTCGATGCCGCGGAAGGCGAGGATCTTCGAGACGCGCCCGTTCTCGATCAGATGGCCGTCCTGGCCGAGGACCTTGACCGACTGGTTGGCCTTCAGCGTGCCGGACTCGATACGGCCGGTGATGATGCGGCCGAGGAAATTGTCGGCTTCGAGAATGGTGCCGATCATGCGAAAGGGCCCGTCGATCGTCTGCGGCGCCGGCACGTGCTCGAGCACCATGTCGAGAAGCGGCGCGAGGCCCTCGTCCTTCGGTCCCTCCGGCTCCACGTTCATCCAGCCGTCGCGGCCCGAACCGTAGAGCGTCTGGAAGTCGAGCTGCTCGTCGGTGGCGTCGAGCGAGGCGAAGAGGTCGAACACCTCGTTCAGCACCTCGTCGGCGCGCGCGTCCGGCCGGTCGATCTTGTTGATGGCGACGATCGGACGGAGCCCGACCTTCAACGCCTTGCCGACGACGAACTTCGTCTGCGGCATCGGCCCTTCGGCCGCGTCGACGAGCACGATCGCGCCGTCAACCATCGACAGGATACGTTCCACCTCGCCGCCGAAATCGGCGTGGCCGGGCGTGTCGACGATGTTGATGCGCGTGTCCTTCCAGACCACCGAGGTGGCCTTGGCGAGGATGGTGATGCCGCGCTCCTTTTCCAGATCGTTGGAGTCGAGCACGCGCTCGGCCACCTTCTGGTTTTCGCGGAAGGTGCCGGACTGCTTGAGAAGCTGGTCCACGAGCGTCGTCTTCCCATGGTCGACATGGGCGATGATCGCGATGTTGCGCAGGGCCATTGTTGTTGGGTCTCTTCGGGAGCTCGTGAGAAAAAGCGCGGCGGCGTGCGGTTTCGCATCGCCGGCATTCAGGCGCTCATACATGGTTTCGCAGCGCGGGAAAAGTGCCAGCCGGCGGCTGCGCGCTTTCACGGCCGGGTCGGCACGTCTCGCACGTCCTTAGCCGGACCGGACGAACCGCCGCACCGTCACTCGATGCGAAACCTTGAAGTCGCTCGCGAGTTCCTTGCCCGAAGCCATTTTCGCCGCCGACGGGCAAGCGCTCGGCGAAGACCAACGACATCGAGGATGAAGCCATGCAAATCGGAATGATCGGCCTTGGACGAATGGGCGCCAACATGGTTCGCCGTTTGATGCGCGACGGCCATGAATGCGTCGTCTACGACATCGACGCCGACAGCGTTGCGGCACTCGTGGAAGAGGGCGCGATCGGCGCGGAAAGCATGGAGGAGTTCGCCGGCAAGCTCGAAAAGCCGCGTACGGCCTGGCTGATGCTGCCGGCGGCGATCGTCGGCGAGAACGTCGCCACGCTTTCGGGCTTCATGGAAGCCGGCGACATCGTCGTCGACGGCGGCAACTCCTATTACCGCGATGCCGTCGACATGGTGACCCGCCTCAAGTCGACGGGCATCCATTTCGTCGATGTCGGCACCAGCGGTGGTGTCTGGGGCCTCGATCGGGGCTACTGCCTGATGATCGGCGGTCCGGACGAGGCGATCGAGCATCTCACGCCGGCCTTCGAGACGCTGGCCCCCGGTGGCGACGGCGCGACGCCGGCCGAGCGCGGCTATCTCCACTGCGGACCGACGGGCTCCGGGCATCTCGTGAAGATGGTCCATAACGGCATCGAGTACGGCGTGATGGCCGCCTATGCGGAGGGCATGAACGTGCTCAAGGCCGCCAACGCCGGCAAGAGCGACGTCGAGGCGAACGCCGAGACCACGCCGCTCGGCAACCCCGAATACTACCAGTTCGACATCGACGTCTCGCAGGTCGCCGAGGTATGGCGCCACGGCTCGGTCATCGGTTCCTGGCTTCTCGACCTGACGGCCGAAGCGCTGAAGGGCGATGCCGAACTCGAAGGCTTCAAGGGTCGCGTTTCGGATTCGGGCGAAGGGCGGTGGACCGTCAAGGCGGCGATCGACACGGGCGTGCCGGTGCCGGTGCTTTCCTCCGCACTCTTCCAGCGCTTTTCCTCGCGCGGCGAGTCCGAATACGCCGATCGCCTGCTTTCGGCGATGCGATACGCCTTCGGCGGTCATGTCGAGAAGAGCTCGGCGGAGAAGGCAGGCAAATGACCCCACCGCGTTCCGATGCGCTCGTCCTTTTCGGCGCGAGCGGCGATCTCGCCCACAAGAAGATCTTTCCCTCGCTCTACCGCATGGTGAAGTCCGGCCGCCTCGACGAGCCGATCATCGGCGTCGCGCTCGACGATTGGGACGACGAGGCGCTGCGCAAGCGCGCCCGCGACGGCATCGAGAAGGCGCACGGTTCGTGCGACGGGAAGACCTTCGACAAGCTCGCGCGGCTGATGACCTATGTCAGCAGCGACTATCGCGACCAGAAGACCTTCGAGAAGCTGAACATGGCGCTCGGCGAGGCGTCGCGCCCACTCTACTACCTTGCCATTCCGCCGGCGATGTTCGAGCCGGTGCTGCAGGGGCTCGCCCAGGCCGATGCCGTCGGGAGCGCCCGGCTGATGGTCGAAAAACCTTTCGGCCGCGATCTCGCATCGGCCCAATGGCTGAACCGCATCCTGCACGTCGTCTTCGAAGAGGAGGCGATCTTCCGGATCGACCACTTCGTCGGCAAGGAGGCGATCCAGAACCTCCTCTATTTCCGTTTTGCCAATTCCTATCTCGAGCCGCTCTGGAACCGCGATCGCGTGGAAAGCGTGCAGATCACCATGGCGGAGGATTTCGGCATCGACGGGCGCGGGTCGTTCTACGATGCCGCCGGCGCGATCCGCGACGTGATCGAGAACCATCTTCTGAACGTCCTCATCTTCCTGACGATGGAAGCGCCGGCCGACCATACCCCGGAAGCGATCATCCAGGAGAAGCTGAAGCTCCTGAAGGCGATCCGCGCGCTGACGCCGGAGGACGTGGTGCGCGGCCAGTTCAAGGGTTATCTGGACGAGCCGGGCGTGGCCAAGGGCTCCAAGATGGAGACCTTCGCCGCCTGCCGGTTCAACGTCGATACCTGGCGGTGGCAGGGCGTGCCCTTCTACATCCGCGCCGGCAAGTGCCTGCCGGTCACCGCGACCGAGGTGATCGTACGCCTGCGGCGGCCGCCGATCTCGGTCTTCGACGACATCTCGCGCGGCGAGGGCAACTATTTCCGTTTCCGGCTCGGCCCGGAGGTCTCGATCGGCATCGGTTCACGGCGCAAGGCGGCCGGCGACACGATGGTCGGCGAGCAGGTGGAGCTTTCCGCCCTCGACGACACGACCGACAACATGGAGCCCTACGAGCGGTTGATCGGCGACGCGATGAACGGCGACGACGAGTTGTTCACCAACCAGCACGCCGCCGAAATGGCCTGGCGCATTGTCGACCTGGTACTCGACGACGCCGTGCCCGTTCACCCTTACGAGACGGGTTCGTGGGGGCCTGAAAAGGCAATGGAGGGCTTCGCGCCGCGTGGCGGGTGGATCGACCCGCAGCCGAGCCCGAAGAACAGGAGGTGATGATGGCCGATACCCCATCCGGTACGGACACCGGCAATGCCCGGCCTGCCGCAAAGCGCAGGGTCGGGAGGCCGAGGAAGGACGAATCGAAGCCGGCGACACCCAAGTCCGCGTCGCCGAGAGCGGCGCCGAACGGCAGGTCGGGCGCTGGCCGAAAGAGCGAGCCGGCGGAAACTGCCCGCACCGGGGGCGCGAAGGCAGCCACGTCCCCGTCCAGCCGGAAGACGCGGGCGCCACGCGAGGCCGCCGCGTCCCGCACGCGGGCGAAAGGCGAGCGGAGCGAACGACCGGTGCGAGGACGCCGCAGAGCGGCCACCACCGGCGCCGCGCAGGAGGGTCGCACCCCCGTCGTGCTCGCGATCGACGTCGGCGGCTCGCACATTAAGGCGATGGTGAGCACTGTCGTCGGCGAGAAGCGGCGCATCGAGACCGGCAAGCACATGTCGGCCGAACGCATGGTGGCCGCCATCCGCGAACTCACCGCCGATTGGGAATACGACGCCGTTTCCGTCGGCTATCCCGGCGCGGTCGCGGACAACGCTCCGGCGTTGGAGCCGCACAACCTCGCTCCCGGTTGGAAGGGGTTCGACTTTTCGGAAGCCTTCGGCAAGCCGACCCGTGTCGTCAACGACGCCATGATGCAGGCGATCGGCAGCTACCAGGGCGGTCGCATGCTTTTCCTCGGGCTTGGAACCGGGCTCGGATCGGCGATGATCGTGGAAAACGTCTGCGTGCCGATGGAACTCGCGCACCTTCCCTACAAGCGCCGGAAGACCTTCGAGGACTTCGTCGGCGAGCGCGGCCGTAAGCTCCGCGGCACGAAGAAGTGGCGTAAATCCGTCGCGCGCGTCGTCGAGCGGCTTTCGCTGGCGCTGGAGCCGCATGAGATCGTGCTCGGCGGCGGCAACGTCAAGAAGCTCAAGGCGATGCCGCCGCTCTGCCGGGCCGGCGAAAACGAGAACGCCTTCCTCGGCGGCTTCCGCGTTTGGACCGACGAAAGCCTCAAGCTTTAGTCTCACGTACCGACGTCATCCTCGGTCTCGACCCGACGATCTGACCACCTGTCCATACGATTACGGTGCCGGTTGCCAGCAGTATTGCGCTGTTCACGCTCGATCCGGCACGTCGCCCGTATCGAGACGGGGTTGGATCCTCGGGCTCGACCCGAGGATGACGTCGGGAGGGTGTCGATGTCTCTTGGACAGGTCTCCGCAGTGCCGCACAGAAGCGACATCGTAGGCGCTTTCAACCGGGAATGAACGGCTTCAGGCGGCTACCGCGCCCGTCAGCCCCGTTTGCGGGCGGCGAGCGTCCTGAGGCGCAGGGCGTTCAGGCGGATGAAGCCGGCGGCATCCTTCTGGTCGTAGGCGCCGCGGTCGTCCTCGAAGGTGACGAGGGCGTCCGAATAGAGCGACTTCTTCGATTCGCGCCCGATGACGATGACGTTGCCCTTGTAGAGCTTGAGCCGCACCCGGCCCTCGACGTCGGCCTGCGAGTGGTCGATCGCCGCCTGCAGCATCTCGCGCTCCGGCGAGAACCAGAAGCCGTTATAGATCAGTTCCGCATAGCGCGGCATCAGCTCGTCCTTAAGGTGGGCGGCACCTCGGTCGAGCGTGATCGATTCGATCGCGCGGTGCGCGGCGATCAGGATCGTGCCGCCGGGCGTCTCGTAGACGCCGCGCGACTTCATGCCGACGAAGCGGTTTTCGACGAGATCGATGCGGCCGATGCCGTTGTCGCGGCCGTAGTCGTTCAGCGCCTGGAAGAGCGTCGCCGGCGACATCGACTTGCCGTTCAGCGCGACCGGATCGCCCTTTTCGAATTCGATCTCGACGATGGTCGCCTCGTCGGGGGCTGCCTCGGGCGAGAGCGTGCGCTGATAGACGTCCTCCGGCGGTTCCTCGGCCGGATCTTCGAGCACCTTTCCTTCCGACGACGAGTGGAGCATGTTCGCGTCGACCGAGAACGGCGCCTCGCCGCGCTTGTCCTTCGGGATCGGGATCTGGTGCTTTTCGGCGAACTCGATCAGGTCGGTGCGCGACTTCAGCGTCCAGTCGCGCCATGGCGCGATGACGCGGATATCCGGGTTCAGCGCGTAGGCGGAAAGCTCGAAGCGTACCTGGTCGTTGCCTTTGCCCGTCGCGCCGTGGGCGATCGCATCGGCGCCTTCCTCCGCGGCGATCTCGACGAGGCGCTTGGAGATGAGCGGCCGGGCGATCGAGGTGCCGAGCAGGTAGACGCCCTCGTAGAGCGCGTTGGCCCGGAACATGGGAAAGACGAAATCGCGAATGAACTCCTCGCGCAGGTCCTCGACGTAGACGGACTTCGCCCCCATCATCTCGGCCTTCTTGCGGGCCGGCTCCAGCTCGTCGCCCTGGCCGAGATCGGCGGTGAACGTGACGACCTCGGCGCGAAGTTCGCTCTGCAGCCATTTGAGGATGATCGAGGTGTCGAGCCCGCCGGAATAGGCGAGAACGACCTTCTTGACGTCTTTGAGGTCGGCCATGTTCGGTCCTGTCGTTTTCGAGCGCGCAAGGCGCGAACGCTTCTGCGAAATCGCGCGCAATGTAGCCGGATGCCTCTAGGAGGCAAGCCGTGTCATTCGTCCGTTTCGATGGCGGTGTCGCGACGCCCCTTCTGGCTCGGCAGCCAGCTGCCGGCACGGTGGCCGACGAGAGCCCAGTAGACGAGGCCGGCCGCCAATCCGCAGACGAGATCGGCTGCCACCGCCCGGGGAAGGAGCGAGAGGCCGACGTGATTTTCCACGCCGAGCGCCAGTACGATCGCCGCGAGCAGGACGCCACCGAGCAGATAGGTGAAAAGCCCGCGCAGCCGCGCGATCTCGCCGATGACGATCAGCGCCATCGCCGGAACGAAGGCGGCGTGCGCGAAGACGCTTGCGAGCCCGGCGATGCCGACGATCAGGCGAAAGTCGATCCCGTGCCGCGAAAGGCTCGCGAACTGGTCCGGCGCCATCGCACCGTAGAGCGCGACCTGCACGAGGGCTGCGACGAGGCAGGCGAAGGCGAAGGCCACCGCGACGCCGACGAGACGGAAGAGCAGAAGGATGAAGTTGCCCACGCCGGTGCGTTCAGCCCGTGGCCGCCGCTTCGGCAGAACCGGTGGCGGCGACACGATCCTTCTTGCGCATGCGCTCGGACTGCGACTTCAGCTGACCGCAGGCGGCCAGGATGTCGCGTCCTCGCGGCGTGCGGATCGGCGAGGCGTAGCCTGCATGGTTGACGATGTCGGCGAAGGTTTCGATCTGCTCCCAGTCCGAGCATTCGTAGGCCGAGCCCGGCCACGGATTGAACGGGATGAGGTTGATCTTCGCCGGAATGCCCTTCAGCAGCTTGACCAGCGCGCGGGCATCGGCCGGACTGTCGTTGACGCCCTTCAGCATCACGTATTCGAAGGTGATGCGGCGCGCGTTCGAAACGCCCGGATAGTCCCGGCAGGCCTGCATGAGTTGCTCGAGCGGATACTTCTTGTTGATCGGCACGAGTTCGTCACGAAGCTCGTCGCGCACGGCGTGCAGCGAGATGGCGAGCATCACGCCGATCTCCTCGCCGGTGCGGTAGATCTCCGGCACGACACCGGACGTCGACAGCGTGATGCGGCGCTTCGATAGCGAGAGGCCGTCGCCGTCCGAGGCGATGAGCAAGGCAGTCTTGACGTGCTCGAAATTGTAGAGCGGCTCGCCCATGCCCATCATGACGACGTTCGAGACGCGCCGGCCCTCGGCCGGAACGATGGCGCCGTCCGGCGTGTCGCGGTCGGGGAAGTCGCCGAGCCGGTCGCGTGCGAGCAGGATCTGCGAAAGGATCTCGCCGGCCGTCAGGTTGCGCACGAGGCGCTGCGTGCCGGTATGGCAGAAGGAGCAGGTCAGCGTACAGCCGACCTGGCTGGAAACGCACAGCGTTCCGCGTCCTTCTTCGGGAATGTAGACGGTCTCGACGTCGACCGGACGCCCGGCACCGCGCGCGGGAAAGCGCATGAGCCACTTGCGCGTGCCGTCGTTGGAGACCTGTTCGTCGACGATTTCGGGACGGGCGATGGTGTAGCGGACGGAAAGCGCCTCGCGCAGTTCCTTCGATACGTTGCGCATGGCGTCGAATTCGCCCACGCCGCGCACGTAGAGCCAGTGCCAGAGCTGGCGCACGCGCATGCGTACCTGCCGTTCCGCAACGCCGCAATCGGCAAGCGCTACGGCGAGTTCGTCGCGCGTCATGCCGATCAGCGAGGGCCGTTCGTCGGCCGATGCCGGCGGCACGGGCGCTTTCGCCCGCGTCCGAGGGCTGAGGTCGATCGATACGGACATCGCCGGCTCCGTGGAAATCCATGAATACGAAAAGGCGCGCCATAGCACCAAAGCGCGCCTTCGTCATCATGTGGGATCGTTGCGTGCCGGAGTCAAAGCGTGAGGGTCGGTGCGCTTCGTCCGGTTCCGATCGCTTGCTACTTGCAGTCCTGGATGCGGTCGAGAGCGGCCGACACGCCGGAGAGCGAGTAGGTGTATTGCGTCTTCGTCCCGCGCGAGGAGACGGCGTCGACCGTCATGTTCGAACCGCCGCGCATCGCCTTGACGAGGGCCGGCTCGCGCGCGGCATTCTCGACCCAGGCGGAATTGCCCTTGGTAAACAGCGTGAAGTTGCTGTCTCCGTCGATGCTCGTGTCGACCTTCGAACCGTCCTTGAGCTCGTAGCCCATCATCGCCTGCGGCTCGTAGGTGACGTTCTGGCCGGGACGCTGCGAGATCAGGAAGAAGACGTCGCCGTGATTGACGTCGGTCGGCTTTTCCGAGGTCGGCACGGAGAGCACGTAGCAGATCTTGCCCTTGTCCGACTGATAGGAATAAGCGCCCCAGGCGTTGAACTGCTTGATGCGCGTTGGGGTCTGCGGCGCGGCGGCGGCCGCAGCCGTGCCCATCAGGAGGGCTGCGAGCGTGAGTATGTAATTCCGTGGTGCCATCGTGTTCCTACCGGTTACCTTTCGACATGCCGTGCACCGCCCGGGCCGATCGACGGCGGACGGTGTAACGAGGCTTGCTTCGAATTTTACGAGAACGGGGTTACCGAATCGTCAAGATATCGCCTCGTCGAGCTCGCGAAAACCATCGCAGACGGTTGGGCCGACCGGCGCACCGAAACGGTGCCCCACGCATTCGCCCCCCGAATACCCGTCTTCCGGGCTCGCGACGTGTGTCAAAAAAGAAAGAGGCGAGAGTTTGGCGACTTCTTGTTCGCGGGCCTGCCGGCGACGACCTGTCCCATCGCCGGACGGGCGCGTAGACGCGACGTGCGGATCAGCCGAACCTGCCGGTGATGTAATCGCGCGTGCGCCGTTCCTTCGGACGCTCGAACATCTCGTCGGTCGCGTTCGTCTCGACGATCTCACCGAGATACATGAAGACCGTCTTCTGCGAGACGCGGGCCGCCTGCTGCATGTTGTGGGTCACGATCACGATCGTGTATTCGTCGCGCAGATTGTCGAGGAGGTCCTCGATCTTCGCCGTCGAGATCGGGTCGAGCGCCGAGGTCGGTTCGTCGAGAAGCAGGACCTGCGGGCGAAGCGCGATCGCCCGGGCGATGCACAGGCGCTGCTGTTGCCCGCCGGAAAGACCCTGGCCGTTCTGTGCCAGCTTGTCCTTGACCTCCTCCCAGAGTGCCGCCCCGCGAAGGGCGGTCTCCACGCGTCCGTCCATCTCGCTGCGCGACAGCTTCTCGTAGAGCCTTATACCGTAGGCAATGTTGTCGTAGACGGACATCGGAAAGGGCGTCGGCGACTGGAAGACCATGCCGACCTTGGCGCGCAATGCGGCGACGTCCGTGCGGGCGTCGAGGATGTTCTTGCCGTCGAAGCGGATCTCGCCGGTCGCCCGCTGGCCGGGATAGAGCGCGTAGATGCGATTGAGGACGCGCAGAAGCGTCGACTTGCCGCAGCCCGACGGTCCGATGATCGCCGTCGTCTCGTGGCGTCGGACGTCGAGGTCGATGTCCTTCAGCGCGTGATGCTGGTTGTAATGGAAATCGAGGCCGCGGATGGCGATCTCGATATCGCGGCGGGACCGCTCGCCGACGGCGTCTGCGGCCTCGTGCGTCGGTTCGTTCAGGGCGGTATCCATGGGAATGGTCTCCGTCGTGGATTGGCGTTTCGTCACTTGGCCGTCCGCTGGAAGATCCGCGAAAGGATCGAAAGCGCCAGAACGGCGAGCGTGATGATGAGCGCGCCGGCCCAGGCGAGCGCCTGCCAGTCGTCGTAGGGGCTCATGGCGAACTGGAAGATCATGACCGGCAGATTGGCGATCGTGCCGGACATGTCTGTGGAAAAGAACTGGTTGTTGAGCGAGGTGAAGAGCAGCGGCGCCGTCTCGCCGGCGATGCGGGCGAGCGCGAGAATGATGCCCGTCGTGATGCCGACGCGTGCCGAACGGTAGCTGACCGAGGTGATGACGCGCGCCCGACTGGCGCCGAGCGCGTGCGCCGCCTCGCGCATGCTGGAGGGCACGAGGTCGAGCATGTCCTCCGTCGTTCGCACGACCACCGGAATGGCGATGATGGCGAGTGCGGCCGATCCGGCCCACCCGGAAAAGCCGCCGGACGGTGCGACGATGATTTCGTAGATGAAGAGGCCGGCGAGGATCGACGGCTTGGCGAGCAACACGTCGTTGACGAAGCGCACCACGGACGAAAGCCACGATCCGCGGCCGTATTCGTTGAGGTAGGTGCCGGCGAGAATGCCGATCGGGGTCGCGACCAGCATGGCGACGCCGACGAGGAGCAGGCTGCCGACGATGGCGTTGGCGAGCCCGCCCGCTTCACCGGGTGGCGGCGTGTTTTCCGTAAACAGCGTCGGCTTGAAGGCGGAAAAGCCCTTGTAGACGAGGATCGCGAGGATCCACGCCAGGATCGCGACGACCAGGACGGTCGCGAACACGATGAGGCCGCGGGCGATGCGGTCGGCGATGATACGGCGGCGGACGACGGCGTTCACGGGGGTTCCTACGACGAAATGCGCTTCAGCATGAGTCTTGCGAGCGCGAGAACGATGAAGGTGATGACGAAGAGCAGCAGGCCGAGCGCGATCAGCGCCGAGGAATGCATGTCGGTATAGGCTTCCTGGAATTCGTTGGCGATGGTCGAGGCGATCGTGTTGCTCGGCGCGAAGATGTTGGCGGTAATGCGGTTGGCGTTGCCGATGATGAAGGTGACGGCCATCGTCTCGCCGAGCGCACGGCCGAGGCCGAGGAACACGGCGCCGGTGAGGCCGCCCGCGCAGTTCGGAATGATGATGGCACGCGCCACCTCCCAGTCCGTCGCGCCGATGGCGTAGCCGCTTTCCTTCAGGCGCTTGGGCACCGTGGCGATGACGTCGCGCATGACGGCTGCGATGAAGGGCAGGATCATGATGGCGAGCACGACGCCGGCCGTCGCCATGCCAATGCCGATCGCCGGGCCGGAGAAGATCGACGAAAGCACGGGCACGTTGTCGAAAAGCGCGATGATCGGCGCCTGGACGAAGGTGCGGAAGACCGGCGCGAAGACGAAGAGCCCCCACATGCCGTAGATGATGCTCGGGATCGCGGCCAGAAGCTCGATCGCGACGCCCAGCGGCTGGCGCAGCCATTCCGGGGCGAGCTGGGTGATGAAGATGGCGATCGCAAAGGCGAGCGGCACGGCGATGACGATGGCGATCGCTGAGGTGATGAGCGTGCCGGCGATCGCCGGAAGCGCGCCGAAGACGCCGGTGACGGGGTTCCAGGTCGTCGTCCACACGAAGGCCGGACCGAACTTTGCGAGCGCCGGCCAAGCGCCGATCGTCAGCGAGACGAAGAAGCCGCCGAGGATTAGGAGGACGAAGAGAGCGGCTGCGAGGCACAGGCCCGCAAAGGCCCGCTCGAAGGCGCTGCCGTTGAAGAAACGGACCGACCGCCGGGAATCCCCGGCGGCCGATGACGTTGCAACGCGCTGTCGGTCGACGAGCGCCATCGTCTTACTGGCTGTTGCCGTTCATGGGCCAGATCGGCTTGCCGTCGGCCATCAACTGGTCGTGCCACTCGGTCTTGATCAGCTTGACGACGCTGTCCGGGAAGGGAACGTAGTCGAGTTTTTCGGCCGCCTGGTCGCCGTCCGCGTAGGCCCAGTTGAAGAAGTCGAGCACCGTCTTGATCTCCTGCGGCTTCTGCACGTCCGTATGAAGCAGGATGAAGGTCGCCGCGGTCATCGGCCAGCTCTTCGCACCCGTCTGGTTGGCGAGGATGAGGTAGAAGCCGTCGGCTTTCTGCCAGTCCGCACCCTTGGCGGCAGCCTGGAAGGTCTCCTGCGAAGGCGCGACGACGTTGCCGTCCTTGTTCTTCATCTTGGCGTAGGTCAGCTTGTTCTGCAATGCGTAGGCGTATTCGACGTAGCCGATCGAGTTCTGGATCTGGCCGACATAGTTCGCCACGCCCTGATTGCCCTTGCCGCCGGTACCCGCCGGCCACTGGACCGACGCGTCGACGCCGATGTTGTTCTTCCAGTCGTCGGAAACGTCGGCGAGATAATAGGTGAAGTTGAACGTCGTGCCCGAGCCGTCGGAGCGATGGACTACGGAAATGTCGGCGTCCGGCAGGTCGACATCGGGGTTGAGCTTCTTGATGGCGTCGTCGTTCCACTTGGTGATCTTGCCCATGAAGATCTGGGCAAGCGTCGGACCGTCGAGAACGAGCTGGCCGGGCTCGAGGCCTTCGACGTTCATGATCGGCACGATGCCGCCCATCACCGTCGGGAACTGCATCAGGCCGGCCTGTTTCAGCTCGGCGGGCTTCAGCGGCTTGTCGGACGCGCCGAAATCGACCGTGTTCGCCTCGATCTGCTTGATGCCGCCGCCCGAGCCGATGGCCTGGTAGTTCAGCTGAACGCCCTTCTTCTGCTGGTAGGTCTGCGCCCACTTGGAATAGACCGGATAGGGGAAGGAGGCGCCGGCGCCGGTGATCCTTTTGGCCAGCTTGTCCTGCGACTGGGCGTCGGACTGGGCGTGGGCTGCCGACATCGCCATGACGGCCGCCATCGCGCCGACGGCGAGGCTCGCAAGCGTGCGTTTCATGAAGGGTGTCTCCTTGCGTTCGGTTGCGTGCGACGCGCGTTCGGCGCGTCTCCTGCCGGATCTCGCCTCCCTCGGCGGGACGTTTCTATCGGCTCCGGCGAGCCGGGCGGACCATGGACCCGTTGTGTGACAGGCGGATGAAGGTCGGCCGTTTTGCAACCGTGATGCGAGGCGAACGCCGCTCCGAAACGCAAGACGCGCCGCCGGAAGGCCGGCGACGCGTCGTCAAGCGAATGGAAAGACCGATTTACGGCTTTCCGGGACCGTGCGGCGGCATCTGTGCGGGGCCGCCCTGGGGTCCGGGACCGCCCATCGGCCCGTGCGCACCCTTCCAGCCCGGTCCGCCTTCACGTGGACCGTGACCACGCATGCCCGGTCCGGCGCCGAAATCGCGGTCGTGGTGCCAGCCGTGATGGCGCCCGTGATGCATGCGCGCGCGCTGCATTTCGGCGGCCATCAGCATGCGCGCTTCGGCGAGTTGGTCCGGATCGAGCGTCGACTGGAGCGTGTCCATCGCGTCGCGCAGCTTCTGGGCTTCCTGCCCGCGTTCGATGCTGTTTTCGACGATCCGGTCGAGTGGGCCGAAACCGCTGTCGGGCCCGCCGTTCTGCGCTTCCTGCGATCCCTGTTCCTGCGGACCGGGACCGGCCTGATCTTTAGGGCCGGGTGCTGCCGGCGGTGTCGCGTCACCTTGCGGATTGCCCGCGTTCGGATCGACCTGACCGGGCCCGCCCTGCGGTCCGGCATCCATCGGGCCGGAATTCGAGCCGTCTGTCATGTCCGGACCGGGACCACCCGGACCGTTATCCGTATCGCCGGCCATATCGCCGAAATCCGGCGGACCGACGAAATCGACGAGCGCGGAGGTGAAGGCACGCCAGGCGTCGAGCTGGTCGGAACGAACGCCGATCGCCGTCTCGACGGCGGCAAGCTTGCCCGCGAGCTTCATCTGGAAATGGGCCGAGCGCATGTCGTGGCGGTGCATTCCGCCCATGCCGCGCATACCGGGATCCGCGCGCTTGTGCGCACCGGGGCCCATGCGCCCATGGGCGTCGGGACCCATACGTCCATGGCCACGCTCGCGCGGACCGTGTCGCATCATGCCGCGCTCGCCCGTTTCGCGCTCTCCGGGTTGCGACATACGGGCTTGCCCGGGTCCTGCCTCGCCGGGTTTCGGAGGCATGGGAGGCGGCGCCTGTCCGGGCGCCTGGCCTTCGGGCTGGCCGGGTGCCGGCGGCTGACCCTGCGTAGGTGTTTGACCGGGCGCGGGCGGCTGCTGCGGCGCCTCAGCCGTCGGAGCGGCCTGGGCAAGCGAGGGCAGGCTGGTCGCGACAAGCGGCACGGCCGCGAGTGCCGAGACCAGGGCGGTCGTCGTCATCATTCGTTTGAAACAGGACATGGTCGGCCTTTCGATTGGTGTCGAGGACCCCTTCGACGACCAAGATAGCCCGCTGATCATGCTCGTTCTAGGGCATTCCTCATTGCAAATTTGTAACGTTTGGCGAACGCAATCCGTAGTCCGAAGGCCACTTCAGGCTGCGAGCGCTTCGAGGTAGATGCCGCGCAATCGCCGGGCCAGAGGGCCGACGGACCCGTCGCCGATCTTCGCGCCGTCGATGCTGACCACCGGCATGACGAAGGCGGAGGCCGAGGTCACGAAGGCTTCCCGCGCGGCCTTCGCCTCATCGATCGTGAAACCGCGTTCCTCGACCTTCAGGCCCGCTTCCTCGGCAAGTGCGAGGACCGCCCGGCGGGTGATGCCGTGCAGGATCGCGTTCGAGAGGCCTCGGGTGACGATCGTGCCGTCCCCGGTCACGATGTAGGCGTTCGCCGAGGTCGCCTCGGTCACCATGCCGTCCTCGACGAGCCAGGCGTCGTCCGCGCCTTGGGCCTTGGCTTCCATCTTCGCCATCGACGGGTAGAGCAACTGGACGGTCTTGATGTCGCGCCGGTCCCAGCGCAGGTCCGGCAGGGAGACGACCGCCATGCCGCGCTCGGCGGCGGGGTTTTCGACGACCGCCTTCTTCTGCGTGAAGAGCACGAGCGTCGGCGTGGTCGACGTGTCCGGATAGAGGAAATCGCGGTCGGCCGCGCCACGGGTCAGTTGCAGGTAGACGAGGCCCTCGTCGATGTCGTTGCGGCTGACGAGTTCCTCGTGAATCCCGCGCAGCTTCGCCTCGTCCACTTCGGCGGGCATCGAAAGCTCGGCGACGGAGCGCTTCAGCCGGGTCACATGACCGTCGAAATCGATGAGCTTTCCGCCGACGACGGCCGTCACCTCGTAGACCGCATCGGCAAAGAGGAAGCCGCGATCGAAGACGGAGACCGTCGCTTCACTCTCCGGCACGTAGTTCCCGTTGACGTAGACGATGCGTTCTTCGCTCATGACGCGTTCCTGTGTCTGGTCGCTTCGCGCTTCAGCCCCAAAGGGCGGGCTCGGCGGGATGGATACCGTTTTCGTCGAAGGCGAGCGCCGGCTCGCGATCCTGCGAAAGAAGCAGCGGCCCGTCGAGATCGACGATCTCCGCGCCTTGGGCAAGCAGGATCGCCGGCGCCATGGCGAGCGAGGTGGCGAGCATGCAACCGACCATGATCTTGAAGCCTTCGGCGCGCGCCGCGTGCTCGAGCGCCAGCGCCTCGGTCAGCCCGCCCGTCTTGTCGAGCTTGATGTTGACCATGTCGTAGCGGCCGGAAAGCGCATCGAGCGTCGCCCGGTCGTGGCAGGATTCGTCGGCGCATACGGGAAGCGGACGCGCGATCCCTTCGAGCGCCTCGTCCTTGCCGGCTGGCAGGGGCTGCTCGACCATCGTCACGCCGAGACCCAGGAATTCCGGCGCCAGGAGTTCGTAATCGGTCGCCGACCAGCCTTCGTTGGCATCGATGATCAGCCGCGCGTCCGGCGCACCGCCGCGCACGGCCCGCAACCGGTTGAGGTCCATGCGGCCCTCGCCGCCGAGCTTGACCTTGAGGAGCGGGCGATGGGCGTTCTTCTCCGCCGCGGCCTGCATCGCTTCCGGCGCGTCGAGCGAGAGCGTGAAGGCGGTGACGACCGGCTTCGGCGCCTCGAGGCCGGCGAGCTCGTGCACCGGCTTGCCGGCACGCTTGGCTTCGAGGTCCCAGAAGGCGCAGTCGAGCGCGTTGCGCGCGGCACCGGCCGGCAGGTGTTCCTGCAGGGCATGGCGGTCCATGCCGCCGCCGATCGCCTCGCGGCACGCCTCGATCTCGGCGATGACGCCCTCGACCGTTTCGTCGTAGCGCGCATAGGGCACGCATTCGCCGTGGCCGGAAACGCCGGCCTTCTCGTCGGTCAGCGTCGCGCGCACCACCGTCGCGGCGGTGCGCGAACCGCGCGAGATGGTGAAGGCCTCGCGCAGGCGGAACTCCTCGGCGACGACCGAAAGCGTGATCATCCCGTCAGCCCCTCGGCGAGACGCTCACCGCCGTCGCGGAAGGGGTCGACCGTCGGGAGACCCATGCGCTCCTCGACTTCCTTCAGATAGGTGCGGGCGTCTTCGGGCGAGAGACCGGCGGTGTTGATGGAGATGCCGGTCACCTCGCAAGCCGGGTTGACGACGCGTGCGAGCGAAAGCGCCATGTCGCGCAGCGCCTCGAGCGAGGGAAGCTCGTAGTCCGGCAGGCCGCGCATATGCGTTCGCGTCGGCTCGTGGCACAGAACGAGCGCGTCCGGCTGCCCGCCATGGACGAGCGCCATCGTCACGCCGGAAAAGGAGGCGTGGAAGAGGCTGCCCTGGCCCTCGATGATATCCCAGTGGTCGGCGTCGTTGTCGGGCGTCAGCCACTCGACGGCACCGGCCATGAAGTCGGCGACGACCGCGTCGAGCGGCACGCCCTCGCCGGTGATGAGAATGCCGGTCTGGCCGGTCGCACGGAAGGAGGACTTGCGGCCTGCCGCCTTCATCGCCTTGTCGATGGCGAGCGTCGTGTACATCTTGCCGACCGAGCAGTCGGTGCCCACGGCAAGGCAGCGTTTGCCGGTGCGCTTCTTGCCGTTGGCGATCGGATACTTCACCTGCGGCACGCGCACGTCGAAGAGTTCGGTGCCCGCCTCGTCGGCCGCCTGCTTCAGTTCGGCGATGTCGACGAGATGGTCGTGCAGGCCGGCGGCGACGTCCATTCCGGCCTCGACGGCTTCCATGAAGACCGCCCGCCAACTTTGCGAGATCACGCCGCCACGGTTCGCAGCACCGACGACGAGCGTCTTCGCGCCGGCTTCCTTCGCCTCGGCGATCGTCATGTCGTCGAGGCCGAGATCGGCCTTGCATCCTTCGAGCCGGTACTGGCCGACGCAGTGCTCTGGCCGCCAGTCGTGAATGCCCGTCGCGACCTTCGCGGCAAGCGGGTCCGGCACGTCGCCGAGGAAGAGAAGATAGGGCGTTTTGAGCATGGCTACCGTCGGCTCGCAGACAGGGATCGATGGGCGGCAAGGACCGCTGGAAAGAAGGGTTAAAGCGCTTCCGCGAAGAGGTCAAACCGGTCGCGGGGCGAAAACGTCCGATCGCCGACGACCGGGTCTCGCGGCGTTTGCGGTGGCGCGCGGGGAAAGGCGCCTGCGGCAACGGCACGCGCTTGCCCGCAGGCTTAACAAAAGGTTAAATGGCGCCACGTGTGCAAGAGATCTGTGGGTAGCTGCCAGTTCGGCCCGCCCCATGGATTCTCGCCGGCTTCGGCAGGGACTAGGCTGATTTCATGACCACGCTGACCATCGATGTCCGGCCTGCCGAACCCGACGACGCCTTGGCGATCGCCGATGTCCACCGCGCCGCGTGGATGCAGGCCTATACGGGCATCATCCCCTTCCGCAGCCTGCGGGCGATGATCGAGCGGCGCGGCGTGCGCTGGTGGCAGCGCGCCATCCGCGGCTCGACGAGCATCCTCGTTCTCGATGTCGGCGGTACCGTCGTCGGCTACGCCACGCTCGGCCTCAACCGTGCGCGCGCGCTGCCGCAGGAAGGCGAGATCTACGAACTCTACCTGAAGCCGGAATATCAGGGCGCCGGGCTCGGCTCCCGCCTCTTCGACGAGGCGCGCCGGCTCCTGGGCTCGCTCGGCTGCCAAGGCCTCGTCGTCTGGTGCCTGGCGGAAAACGAGATGGCGCTTTCCTTCTACGCCGCAGCCGGCGGACGCGACGTCGCGGAAGGGTCGGAAAGCTTCGGCGACAAGCGGTTGAAGAAGGTCGCGTTCACCTTCGCCTGAACCGACCGGCCGGCGGGGCGACGGGCGTCGCGGTTGCAAAGCCGCGGGAAGCGGACTATGCCGCGCCGGCATCAGAAGAACGCCGGACCTCGGAGGCCAGCATGAACATCGACGCGATCGCCATCGGCAAGAACCCCCCGGACGACCTCAACGTCGTGGTCGAGGTCTCGATCGGTGGTCATCCCATCAAGTACGAGATGGACAAGGAAGCGGGCGTGCTTTTCGTCGACCGCTTCCTGCACACCCAGATGACCTATCCGGGCAATTACGGCTTCGTGCCGCACACGCTCTCCGACGACGGCGATCCGATCGACGTGCTGATCTGCAACACGCGCCCGCTGATACCCGGCTGCGTGATCAATGTACGCCCGATCGGCGTGCTGGTCATGGAAGACGACGGCGGCAAGGACGAAAAGGTCATCGCCGTCCCCTCGACCAAGCTCACCAAGCGCTACGAGACGGTGATCGAATACGACGACCTGCCGAAGATCACGCTCCAGCAGATCGAGCACTTCTTCCAGCACTACAAGGATCTGGAAGAAGGCAAGTGGGTGAAGATCTCGGGCTGGGAAGACGCCGCCACCGCGCGCCGCATGGTCATCGAGGCGATCGAGCGCTACGACAAGGCCGGCTGAGCCCGCTGCGATCTGCGCCGACGCAATCTCTTGCGGAAACGCCCCGTGCCGACAGGTCACGGGGCGTTTTTCGTATAAGCCTGAAAGGCTCTAGATCACCATCGGGAACAGCGTGTTCCACATGAAGGTGCGGATGAAGAAGATGATGAGCAGGAGCACGATCGGCGATATGTCGAGCCCGCCGAGGTCCGGCAGCACGTTGCGGATGGGTCGCAGCGCCGGTTCCGTCGCCTTGTAGAGGAACTCGCCGATCATGCCGACGACCTGGTTGCGCGAGTTGACGACGTTGAAGGCGTAGAGCCAGGAGAAGATCGCGCTGCCGATGATGATCCACGTGTAGATGCTCAAAGCCAGATCGATCGTCTTGAAAAGGGCTAGCATTGCGGTCTCCGAAGGAATGCGTGCGGTGGGAGCGGCGGCCGAGGATTTCCGGCCGAGCGAGTAGGCGGGTTGCGGCAGGGCCGGTGCGAGGATCGTATTCTCGCGTGGCGCCCATGATGTGCGGGCCGGCCGGCCGTCGACGGGCGGAAGCGCGAACGACCTCCGTCTTCATCCGCACCAAGGCGTGAGCGGTTCGCCAGCGCATCTGCGGCCGGGCGCGCCGAAGTCGGTCCCCCGCGCATACGTCCGGCGTCTCCGCTTCGCCCCGATACCCCGAACCCGCCGATATTCAAGCCCTTTCGCCGTTTCGCGCACCATGTAGACGTTCGTTCCCCATGCGACAAGCCTGCCGCATGTGGGCAATCCGCGCATGTCTCACCGAACGCTGCGTCGGACAAATGCGCCGGGTCGGCTTCCGTATGAACCCGAAAGGCTCTAAGCAGGCGCGACATTGCCTTGAAAGTCGTTTCATGCCCGCTTCGCCTTCAGTGTCCGTGGAACGCTTTGCCGCGTTCGGCCACCGCTCCTATCGTTACTATTTCGCTTCCCGCTTCTTCGAGACCTTCGCCATGGAGGTGGTGGTCGTCGCGGTCGGCTGGCAGGTCTACGACCTGACGCTCGTGACGGGATCGGCGGCCGACCGGTTCGGCCGACGGGCGATCATGTCGGCATGCGAGGGCGTCTCGCTGGTATGTGCGGGCCTGCTCACGATCATCACCGCGCTCGACGATGCATCCGTGCCGGCCATCTTCGCCGTGCTCGTGGCGCTCGGCATCGCGCGTGCCTTTTTCGGGCCGGCCGCGCAGTCGCTGGCGCCCAATCTCGTGCCCGAGGAAGACGTACCCAACGCCGTCGCCTGGAACTCTTCCGCCTGGCAGGTCGCCTCCATCGTCGGCCCCGTGGTCGGCGGGCTTCTCTACGGGTTCGGCGCGCGCGTGCCCTATGCGCTCGCGCTCGTTCTGTTCGTGGCGGCTTCGCTCAGCATCCTCATGGTCGCCAGTCCGCCCCAGCGGTTCACGAAGGAGCCGCAGAGCTGGCGCACGCTTTCGGCGGGCTTTCGCCATATCTGGGAAGAAAAGATCGTACTCGGCGCCGTGTCGCTCGACATGGTGGCGGTGCTGCTCGGCGGCGCGGTGGCGCTGATGCCCGTCTTCGCGCGCGACATCCTGCACCTTGGGCCCTGGGGCCTCGGCATGCTGCGCGCCGGGCCCGGCATCGGCGCCGTCGCGATGGCCGCACTGCTTGCCGCGCGGCCGATCCGCAACGGCGCCGGCAAGGCGATGCTTCTGGGTGTGGCGATCTTCGGTCTCGGCACGATCGTCTTCGGCCTGTCGCGAACGCCCTGGCTTTCCGTCGTCGCGCTAATCGCCATGGGCGCGGCCGACATGATCTCGGTCTATGTCCGCCAGACGCTGATCCAGCTGTGGACGCCCGACCAGCTTCGCGGTCGCGTCAGCGCGGTGAACATGGTCTTTATCGGCGCCTCGAACGAGCTTGGCGAGTTTCGCGCCGGCGGCATGGCCGCACTGATCGGCACGGTACCGACCGTCGTTCTCGGCGGCGTGGGCACGCTTATCGTGACGGCGCTATGGGGCCGGCTCTTTCCCGCCATGCGCAAGGTCGAAAACCTCATTCCGCCGGAAAGAGCCGAAGCCTGAAGGGCGCGAATCCGCCGGAAGGGCCATATCGGCCTGCTCGTTCGGCCGGGTGCATTCTCCGTGGCGTCGGCGACGAGACGGGAAGGCTAGTCGGTATCCGTCCCGGTGTCGGTATCGCCGGCGCGCTCGGCGACCTTGCGGCGCAAAAGCACGCGGTCGCGGCCGGAAACGCCCATAAGTTCGGCGATCCGCCAGATCACGTTTTCCTCGAGCTCGTCCCGCACGCCGTCCGCATAGGCGATTTCCCAGAGGAGTTCGATGAAGCCCAGCCGGTGCGTTTCGTCCAGCGTGTGCTTGAGAAGGATGCTGGACCGGTAGAGGTCGACGGATTGCGCGTCCGTCTCCCGGCCGGCTACGACGAGCCGGTCGAGCTCTGCCTCGTCGAGCGACCATTCCGTCTTCAGGATCGTGCGCAGCCGCTCGCGCTCGCTCTCGCGCACCTCGCCGTCGGCATTGACGACGTGGAAGAAGAGCGCCGCCATCGCCACGCGTGGATCGTCCCGCGTGAAGGCGCTTTCCGCGCTGTTGGCCCCGGCCGCCTGGCGCAGGAAGGCCTGGATACGATCGAACATGGTTCGTCCTCGTACTTTCGCGTTCTGGCGGCCCGCTTGCGGTACGCCGCATCGTGGACGGTCGGTCGTCCGTTTCTTGGACCTGCGGTCGTCAACGACGGGAAGCTAGAACAGGCCGAACCGCTTCTTTTTCGTCTGATCGGTCTCGGTGCCCGGATCGTCCGGCGCACGGCGGCTCTCGTCGTCGCCGGCCTTCGTCGCTTCGGTCTTGCCGGCGGAATTCGAGGAGGCGCTACCCGGTTTCGCTTCGGCCGGGGTGGAGCCGGGGCGTTCGATCGACACGGCCCTGGAATTGGTGCCCGCCGGCGCCGGCTTGCCATGCCCGGTTTCGATCTCGACGTCGCGCGCGGTCGGCTCATTCGGCGTAGCGCCGGGCGATGACGTCTTTTCGGTAGGGACCTTTTCGCCGGTCTTCTTTTCGCCCGTCGCCGTGATGGAACGATCGGCTTCGCGGCGCGTGGCCGATGCTTCGTCGGTACCGCGCGCGCCGTTTGCCCGGGCCGCCGCATCCGGCGGAGTCGTTGCATCCCGCTTCGCTTCGGCCGCGGTACCCTCCGCGCTCGTCTTCGCCGTGCCGGTCTTTTCCGAGACGGGCGCCTTCCGTTCGGCGACCCCGGCAGCGGCTTCTTCCTTTACCGGTTCCGGCTTCGCCTTGCCGGCGTGCGGCGCTGCGCTCTTCTTTTCGTCCTCGACAGGCTTTGCACGCTCGACCGGCTTTTCTAGCTCGACGTCGACCGCTTGATCCTTCACGTCGTCCGGCGCACCGGCAGGCTCGCTGACCGGCGGCAGCGTGCGGATCGCGTGTTCGGCTTCGCTTTCGCGTCCGGTGTGGCCTTCCGCGATCGCGCCGTGAAGCTGTTCGACGGGTACGCGCCATTCGAAGGCGTCGAGCTTGCCGGTAACGGGAGAGACGGGCGCCCAGTGCTCGGCGACGTAGCCGTCCGCCGTCCAGGCCGGGTCTCGGTTCGCGCGTACCGCCTGACCGAGCCAGTGGCGCACGCGGCCCTGGTCGCCGGTCTCGGCCTCTTCGATGTCGGCGAGAAGCAGGTAGACGCTTTCGCGGCCGTCGACGCGCGCGGCTTCCTCGGCCTTTTCGCGTGCCTTGGAGAATTCCTGCGCGTCGAGCGCGGCATGGGCGAGCGCGATCGACGATTCGACATGATCGGGACGAACGCTTTCGAGCCGCTCCGCGCGCCGCAGCCGGTCGCGTGCGGAATCCCCCTGGCGAGCGAACACGTAGGCTTCGGCGAGTTCGGGATGCGGGGTGTCCTTCCAGCACTTTTCGATGGTGCGCATGCCGCGGCGCAGATGGTTGTCACGGAAGCATGCGCGTGCGGCGATGACGGCCGCCGGCACCAGCGTCGGGGCCAGTTTCACGGCCTTTTCGGCGTCCGAGCGTGCCTCGTGCGGCTCCCGGTCGATGCGCTCCATGGCACGCGCCGTCAGGAGAACGGCCTTCAGTCGATCGGCATCCTCGCGCTTGACGATCTTGGCGTCGCGCTGCTTGTCCAGAAGCCGGATCGCTCCGTCCCAATCCTTCTCGCGCGAGCGGTATTCGAGCGAGGCCTCCGCCGCCCATGGCAGCTGCGGCGCGGCTTCCACGGCCCGGTCGGCGTATTGATGCGCGGCTTCCTCAGAGCCGAGCCGGCGCGCCTCGAGGTAGAGGCCGCGCAGGCCGAGCTCGCGGGTTTCCTTGCGTTCCGCCATCTCTTCGAACTTGGCGCGTGCGGCGTCGTGGTTGCCCTCGATCAGCGCAGTCTGCGCTTCGAGAAGGTGAATGAGCGGCTCGCGATCGGCTTCGATCAGGGTCTGGCTGCGCTTGTTCATCTTGCGGGCGGTCACGGCGTCGCCCGCTCCAGCGGCGATCAGGCCACGCGAAAGCGCGGCGTAGCCGCGATCCCGGCGGCGATTGCGCATGCCGCGCCGGATGCGATGCGGGGAGGCGAGCAGCGCGCGGACGAGCCACGCGAGAAGCAGGATGACGACGACCGCCACGAGCACCAGCGCGATGCCGACGGTCAGCGACATCTCGATCTCGCGGCCCTGCCAGGTGATCAGCAGATCGCCCGGCCGGTCCGCCAGCCAGGCGAAGCCCGAGCCGATGGCGAGAACGACGATGACGAAGATGAGAAGTCGTACCATGTGCTGCCGTTCCTAGCCCTGTTTGCCGTTTGCCGGCATCGTCGTTTGCACCGCCTGGTCGGCGAGCTTTTCGGCCTGGCGCCGCTTGCCGACCGCATTGGCGAAATCCCGCCCGGCCTTCTGGCCCGCCTTCGGCAGAGATTTGAACTCGTCGAGCACCTTTTGAAGGTTGCCGTCGTCGAGCGCATTCCCCATGCGCGCGACGATCGCATCCGGCGCCTGGCCCTTCGCGTCGCCCGTGCGCCGCACCGTGATCATCGACTGCGCGCCGGACATCAGCCGACCGAAGACGCCGTCGCCGTCGTTCCCGCCCTGCGTGGCCGAGAGGATGGCGTCGGAAGCCTGCTGGAAGCGCTGGTGAAGATCGCTCATGGAAGGCACGCCCGCATCGGCGAGCTTTGCGAGCTGGCCGGCGTTGGAATCCTGCGGCGAAAGCTTCTGATAGAGTTCGGCCTGCGCGGAGAACGATCTGCCGCGTGCGATCGCGGCCTGCAGGTTGCTCGCGACGACAGCCCGAATGACGCCGCCCTCGGCGCTCGCCTGGCTCACCTTCTGCTGAAGGGTGTCGAGGCGGTCCGAGATCTGCCCCATCTGGTCGCGAAGCTTGGCGATGTCCGCGGAATTGTCGTTCGATCCGCCGGCAGATGCCGCGTTGGAAAGCTTCGCGACGCGCTGCTGCAGGTCCTGCACGGTGCCCTGAAGCGATTTGATCGCATTCGCCGTATCACCGGAACCGGAACTTGCGTTCTTGAGCGTGCCGACCGTGTTGCCGAGCTGGTCGACGCGGCCGGAAAGGCTGGCGATCGTCTTCTGCGTCTGCGCGCCGTGCGGCACAGGCAGAATGCCGTTCGATTGCAGGAGAAGAACGATCGCGACGACGATCGCGCCGCCGACGAGGCCGGCAACGAAGCCGCGCTTGCCACCGGCCCGGCGCGCCCCGGCGGGTACTGCCGAGGTGCTCGTCGCGGAAGCTCCCTCCGACCCTCTGCTCCCCGACGAGGCGGAACCCGTCGTGGCGCTGCCCGTGGAACGTGGTTCCGACGGCGAGGAGGCGCTGCTCGTGATGGATGAGGGCGTGCTCTTCGCCGTCGGCTTGGCATCCGTCGAGGAGCCTGTGGCGCTCTTTGCGCCGCTGCTCGTGTTCCCGTCCGTTTTCGCGCCTGCTGCCGGTGTGTTGCCGCTCGCAGCGCTCGTAGCGGTAGCAGGCTGGCCGGTTGCGGGCTGGCCTTTTGCAGCCTGGCTCGTTGCGGCCTGGCCCGTTGTAGCCGGGCTCGGGGATTGACCCGACGGAGCGTTGCCCGGGGTCGACCCGCTCTTCGGCGTCGGGGACGATGCTGTGGATTTCGTCTCGGGCGTCTTCGGCGAAGCGCTCGGCGTCGAGGGCTTGGCGCCGGACGTAGCCGCCTTGTCGCCGGAAGCGGCGCTGCCCGATGTGCTACCGGAAGTCGAGCCGCCGGATGGGGTGCTTCCGGACGCGGTCGGACCTTTGGGCGCGTCGGTCGTCGTCTTGCCCGTTTCGCCGGCGCCCGACGGGGTCCCCGTTGCTGCAGTCCCAGCTGCTACGGTCCCGGCTTCCGGGGTCTTGGCTTCCGGCGTCTTGGCCGGGGCGGTCTCGGCGGCTCCGGCCTCGTCGACGGGCTTCTGTCCGGTCGTCGGGTTCGCGGACGACGTGCTGGATGCGGCGGAAGACGTCGTACCCTTGTCGTCCGGCTTCGCGTCCTGCGACTTCGCGTCCTGTGGCTTGTCGGTCGGCACCTTCGGAGCGGCTTCGCTCTTGCTCGGGCCGTCGTTCGGCGCGCCGGCCGGCGCTGCGGCGGACGGCGTTTCGGCCGTGCTGCCGGCAGCCGTTTTGTCCTCCGGCTTCGTCCCAGGGCTCTTTTCGGCCTCGAGATCGATCGTCTGTTGCGGACGTTTGCTCTTCGAACGGCGGGGAGGCCTGCGTTGCGCCATCAAAAATCCTTTCGCACCGGACACGTGCCGCGCCCGATCCTAGAACAGCTTTGCCGGGAACGGAAACGGCCCGCAAGGCGGGGTTTCTCAATCCCGCATCGCGGCGAGAATTTCAAGCAGATGGCCCTCCTCCGGCCGTTCGGCGAGGCATACGGCCGCACGAAACCTCTCCGGCACCGCGGCGGCCACCCGTTCGCTCATGCATGGAATGCATAGCGGGGCGAATCGATCCGAAAGATCCGCGTGTCTCAATAACGCAAAGAACCGCTTGGCGCTTTCGGCCGAATAAAAGACCGCCGCTTCTACCGCTCCGCCGTCGAAAAGCATGGCCTCCAACGCCTGCGCCGAATGGCGCACGCTTTCCATGGCGTAGCAGTCGATCGCGATGAACGGCACACGAAAAGCGGCAAGGCGCCCTTCGAGAACGACGCTTCGCGGCCTGCCGGCGCAATAGGCGAGCGGTGCGGTTTCGCGCGCGACGCCAAGACGCGCGATCGTTGCCGCGAGCGCTTCGCCGGTTCCGCCGGAAGTCACAATATCATCGAACCCCGCCTCACGCGCGGCTGCGGCCGTCCCTTCGCCGACGGTGAAGACAGGCAGGGCATGCCATGCCTCACGTGCCGCCGGTGCCTCGGCAAGCACGCGTGCTGCGTTGCGGCTCGTCAGCGCAAGGGCGCAAACGGGACGCGAAACCGCCGCTTCCAGCGCCGCCGGATCGCCGACGCGGCGCGAAACGGGCAGGACGATCGGTTCGAAACCCGCCGCCCGCAGCCGCTCCGCGGTACGCTGGGCGTCGGGTTCGGGGCGGGTGACGAGCACGCGCATCGCGGCCTCAGACCCAGCTTTCGAAAAAGCCCGTTCCCGCTTCGAGCCTCAACGTCTCGCCCGCCTTCCGGCCGAGTTCATCCGCTTCCCGTGCGCGGCCTTCCCGGCTGATCTCGTGAACGGTGGTGCCGTCCGGCGTCAGGATGATGCCGAAGAAGGAAAGGCTTTCGCCGTCGATCTGCGCGAGCCCCGCGATCGGCGTGCGGCAGGAGCCGTCGAGCGCGGCGAGGAAGGCGCGTTCGCATTCGAGCGCGGTGCGTGTCGGATGGTGATCGACACCGGCGACAAGCGCGTCGGTATGCGCGTCGTTCTCCCGGCTTTCGATGCAGATCGCCCCCTGGCCGAGCGCCGGGGGAAATGTCGACGGGTCCAGCACGGCGCTCGCCACGTGCTCCATGTCGAGGCGCACGAGGCCCGCATTGGCGAGCAGCGTCGCATCGGCCAGGCCGTCCTGCAGCTTGCGCAGGCGCGTCTGGACCGAACCGCGAAAGGAGACGACCGTGACGTCCGGCCGCATGCGGCGCACCAGCGCCTGCCGGCGAAGCGAGGCGGTACCGACCGTCGCGCCGTCCGCAAGCTCGGCGATGCTCGTCGAGCCGTTGGCGATCAGCGCGTCGCGCATGTCCGCCCGCGGCAGGAAGCCGGAGAGATGAAGCCCCTCGGGCAGCACGGTCGGCATGTCTTTCGACGAATGCACCGCGAAATCGAGCCGCCCGTCGGAAAGCTGTTCCTCCAGTTCCAGCGTGAAGAGCCCCTTGCCGCCGATCTCGGAGAGCGGGCGATCCTGCACGCGGTCGCCCCGCGTCGACAGGACGACGATCTCGAAGGCCTCTTCCGGCAGGTCGTGCGCGGCCATCAGTCGGTCGCGTGCCTCCCGGGCCTGTGCCTGGGCCAGCGGGCTTGCCCGCGTGCCGATGCGATACGGTTTCGTTTGCATCCGTTCCAGTCCGTTGCTAGCGATCCGTTCGTAGACGCCTTGAACGGCACAGGCAATCGTCGGAGCCACGATGCCGCATCCGCGGAACCAGGACGGCCGCACCTTGAGGGTGCTCGGCATCGAGACGAGTTGCGACGAAACGGCCGCAGCACTCGTCGAGCGCGCGCCGGACGGCAGCGGTGCCATCGTCTCGAACGTGGTCATGAGCCAGATCGAGGAGCATGCCGCCTTTGGCGGCGTCGTGCCCGAGCTTGCCGCCCGCGCGCATGTCGCGGTTCTCGACACGCTCGTCGCCGAGGCGCTGTCGCAGGGTAACGTCGCGCTTGGCGATGTCGACGCGATCGCCGCGACTGCCGGGCCCGGGCTGATCGGCGGGCTGATCGTCGGGCTGATGACGGGCAAGGCGCTCGCGCGCGCCGCCGACAAGCCGCTCTACGCGATCAACCATCTCGAAGGCCACGCGCTAACCGCGCGGCTGACGGACGGCGTCGCCTTTCCCTATCTCATGCTTCTCGTCTCCGGCGGCCACACCCAGCTCGTGCTCGCGAAGGGCGTCGGCAAGTATCGCCGCTGGGGCACGACGATCGACGATGCGCTCGGCGAAGCTTTCGACAAGACGGCCAAGCTTCTGGGGCTCGGCTATCCCGGCGGGCCGGCGGTGGAGGCTGCCGCGCGAACCGGCGATCCCCGCCGCTTCGCCTTTCCGCGTCCGCTCCGGGGCAATCCCGGGCTCGACTTCTCCTTCTCGGGCTTGAAGACGGCGGTGCGTCAGGCCGCCGAAGCGCTCGTTCCGCTCGCCGATCAGGATGTCGCCGACATCGTCGCTTCCTTCCAGGCGGCGATCGTCGATACGCTGAAGGAGCGGCTTTCGCGTGCTGCCGCGCGCTTCCGCGACGAATGCGAGGCGGCTGACCCGACGCTCGTCGTCGCCGGCGGTGTCGCGGCCAACGGGGCGATCCGCGCCATGCTTACGGACTTCTGTGCGGGCGAGGGCTTTCGCTTCGTGGCCCCGCAGCCGGCCCTTTGCACCGACAACGCGGCGATGATCGCCTGGGCGGGAGCGGAGCGTGCCGCACTCGGGCTGCCGCCGGCCGAAATGACCGTCGCCGCACGCTCGCGCTGGCCACTGGACGAGACCGCCGATGCGCTGATCGGTTCCGGCCGCCGCGGGGCCAAGGCATGAGTACGGATCAGGCATGAGCGCGGATATGGGAACCATCGCCGTCGTCGGCGCGGGCGCCTTCGGTACGGCACTCGCCACCGTCGTCGCGCGGCATGGCCGCCAGGTGCTCCTCGTCGCCCGCGATGGCGAGCGCGCGGCCGCGATGGAGCGCGAACGCGAAAACGCAGGCTATCTGCCGGGCGTCGCACTACCGCAAACGCTGCGTCCGACCGCCGATCCGGCGACGATCGAAACGGCCGACGCCGTCCTGCTCGCGGTGCCCTCGCAGGCGCAGCGCGCCACCGCGCGTACGCTGGCAGGGCACCTGAAGGCGCAAGCGCCGCTCGTCGTGTGCGCAAAGGGCTTCGAGAAGGAAACCGGCCGGCTGCTTACCGGGGTCGTCGCCGAGGAGGCGCCCGACCACCCGGTCGCCGTACTCTCCGGACCGGGCTTCGCGGCCGATATCGCCGCCGGCCTGCCGACGGCGATGACGCTTGCCGCGGGAACGCTCGCGGAGGCCGAAGCGCTTTCGGCGGCGCTCTCCGGCCATCACTTCAGGCTCTATGCCGGTGCCGATCCGATCGGCGTGCAGGTCGGCGGGGCACTCAAGAACGTGCTGGCGATCGCCTGCGGCATCGTCGAGGGCGCCCGTCTCGGCGAATCCGCCCGGGCGGCCCTCATCGCCCGCGGGCTCGCCGAGATCACGCGGCTCGCCGTCACCGACGGCGCGCGTGCGGAAACGCTCGCGGGCCTTTCAGGGCTCGGCGATCTGGTGCTGACGGCGACGAGCCGCCAGTCGCGCAACCTGCGCTTCGGCATCGCGCTCGGCCAGGGTGCGGCACCTGCCGACCTCACCGGGCCGGGTGCGGCGCTCGCCGAAGGCGCGTTCACGGCGGCCGCGGCCGCCAGGCTTGCGCGCGAGCGCGGCATTGCCATGCCGATCACCGATGCCGTATCGGCAATCATCGCCGGGCGACTGACCGTCGCCGAGGCGCTCGAGGCCCTGATGCAGCGGCCGCTCACCAACGAAGGATCCTAAAGCACAATGCTCTTTGCCCTCCTATGCACCGACAAGCCGGATTCCGTCGACCTCAGGCAGGAAAACCGACCCAAGCACCTCGAACATCTCGACCGCATGAACAAGGCGGGCCAGCTCAAGATGGCCGGCCCCTTCACCGATGCCGATGGCTCGCCGACCGGCTCGCTCGTCATCATCGAGGCGTCGGACGCCGACGAGGCGCGCGCCATCGCCGACACCGACCCCTATGCCGAGGCAGGGCTTTTTTCCTCCGTCGAGGTGAAGCCCTTCCGCTGGACCGTCAACAATCCGGACGGGTAGCGCACCATGGCCTACTGGTTGTTCAAGTCCGAGCCCTTCAAGTGGTCCTGGCAGATGCAGAAGGACCAGGGCGAGGCCGGCGAGGAATGGGACGGCGTGCGCAACTATCAGGCACGCAACAACATGCGCGCCATGGAAATCGGCGATCTCGGCTTCTTCTACCACTCCAACAAGGGCAAGGAGGTCGTCGGCATCGTCGCCGTCTCGGCGCTCGCCCATCCGGATTCGACGACCGACGACGAGCGCTGGGAGTGCGTCGACATCAAGGCCGTTGCCGACATGCCGGAGCCCGTCACGCTTGCCGACGTTAAGGCGAACGAGAAGCTCGCCGACATGGCGCTCGTCACCTCCATGCGCCTTTCCGTCCAGCCGGTGAAGAAGGACGAGTGGCTGGAGGTCTGCCGCATGGGCGGGCTTTCCGATCCGCCGACGAACGGGTGAAGACGCCGGCCGTCGATTTCATCCGCCGGAATACGGCCGTCGGTCGACCGCCGCACGTGCCGGAAATCAGCCTGCATCTTGCCGACGAGGCGCACGATCTCTGGCTGAAGACGGAAGAGGAACTGGAGGCGATCGGCCTGCCACCGCCGTTCTGGGCCTTCGCCTGGGCCGGCGGGCAGGGGCTCGCGCGTTACGTGCTCGACCACCCGGAGACGGCGAGGGCGCGTCGTGTGCTCGACTTCGCGACCGGTTCCGGGCTCGTCGCGATCGCGGCGAGGATGGCGGGCGCCGGCGAAGTGACGGCGTGCGACATCGATCCGTGGTCCGGCGCGGCACTCGGTCTCAATGCTGCGCTGAACGCGGTGCGCGTCGACTACCGTCAAGCGAACATGATCGGCACGGACGAAGGATGGGACGTGGTGCTGGCGGGCGACGTCTTCTACGACGCGGATCTCGCCAAGGCCATCGTGCCGTGGTTTTCCGGCCTTGCCGAACGCGGCGCGACGGTGCTCGTCGGCGATCCGGGCCGGGCCTACCGCCCGAACGATCGCCTGCGCGCGCTCGCCACCTACGCCGTGCCCGTCACGCGTGCCCTGGAAGATGCGGAAGTCAAGCGGACGACCGTCTGGCGCTTTCCCGCTTCCTGAGCGCGCGACACTCTATTCGACGACGACCAGCGTCTCCTGCCCGGCATGGGCGAGCACCAGACGGAGCGCTGCCGGATCGAGCGCGATGCAGCCCGCCGTCGGCGTGCCGTCCGGGCTCGTCTGGTGGAGAAAAATCGCGCTTCCCGCGTTGCGCCGGCGTTCGGTGAGGTTCCAGTCGAGCACGATGCACACGTCGTAAAGCCGATCCTCGCGCATCAGCCGTTCGTGGCTTGCCGAAAACGGCAGGCGCACCGGGGTGTTGTAGGCGGGGTGTCCGGGTGCGTCGCACCATCCGTCGTCTGCACGGATCGCGCGCATCGGCAACCGGGTTACGGGTCGCGCCACGCGGTCGGCACGGTAGAAGCCGTAGCGAAGCCGCATGGGGGCGCGCGGCGTCGCACCGTCGCCCTCGCGCTTGTGGCTCGTGACGCCGCCACGTCCGATGATCGCGGGAAAGCGCATGGAGGCGAAGTGCGCGATGGCGTGCGTTTGAGAACGCGGGCTTCGCCGCACGGATAGAATTCCCGGCGTTCTTTCTGGATTATTGAGGTTTTTGCCCTTCATCGTCGCCCTCCCCCTTGTCGACGTTTCGTGCTAGCCCGAGAATCAGGGTTCGTAGTTTGGACATATCGCGATGCGGCGGGAAGCGGAACGAGGCTTCGCCCGGCGCGCCCGCCAATCGGAGGAAGGGATCGATGACGGCACGCACCATCCTTCTCGTCGACGACGACGACGATCTCCGTTCGACGCTCGTCGAACAGCTCTGCCTCTTCGACGAATTCACGCTTGTCGAGCAGAAGACGGCCAGCGGCGCCATGCAGAGCGCGCGCGAGGAGCATGTCGACCTCATGATCATGGATGTCGGCCTGCCGGACATGGACGGGCGCGAGGCCGTCAAGATCCTGCGGCGCGAAGGCTTCAAGGCGCCGATCGTCATGCTGACCGGCCACGACACCGATTCCGACACGATTCTCGGACTGGAGGCGGGTGCGAACGACTATGTCGTCAAGCCGTTCCGCTTCGCGGTGTTGCTCGCGCGCATCCGAGCGCAGCTTCGCCAGCACGAGCAGAGCGAGGACGCGACCTTCACCGTCGGCCCATACACGTTCAAGCCGTCGCAGAAGCTGCTCCTCGACGAGGCGGGCAAGAAGATCCGCCTGACGGAGAAGGAAGCGGCGATCATCCGCTATCTCTATCGCGCCAATCGCGACGTCGTCACGCGCACGGTGCTGCTCGAAGAGGTCTGGGGCTACAATTCCGGCGTCACGACCCACACCCTCGAAACCCATGTCTACCGTCTGCGCCAGAAGATCGAGCGGGATCCGTCCAATGCGGAGATCCTCGTGACGGAGAGCGGCGGCTACAAGATTATCCCGTAAGCGCCGTGGCACTCAGAGACGATATCGCGCTTCTATCATCGGTGGCCCTCTTCGGCGATCTGGGAGGGGACGCCCTTCGGCTGATCGCATTCGGCTCGGACTACCGCGACCTTGTGCCGGGCGAGGCCCTCTTTCGTGAAGGCGAAAAGGGCGAGGCGGCCTATGTGGTCGCCAGCGGTCGGCTGGCGCTTACCCATGCGCGTCGCGGCGAGACGATCGAACTCGGTTTTGCCGAACCCGGGAGCGTGCTCGGCGAAACGGCGCTCGTCTCGACGGTCGAGCGAAAGGTGGGCGCCACGGCCGAAGACGCCGCCCGTGTCATGGTGATCGGCCAGCGCATGTTCCGCCGGTTGCTGGACGAGTACCCCGAAGCGGGCGTCCTGTTGCGCGACCGGCTGCAGGCGCGTCTCGCGAGCCTCGTCGCGGATCTCGACCGGCTCGCCCCGCGGTTTTCGAACTGATCCCTTTACACGTCGAAACGCTCACACGTCGAAATGCGCGATCACCGGCACGTGGTCGGACGGCCGTTCCCAGCCGCGCGCGTGGCGCAGGACGTCGACCCGGGCAAGGGCGGGAGCGAGGTCGGGCGAGCCCCATATGTGGTCGAGCCGACGGCCGCGGTCTGAGGCTTCCCAGTCCCGTGCCCGGTAGCTCCACCATGTGAAGAGCTTTTCCTCCGGCGGTACGTGCCGGCGCACGAGGTCCACCCAGCCACCGCGCGAAAGCACTTCCGTCAGCCCTTCGGTCTCGACGGGCGTATGGCTGACGACGCGCAAAAGCTGCTTGTGCGACCAGACGTCGGTTTCGAGGGGAGCGACGTTGAGGTCGCCGACGAGGACGGCGGAGACGCCTGCCTCGCTTTCGGCCTGCGCGTTCAGCGCCTTCATCTCTTCGAGGAAATCGAGCTTGTGCGCGAATTTCGGGTTCACCGCGCGGTTCGGCTCGTCGCCGCCGGCCGGAACGTAGAAATTGTGCAGGCGGATGCGGGTCGCGCCGGCCTCGACGATGACCGAGACATATCGGGAATCGCCGACGCCGCAATAGTCCCGCCGCGTCGTTTCGGACAGCGGCACGCGGGAAAGCGTGGCGACGCCGTGATAGCCCTTCTGGCCGTGGATCGCCTGATGGTCGTAGCCGATCTTGCGGAACGCGCCCGCCGGAAAGGCGTCGTTCGGGCACTTCGTCTCCTGCAGGCACAAAACGTCCGGGCGATATTCCTCGAGGAAGTCAACGACGAGCTGCTTGCGCAGGCGCACCGAATTGATGTTCCAGGTCGCGATCGAAAGGGCCACGAAGCTCCGTTTCCGGGCAGCGGCCGCCCGAGCTGTTTTCGGTCAGCCCGGGCTCTACGCGATCGGCAAGGAGCGGCGCAAGGCCACTCGTCTCGAGGTCGCTACTGGCGCATGGACCGCCCGCGGGAGGATGCGGCGTCGGGCAGCTGGAACAGGCTGCTCGAAAGGTTCACGCCGTTGCGCGTGTCGTAGATCATCACCGTCGTGTCGTTGCCCTGCTCGTCGGTGATCGTCCACTGCTTGAGGTCGTAGCTGTCGGGGTCGAACATCATGGTGATGGTCTTGTCGCCGAAGACGGAGGGATCCCCGAGCTTGACGGTGATGAGGTCCGGCGCGACGTCGACCGACTTCACCATGTCGCCCGAAAGATCGATCTTGCGGCCGAGAAGCAGCTTCAGCGGCGTCTGCGACAGCGGATAGGTCTGCCAGGACTTCAGACGCGTATTGCCGATGGCGACGGTGCTGCCGTTCGAGAGAACCTTCAACGGCGAGGACTTGTCGTAGTCGAAGCGGATCTTACCCGGCCGCTCGATGTAGAACTTGCCGCCCGACTGCTCGCCGTTCGGGCCGATCTGGACGAAGTTGCCGTCCATCGTGCGCACCTGCGAGAAATGGTTGGCGATGCGCTGGGCGACCTGGTCGCCGCTTGCCGCCCATGCGCCCGGCGCGGCGGCAAGAGCGAGTACGAGCGTGAAGAACCCGACGGTCAGCGACGCGAGCGCCCGGCGAGGGGTAAGCGAAGAGGAATGCATGCGTTTCTCCCATCAGGGGCCGGCGCGTTGGTGAGTGGCCGCGCAGTGCGGCGCGAGTGTGGCATATCGCAAGGGGCGGCATCGCCACGTGCGATATGCGCATGCCCGCCACCGGCCGCAATGCCGCCTTTTCCGCATCCGCCTCGCGCGAGGCGGACGATCGATCAGCGCGGGTCGATCTCGTCCTCGGTAGGCACGAGGATCTCGCGCTTGCCGGCATGGTTGGCCGGGCCGATGACGCCCTCGTTCTCCATGCGCTCGATCAGCGAGGCGGCCCGATTGTAGCCGATGCCGAGCCTGCGCTGGATATAGGACGTCGAGGCCTTTCCGTCACGCAGAACGACCGCGACCGCCTGGTCGTAGGGATCGTCGGAATCGGCCATGCCGCCGGCGGAGCCCGGGCCGGCATCGTCGCCGCCACCCTCTTCCGTCTCGTCCTCGTCGGTGATCGCGTCGAGATATTCCGGCACGCCCTGGCTCTTCAGATAGGCGACCACGTCCTCGACTTCCGTGTCGGAGACGAAGGGGCCGTGGACGCGCTGGGTGCGGCTGCCGCCGGGCATATAGAGCATGTCGCCCATGCCGAGCAGCGATTCCGCGCCCTGTTCGCCGAGGATGGTCCGGCTGTCGATCTTCGAGGTCACCTGGAAGGAGATGCGCGTCGGGAAGTTCGCCTTGATGGTGCCGGTGATGACGTCGACCGAGGGACGCTGCGTCGCCATGATGACGTGGATGCCGGCCGCACGCGCCATCTGCGCGAGCCGCTGGACGGCACCTTCGATGTCCTTGCCGGCGACCATCATCAGGTCGGCCATCTCGTCGATGATGACGACGATATAGGGCATCGCCTGAAGGTCGAATTCTTCCGTCTCGTAGATCGCCTCGCCGGTCTCGCGGTCGAAGCCGGTCTGGACCGTGCGGGTGATCGCCTCGCCGTTCTTCTGCGCTTTTTCCACGCGTGCGTTGAAGCCGTCGACGTTGCGCACGCCGATCTTCGACATCTTCTTGTAGCGCTCCTCCATCTCGCGCACCGTCCACTTCAGGGCGACGACCGCCTTCTTCGGATCGGTGACGACGGGCGAGAGCAGGTGCGGAATGCCGTCGTAGACGGAAAGCTCCAGCATCTTCGGGTCAATCATGATCAGCCGGCACTTTTCCGGCGGCAGCCGGTAGATGAGCGACAGGATCATGGTGTTGACGGCGACCGACTTGCCCGAGCCGGTGGTGCCGGCGACGAGGAGGTGCGGCATCTTGGCAAGGTCGGCGATGACGGATTCGCCGCCGATCGTCTTGCCGAGCGTCATGGCAAGCCTCGCCTTCGTGTCGTCGAACTCCTGGCTGTCGATCAGCTCGCGCAGATAGACCGTCTCGCGGGTCTTGTTCGGCAGCTCGATGCCGATCGCGTTCCGGCCCGGCACGACGGCGACGCGTGCCGCGACGGCGCTCATCGAGCGGGCGATGTCGTCGGAAAGCCCGATCACACGCGAGGACTTGATGCCGGGTGCGGGTTCCAGCTCGTAGAGCGTGACGACGGGACCGGGGCGCACATGGATGATCTCGCCCTTCACGCCGAAATCGGCGAGCACGCCTTCGAGCTTGCGGGCCTTCTTCTCCAGCGCCTCGGCGGTGAGGTTCGGGTCCTGCTTGATCGCCTTGGCCTCGGAGAGGAGGTCGACCGGGGGCAGGTCGAACCCACCCGCGGACGCCGGCTTGAAGGCAGCCGGCGGTGCGCGGCGCTCGGCCGGCTTTTCGGCGGGGCGGGGCGGTGCGGCCGGCTCGGCGACGCGAACGCGTTCCTCGACGGTGCCATCGCCGAGCGCGCGGGTACGCGACGGGACCGGCTGCGCCGGCGGCGCGCGATCTGGCGCGGGTGCGCGACGGACCTCTTCGGCACGTTCATTCGCGAGGTCCGCCTCCGGAACATCGTCGTGGGGCCGGCGATCGAGCTCGAAGGGCGCTTCGTCGGCAGCCTCGAAGGCATCGTCGTCGAACCCATCGGTTTCGTCCACCACCGTCGTCTCGGCATCGTCGTCGGCGGCGAGTGCGGCTTCGAAGGCTTCGTCGGAGATCATGTCGTCTTCGGCGGGTGCCGGTTCGTCCTGCCATTCGGGCTCGGCGACGTGCCGCGGTTCGGCCCGATCGGGTGTGGGAGCGGGTGCGGGCGCCTCGAAGTGCGGCTCGCGACGCGATGCGGCCGGCGCCGGGGATGCGGTCGGCGCCAAAACGACGGGCGCCGGGGCTTCCGCCTCGACCTCGGGGATCGCCGCCTCGCGCGGCAGCGTCTCGTTGAGGTCGTAGGGTTCCTCGTAGGCGACCGGGCCCGTGGGGCGGTGGCCGAAAAGGGTGGCGACACGCCGCCAGTGGCCCTTCGCCGTCAGCCAGTAATGGGTGACGAGACCGAAGGCGACGGCGCCGTCGTCCTCTTCGTCATCTTCGTCGTAGGCGTAGGCGTCCGCCGCGTCGGGGGCCGTGCGGTCGTCCTTCGGCGTACGATCGGCAAGGCCGGCCGCAACGAGCAGGCACCAGACGGCGGGTGCCGCGAGCACCGCGCCGATCAGCATCGCGGCGACGCCGTGCGGATAGTCGCCGAGAACGAAGCGGGGGATTTCCAGGATGGCGTCGCCGAAGACGCCGCCGAGCCCGCTCGGCAAGGGCCAGGTCGCCGGTATCGAGAGGCAGCTCAGCACGGCGGCTGCGAGGATGGTGCCGAAGATGCCCATCATGGCACGCCGCGGCTTGCGGTCGATCGGCCGGTCGCGCAGGAAGCTCAGGCTCCAGGCGACGCCGGGAAGGATGGCGATGACCGTGGCGAGGCCGAAGAACTGCATGACGAGATCGGCGAAGGCCGCGCCCGCGAAGCCGAGCGCGTTGGTCGGCGGCCGGCCGCTCGCATAGGAGAAGGAAGGATCCGCGACGTTCCACGTCGCAAGCGCCAGGACGCCGAGCGCGAGCGCTGCCAGGATGGCGAGGCCGATGACGCTGTTGAGCGGACGTCGAATGAGCGCCGGCAGGGCCGGACGAGCCGACCGGCCGGCGAACATGGCGAAATTGCCTGTCTGCATGATCCCAAGAAACTCCGGACTGAAAATCGGGTGCGCGGACAGGGAGGCGCCGCGCTCTCGTCCTTCAGTTTGGCCAAGACCGGTTAAAGGCGCATTAACCATCGCCGATGCGTTCGGCGGTTCGTCACGAAGACGAAAAAGGGCCCGGTGCGGTGTGCACCGGGCCCTTGCTTTTCGATTGCCGGGTTGCCCGGCAGGGGCACTGCGTCAGTGAACGACTTCGCCGTGCAGGTTGATGTCGAGGCCTTCCATCTCGATTTCCCGCGTCACGCGCAGGCCGATCGTCGCGTCGATGACCTTGAGGATCACGAAGCTCGCGACGCCCGACCAGACGATCGTCGCGATCGTGCCCAGGAACTGGGTCCAGACCTGGCCGGCCATGGTAACCCCGTCGCCGTAGCCGACGCCGCCGAAGGCGCTGCTCGCGAAGACGCCGGTCAGGATCGCCCCGACGAAACCGCCGACGCCGTGGACGCCGAAGGCATCGAGCGAATCGTCGTAGCCGAGCCGGCCCTTGAGACAGGTCGCCGAGGCGTTGCACACGAGGCCGGCGACGATGCCGATGATGAGCGCACCGGTCGGCCCGACATAGCCGGATGCCGGGGTGATGGCGACGAGGCCAGCGACCGCGCCGGAGATGACGCCGAGCACGCTCGGCTTGCCGTGGGCCGCCCATTCGGCGAACATCCAGGCAAGGGCCGCACCGGCCGTCGCGATCTGCGTAACGGCCATCGCCATGCCGGCCGTGCCGTCAGCCGCGAGTTCGGAACCGGCGTTGAAGCCGAACCAGCCGACCCACAGCAGCGATGCACCGATGACCGATAGCACGAGGTTGTGCGGTGCCATGTTCTCCGAACCGAAGCCTTCGCGCCGACCCATCACGAGCGCACAGACGAGGCCCGCCACGCCGGCGTTGATGTGCACGACCGTGCCGCCGGCGAAGTCCATCACGCCGAGGTCGCCGAGGAAGCCGCCGCCCCACACCCAATGAGCGATCGGGCTGTAGACGATGATGCCCCAGAGCCCCATGAACCACATCAGCGCGGAAAACTTCATGCGGTCGGCGAAGGCACCGGCGATGAGGGCGGGCGTGATGATGGCGAAGGTCATCTGGAAGGTCATGAAGACCGTTTCGGGAATGGTGCCGCTCAGCGTGTCGACGCCGATGCCCGAAAGGAAGAAGGCGGAGAAGCCGCCGATATATGCGTTCAGCGCCCCGCCGTCCTTGAAGGCGAGCGAATAGCCGATGACCATCCATACGACTGTCATCAGGCAGCAGATCGCGAAACTCTGCATCGCGGTCGCCAGCACGTTCTTCTTGCGCACCATGCCACCGTAGAAGAGTGCAAGGCCCGGGATCGTCATCATCAGCACGAGCGCCGTCGAAGTGAGCATCCAGGCCGTATCGCCATTGTCGAGCTTGGGCGCGTCCTGCGCGAAGGCAGGCAGCGTGGAAAGCAGTGCGGCGACGGCCGTCAGGCCTGCAGTCTTGAAGTACTTGCTGTTCATTTCCACTTTTCCTCTCATGACCCTAGAGCGCGTCGGCATCGGTTTCGCCGGTGCGGATGCGCACGGCCTGCTCGACATTGACGACGAAGATCTTGCCGTCGCCGATCTGGCCGGTCTTGGCCGCCGCCGAGATCGCCTCGGCCGTCTTGTCCGCGAGATCGTCCGGAACGGCGACCTCGATCTTCAGCTTCGGCAGGAAGCTCACGGCATATTCGGCACCGCGATAGATTTCCGTATGCCCCTTCTGCCGGCCGTAACCCTTCACTTCGGTCACGGTCAGTCCCTGGATGCCGACAGCCGTGAGGGCTTCGCGCACCTCGTCCAGCTTGAACGGCTTGATGATGGCCATCACGAGTTTCATACGGTTCCATCCTTCGTTTGATGCGGTCCGAACGGCCGCAATGTCCCACGCATCGCCGGCCGGTACACGACGACGCTCGCCACGCTACAATCAAGCCGCGTGCCAAGTCGGGAAGGAACCAATAAGTGCTTGATGACGTTATGGAATGTTTTGACGGCCAAAGGACGGCCCGCCGGTATCGGCACGAATGCGCACAAAAAAGCCAGAAATGGAGAAACCTGCCTAACGTTTAGGCATTTGCACGTTTTCGAATCAGGCCTTCCTGGGCGGTGGACGCCACGAGCAGGCCGTCCCGAGAAAAAAGCATGCCCCGCGCCAGACCGCGCGCGCCGGTGGCAGTCGGCGAGTCGGCCGTATAGAGCAACCAGTCCTCGAGGGGCGGCGGGCGATGGAACCAGACGGCGTGGTCGAGGCTCGCCGCCTGTAGATCGTCGGCGAACACGCTGGTGCCGTGCGCGAAGAGCGCGGTATCGAGAAGCGCCATGTCGGAAAGATAGGCGAGTGTCGCAGCCCGGCCGCCGGCATCGGCGGGAAGCGGTCCGGTCATGCGCAGCCATAGATGCTGTTCGGGCGGAAGCCTGCGCGTCGAAACGTAATGCTCGGGCGTCACCGGCCTGAATTCCATCGGCCGTTCGTCGAGCCACATGCGTCCCGGAAGGTCGAGGCCACGCTTCAGGGCCGCCTCGACGATCTCGGTACCGCTCTCCAGCGCCTCCGGTTCGGGAACGTCGGGCATCACGGCCGCATGCTCGAAGCCTTCCTCCTCGATCTGGAACGAGGCCGCCATGGAGAAGATGCAGCGTTCCGCCTGCAGTGCCACGATGCGCCGCGTGGAAAAGCTACGCCCGTCGCGCATGCGTTCCACCACGAAGTCGATCGGCACGGCGGGGTCTCCGCCGAGCATGAAATAGCCGTGCAGCGAATGCGCCGAACGCGCTTCCGGCACGGTCTTCTGCGCGGCGGCGAGCGCCTGCGCGACGACCTGCCCACCGAAGATGCGCGTGCCGCGCGTGGGCGGGCAGAAGCCGCGGAACCGGTCGTCGCCCACAATTTCGAGGTCGAGGATCTCGACCATGTCGTGCGGCGTGCCGGATGAAGGAACGGAACGCATTGCGCTTCTCCCTGTTGCACTTCTCGAGGACCGGCTATGACCGGCATGCCCTGTTGCGACGGAACAGCTCTCCTATAACGTACCCGGGCCCGAAGGACAGGTGCGCCTGTAAGAGGCGCCCGGCAAGGCAGGCAGGAAAGGATCTTCGATGGCTTCACCAGTGCGCGATATCGTCGTTTGTGGCGGCGGCTATGTCGGCCTCGCCACGGCGGTCGCCCTCAAACAGTCGGCACCGGGGCTCGACGTCGCGGTCGTCGACGCCGCTCCCGAAGAGGCATGGAAGAAGGACGAGCGTGCTTCGGCGATTGCCGCCGGAGCGAGCCGCATGCTCGAAACGCTCGGCGTCTGGTCCTCGCTGCGCCAGAACGCCGAGCCCATCACCCGCATGATCGTGACCGATTCGCGCACCGGCGATCCGGTCCGCCCGGTCTTTCTCACCTTCGACGGCGCGGTCGCCGACGGGGAAACCTTCGCGCACATGGTCGAGAACGTGCACCTCGTCGGTGCGCTTCGTGAACGGGCCGGTGAACTCGGCATCGGGATCCGTCAGGGCGTGCGCGCGCAGGGATTTCACGCCGAGGAGGCTTCTGCGACGCTCGACCTCGGCGAAGCCGGCAGCGAACGCGCGCGCCTCGTGGTCGCGGCAGACGGCATCCGCTCGCGCCTGCGCGACATGGCCGGCATCCGCACCGTGGAATGGTCCTACGACCAGTGCGGCATCGTCGCGACTGTCTCGCACGAATACGCCCACAACGGACGGGCGGAAGAGCATTTCATGCCCGCCGGCCCCTTTGCCACGCTGCCGCTGACCGGCAATCGCTCCTCGCTGGTGTGGACCGAACGCACGCGCGACGCACACCGCCTTGTGAACGACGACGCGCTGATCTTCGAGGCCGAGCTGGAACGCCGCTTCGGCCACAAGCTCGGCCGCATCGAACTCGTCGGCGGACGGCGCGCATTTCCCCTCGGGCTTACCCTTGCGCGCGCTTTCGTCGCACCGCGCATCGCGCTTGCCGGGGACGCCGCGCACGGCATCCATCCGATCGCCGGCCAGGGGCTCAATCTCGGCTTCAAGGATGCCGCCGCCCTCGCCGAAACCGTCGTCGAGGCGCACCGGCTCGGTCTCGATATTGGCACGCTTCCCACACTGGAGCGCTATCAGGTCTGGCGACGCTTCGACACGGTGCGCATGGGTGCGACGACGGACGTCCTCAACCGGCTCTTTTCCAATGACATGACGCCGCTGCGCAGCCTGCGCGATCTCGGCCTCGGCCTCGTCGACCGGATGCCGCGAATGAAGGACTTCTTCATTCGCCAAGCGGCCGGCATCGGCGAGCAGAGGGATCCGCGGCTCCTGCGCGGCGCGGCGATCTAGAGCATTTACCAGCCAGACTGTTTGCGAGATGGCCGGGACGCGTCAGTAGCCGGAGCGGTGCGTTGGCGCCGGTCGGTCTTCGAGGTGGCGCGCTTCGGAAACCAGCATGATCGGCACGCCCTCGCGGATCGGGTAGGCAAGACGCGCACCTTCGGAGACGAGTTCGCCGTTCTTGCGGTCGTAGACGAGACGCGCCTTCGTCAGCGGGCAGACGAGCATTTCGAGCATCAACGGATCGATCGCGCCGCGTTCGGCTTCGGGTCGGCGGTTCATCTCGCCCTACTGGATGGTGCTCGGAACGTCGTCGCCGTCGTTCGCCAGCGCGAATTCGGTGATCGCGATCAGCGTCTCCGCGCGGCTCTTCAGGTCCGGCGCTTCGAGCAGCGCCTGCTTTTCCGCAGGTCCGAAGGGCGAGATCATCGACAGGCAGTTGACGAGCGTGGAATCGCTCGCCCGCTCGACGCTGTCCCAGTCGGCATCGAGTTCGTTGGCCTCGAGATAGGCCTTGAAGCTCTCGATCAGGCCGCGCCGGTCGACGGACCCGGCTTCCGAATCGTCGCTCAAATCGTTGAGGAACGGGGTGACATGGGCCGAACGGTATGCCTTGCGCGTCCGCATCTCATCGTCGAGCCGGAACCGGCACACGCCGGTCAGCGAGACGATGTACCGTCCGTCCCCGGTTTCGGAAAAGGAGGTGATGCGGCCCATGCAGCCGACGCCGCTCAGGCTGTCGACGGCACGCTTCTCCGTCTTGCCCGCATGGTCGAGCCGCGGCTGGATGATACCGATCAGCCGATCCCCCGACAGTGCGTCGTCGAACATCTCCAGGTAGCGCGGTTCGAAGATGTTGAGCGGAAGCTGACCGCCGGGAAGGAGCAGCGCGCCGGTCAGCGGAAAGATCGCAATCGTCTCGGGTAGATCCACCGAGCGGCGATAATGAACGTTTCCAGCTTGCATCACCCTGCTTTCAACCGTGCCCCAAGGACCGGGAAGTGGAGCGGCGGCGACAAAGCTCAAGGGAAGCGCCGCCGCCTGTCGGTCACGAAAAGAGGACCGAGGAAAGTCTGCGCCGTGCGGCGAGCGTCGCGGGATCGCTCGGGCCCCAGGCCTCGAAGAGCGCCAGCAGCTCGCGCCGCCCGCCGTCGTCTTCCCACGCGCGATCCTTGCGCATGATGGTCAGCAGATGGTCGGCCGCCGCTTCGCGATCGCCACGCGCGTTGCAGATCTTCGCAAGGTCGCGCCGCGCGGCATGGTCGTCGGGATCCTGGGCGAGGCGCGCTTCGAGCGCGGCCGGATCGCCGAGCTTCTTCACCTCTTCGGCCTGCTCCATCCGCCGGATCAGGCTCGCGACGTCCGGATCGGCGCGCTGTTCGTCGGTAAGCTCGGCGAGAAGCTCCTCGACCTTGTCCGGCTGTCCGGCCTCGAAGAAGCACGAGGCGAGGCCGGCGAGCGCCTTCGTGTTCTGCGGGTCCGCCTGCAGCACCGAGGAAAAGCCCTGGGCCGCGACGTTGATGTCGTTTTCGGCAAGCGCCTGGCGCGACTGTTCGAGCAGGGCCTCGATCTGGTCCTGGCCGCTATCCTTCGCCTTGCCGCCGAGCCCGTCGATGAACTGCCTGATCTGGCTTTCCGGCACCGCGCCCATGAACCCGTCGACCGGCTGGCCGTCGGAAAAGGCGATGACGGCGGGGATGGACTGGATGCCCATCTGCCCGGCGATCGACGGGTGGTCGTCGATGTTCATGGTGACGAGCTTGACCTTGCCGCCCGCCTCGCGAACGGCTTTTTCGATGAGCGGCGTCAGCTGCTTGCACGGCCCGCACCAGGGAGCCCAGAAATCGACGAGAACCGGCTGGTTGCGCGATTCCTGAATGACGTCGGCGGTAAAGTTCGCGGTCGTCGTCTCCTTGACGAGATCGCCGCCACCCTGAGTCTGTGTTCCGCCGATCAGGCCGTCACCGCCGGCGGGCTGGCGCGAGGGGGGCTGTGCGGACTGTCGGGCCGCAGTGTCGAGCCGGGCGCTGACATTCATTTGTCCCGACTGGCCGGCACCGGCGCTTGCATAGGGATTGTCGCCCTGGTTCATCGTCAAAGGCCCTCCGCTTCGTTCGGCATCGCCAGGTTTCATCACGTTCGCGGCATCGCGATGCCGCCATGGCAGCGAAATCGTCCTTCGGTACGAAAGTTTCAAGCCCGCCGACGCATCGCCGGCCCGATCCCCTCCGAGGCCGACCGATTACCCGTCGCCGAAGAACACGACCCCTTCATCATGATCGCGCAGACCCAGCGGAGGCGCGCGAACGGACGAGACCCTCTCGATGCTACCGGCTGCCGCTCGACAACCGCATGCGAGGTAAAAAATTCCATCCGTTCGCCCCATTTCCCGGTTGCAAAGCCGAAATCCATGCGCCATAAGACGCTTCGTTCCGCACAGGACGCATCGGTCGTCTTCATGCATACGCGGAACCCAGAGCGGGCGTAGCTCAGGGGTAGAGCACAACCTTGCCAAGGTTGGGGTCGTGGGTTCGAATCCCATCGCCCGCTCCAGTTTTCCTAAATAAACTCAGATATTTGAACGATCGCGTTAGGCGGCTCGATCCAGTCCTGATCCCGTTGGTGTCCACATGGTGTCCACCGATACGGCGTGTTTCGCCGCGCTGTGTCGCGGCTTCGGCGATCCAAGCGTGCAGTTTTTGGCCAGGAGATTCGCATCGAGCGGTTAGAGTAAGAGTGTTGCGGCTGTCGCCGTGACGGGTTGGAGGTCGAGAGAGAGGCTCCCGGCCGCCCGTCGCGGAGATTTTCGCCATGACCGAGATCGATATTCTTGCCGCTGCGCCCGGAACGCAGTCCCATCCTTCCAGCGAACCGCCAGTCTCGGCCGGCTACAAAGTCGACATCTCGCGCGGCGAGCGGATCGGCCGCGTCTCATCCGAATGGTTCTCGCGTCCCGACGACGAGCGCTACCTGTCGTTGGAAGACCTCTACGCCGCTGTGCGCGTCCGCGCCGAGCGCGCAACGGCGCGGACGGTCGAGACGAAGGCGTTGCGGGTGGAAGCCAGCCGCGACGATGCCGAGCGCCTGACCTTGCACGTGCCGGGCCGCGACGAGCCGATCGCGCCGACGCATTGGTCGTTCGGCCAGATGTGCGGCCTGGTCGGCGCGCCGGCTGGCTATCTGCGCCAGCTTCCCGCGCCACTCGCCGGCATCAACATGCAGCACGGGCTGCTGTCGCACCGCGCCGAACTCATCAAGACCTTGGAGTCGGACGACGGGCGCGTCGAACTGCGCGCCGTCACCGGTCCTGATTACGGTCGGATCTGGGATCACGAGCTGGTGGCGGCGGTGATGAAGATCGCCGGCAGCGGCACCGGCGACACGCGCTGGAAGGTGCCTGGCCTGCTCGACTGGTCGACCATGACCCACAATCCGTTCGTCGAGGTGACCAAGAATAATACGACGCTCTACGCCAGTGACCGGGACGTCTTCCTGTTCCTGGTCGACGACACGCATCCGATCGAGGCCGGCAAGCTGCCGAACGGCGATCCCGATCTTTATTTCCGGGGCTTCTACTGCTGGAACTCGGAGGTCGGGTCGAAGACGCTCGGCATGGCGAGCTTCTACCTGCGTGCCGTATGCATGAACCGCAATATCTGGGGCGCGGAAGGCTTCGAGGAAATCGCGATCCGCCATTCGAAGTTCGCCGCGCACCGCTTCGCCCATCAGGCGGCCCCCGCGCTCGAACGCTTCGCGACCTCGTCGCCGGCGCCGTTTATGGCGGGGATCAAGGCGGCCCGGGAGGCCGTCGTCGCGCGCAAGGACGACGACCGGCAATCCTTCCTGCGCAAACGCGGCTTCTCGCGCGCCGATACCGACCGCATCGTCGCCACCGTGCTTGAAGAAGAAGGCCGTCCGCCCGAGTCGATCTTCGACTTCGTCCAGGGCATCACCGCGCTCGCGCGGAGCAAGCCGCATCAGGACGCCCGCCTCGATCTCGAAGGCAAGGCGGCGAAGCTTCTCGCCACCGTCCACTGACATCAGCCGAGCGCGTCGCCGGGTTGGCGGCGCGCTTCTTGCCGCTCGCGCAGCCCTTCGCCTCGTAGAGGAAGAGGGCTGCGCCTTTCTTCGTGACGGATTGGAGGTCGAGAGAGAGGCTTTCGGCCGATCCGTCATGGAGAAAGACCATGACCAAGTCTGAGAAGATCGTCCTCAGCTCTTCGCGGGACATCCCGTTCAACAAGCTCGTGCTCAGCCAGGCCAACGTCCGGCGCGTGAAGGCGGGCGTCTCGATCGAGGAACTCGCCGAGGACATCGCCCGGCGCACGCTGCTGACCAGCATCACCGTCCGGCACGTCGTCGACGCCGACGGCACCGAGACCGGCATGTTCGAAATCCCCGCCGGCGGCCGCCGCTTCCGGGCGCTCGAACTGCTCGTCCGACAGAAGCGTCTGAACAAGACCGCGCCGGTGCCGTGCATCGTCCGCGAGGACGGCACGCCCGAGGAGGACAGTCTCGCCGAGAACGTCCAGCGTGCCCCGCTGCATCCGCTCGACCAGTTCCGCGCCTTTCTCGCGCTGCGCGAGAAAGGCCAGTCCGAGGAAAAGATCGCCGCGGCGTTCTTCGTCTCGGTCGCGGTTGTCAAGCAGCGGCTGAAGCTCGCCTCGGTCTCGCCGAAGCTGCTCGACGTCTATGCCGACGACGGCATGACGCTCGACCAGCTAATGGCGTTCACCGTCAACGGCGATCATGAACGGCAGGAGCAGGTGTTCGAACAGCTCGCGCAATCCTACTCGAAGGAACCCTACGCCATCCGGCGCATGCTGACCGAGGGCGCGGTTCGTGCCTGCGACAAGCGTGCCCAGTTCGTCGAGCTCGCCGCCTATGTCGAGGCCGGCGGTACGATCTTGCGCGATCTGTTCCAGACCGACGACGGTGGCTGGCTGCAGGATACCGGACTGCTCGACATGCTCGTTGCCGAGAAGCTGTGTGAGGATGCCGAACCGATCCGCGCCGAAGGCTGGAAATGGATCGATGTCGCCCCTGACTTTCCCTACGGCCATACTTACGGGCTTCGTCGGCTGCGCGGCGACACCGTGCCGCTGACCGACGAGGAACAGGCGGCGCGCGATGCGCTTCAGTCCGAACTCGACGAGTTAGAGCAGCAATATGCCGAGGCGAACGAGTTGCCCGACGCGGTGGACGAGCGGCTCGGAGAGATCGAGACCGCGCTCGCCGGGTTCGACGAGCGGCCGATGGTCTATGAGGCCGACGAGATGGCGCGGGCCGGTGCCTTCGTCAGCATCGACGGCGCGGGGCATCTGCGGATCGAGCGCGGCTATGTCCGACCCGAGGACGAGGCACCGATCGAGCCCGAGGTGGCGAGCGAGGGTGACGCCGACGCCGGCGAAAGCGTGGCGGCGCTCGGCAACGGTCCTGTCGATGCCGGCGACGTCGAACCGGCCGAGCCGGACGAGGACGATGGGCTGACCCCGATCGCCGAGCGGCTGATGACCGAGCTCACCGCGCATCGGACGCTAGCGCTCCGCCAGGCGCTCGGCGACGATCCCGAGATCGCGTTCCTCGCGGCGCTTCACGCGCTCTGCCTGAAGCTGTTCTATCACTATGCGCAGGACACGTGCCTCGACCTCGACATCAAGTCCGTCGGCTTCGGCGCGCAGGCGCCGGGTCTCGCTGACAGCGTGCTCGCTTCGGAGGTCGATAATCGTCATCAGGAGTGGGCATCTGACCTGCCGAAGCAGCCGGAGGATCTCTGGGATGCGTTGCGGCGGCTCGATCTCGATAGCCGGCAGGCGCTCTTCGCACACTGCGTCGCGCAGTCGGTGAACGCGATCCACGAGGCCTATTACCGCCGCCCGCGCGCGCTCGCCCATGCCGACCGGCTCGCCGAGACGCTCGATCTCGACATGGTAGCCGCCGGTTGGGAGCCGACCGTCGACACCTGGCTCGGCCGGGTGACCAAGGCGCGCATCCTCGCCACGGTCCGTGAGGCGAAGGGCGACGAGGCGGCCGAACGGATCGCGCATCTGAAGAAGGGCGAGATGGCGGAGAAGGCGCAGGAGCTGCTCGCCGGCTCCGGCTGGCTGCCTGAAGTTCTACGAACAGCAGGTCGCGGTACCGGCATCATCCTTGACGACGGCGGCGAGGCGTCCGAAGCAATCGGGACCGAGAATGGCCTTGAAGCCAATCCCGACGATGAACACGCAATCGCCGCGGAGTGACGTTCGAACCTGCGGGGCGGTTTCTGCTGCCCCGCCTCGAGCTGTCCGTCGGCTTAAGCGTCCCATATCGGTCGTTCCCGCCGTCACTAGTAGGTCTCGAAAGCAGCCGCTCACAGAGCGCCGCCCCGATTAGCTCTTCAAAGCTGGGTCAGACCACCATCCACTGCAAGTTCGCTGCCCAGCATGAAGGATGAATCATCCGATGCAAGGAACAAGGCAGCGCGGGCAATCTCGTCCGGTTCGGCGATACGTCCAACCGGGAGCGACGCGATGACGCCCTGCTTCATCTCGCCGAGCTTTTCCTGCGGAATGTCATCCGGCGAGAAGACGTCGGTTTCGGTTGGGCCAGGGCTCAGGACGTTCACGCGCACCCCCCGATCGACCAACTCGCCCGACATGCCGCGCGCAAACGCGCGGATTGCGGCCTTGGTCGCAGCATAGACGGTGTTGCCGGGCCAACCTTTTGTATGGCCGACCGATGAGGTCAGAATGATAGAGGCCGGGTCTTTCAGATGGGGCACAGCCTTCTGAACGGTAAAATAGACGCCTTTCGCATTAACGGCGAAGGTTCGGTCGTATCCTTCTTCGCTCATGTCGACGACGGTATCGACCGGATTGTTCATCCCGGCATTTGCGAACAGCACATCTATCCGACCGAACCGATCATGCACGGCGTTGAACAACCGGTCGAGATCGGCCATCCGTGATACGTCGCCTGCAATGGCCAGTCCGTTCTCTCCGAAATCTGCGACAACCCGCTGCAGCTCCGCTTCGCCGCGGGCGAACACCGCGACGCGGGCACCCTCTTTGTAGAACAGCCGCGCAGATGCCGCGCCGATCCCACTGCTGCCACCGGTGATTACAGCAACTTTGCCCGCCAGACGCGCCATTCCACATCTCCTTCTTCAATGCCTCATCAGAACTGGCACTCAGTGCCATATTTTGCAACCGGAGTTTGGGATCAGTCCCAGAATTTCGCTAATATGCCGGTCCGGAAGCTTACTTGCCCGTCACCGACGACGCCCGTAGGCGAGAGCAATGGCAGGTGCTGGACCAATGAACTCGATCAGCCAGCGGCATGGGCGTATGCGAACCAAGGTGCTTGAAGCCGCCTATGATTTGTTCGCGCAACAAGGCTTCGAACCCACCACGATGGCCGATATCGCTACCGCTTCCGGGGTTGCGCGCCGGACGCTGTTTCGGCATTTCGGCGGCAAGGAGGGCATCGCGCTCGCATACCAGGATACTATCCTCGATGATCTTATGGTTCGATTGGCTGAAACGCTGGAAATGGAGCGGCCAGACCGCGCACTGGCGCATGCCGTGCTTTCCTTCGTCGATGAGATGCCGCGCCAGCGTGCGCTCGATCTTTCCAATCTGCTGGTCGAGAACCCGAACTTGCGGGCTCGAAATCTTGAAAAATACGCAGCGATAGAGTCCGCGGCCGCCGCGATGATCAGCCCTCACTTGGGCGCAGGCAAAACGCTGGAAGCGCGGATCATCGCGGCAACGGTGATCGGCGCCTGGCGGATCGTCAACGAGCGCTGGCTGGAGGGCGACCGGCAATCACACCCCGGCGCGGAACTTCGCCGCGCGTTTGACGTGATGCGATTTGAATCAGGTTAGCGCCATGTGCTCGGAGACACGTTCCACGCGGAGTGCCATTCGCTTTGCACTTCATCAATCCGCAACCGGTCAGTCACCTTCCCACGCGGTTCCGGCCCTTGCATTGACTGTAACGATATAGACCTCGTTGATAGGGTTAGCCGCCCTCAATTTCTGTAATCGGCTACCGCAGCAGCGTCATCGCACAATCGGCGGCTGCGGGCTGCACAACGGTCATGGTCACGACCGTGCCGATATCCGACGATGCGTCGACCGCGACGAAGGCTCCCCCGAACGCGGTCGATCCGTGACCGACCACATGCTGCCCTGGGCTCGCCGGCAACGGCGGGCCCTTTTTCTTGCGTAAGGAGTTTGCCGTCATGGAATCACTAGCCGCCGATCTGGCGCGTCGTCTGGCCGACCGGGCCGAGGCGGTCTGCCGGCACTATCTATCGAACGGGCGTCGTCATGGGCGCTACTGGCTAGTGGGCGACGTCGATAACACGCCCGGCCGAAGCCTCTATGTCCGGCTCTGGTCCGACAGCGCCGACAAGCCCGCCGGCAAATGGACCGATGCCGCCACCGGCGAGCATGGCGACCTTCTCGATCTCATCGCCGCCAACCGGCGGACTGCCGGTTTCGCCGACACGCTCGACGAGGCTCGGCGGTTCCTCGCCTTGCCCGAGCCGGAAACACGTGAACCCCGGCGCAAGCCGCCACCGGCACCAAGCGGATCGCCCGAGGCGGCGCGCCGCCTGTTCGCGATGGCGCAGCCGATCGCAGGCACGCTCGCGGAGACTTATCTGCACGAACGGGGGATAACGGACCTGCGCCAGTGCCGTTCGCTGCGCTTCCATCCGCGTTGCTGGTATCGCGGCGACAAAGCCGATCAGCGCGCCCGGGTTCGCGACGCCTGGCCCGCGATGATCGCCGCCGTCACCGGACCCGGCGGTCATCTCACCGGCGTACAGCGCACGTGGCTCGCGCTCGGCGGTGGGGACAAGGCGCCGGTGTCGACGCCGAGGCGTGCGATGGGGGACCTTCTCGGCAACGCCGTCCGGTTCGGGCCCGTAAATGACGTCATGGTCGCCGGCGAAGGCATCGAGACACTGCTGTCCCTAAGACAGGTCCTGCCGACCATGCCGATGGCGGCAGCGCTTTCCGCCAACCATCTTACCGCCATCGACTTCCCCGCCGGTCTGCGTCGGCTCTATATCGCACGGGATGATGATGCGGCAGGCATCGGCGCGGCGCGAACCCTGATCGAACGAGCGGTCGAGGCGGGGATCGAGGCGGTGCAGCTTATCCCCGAACTTGACGACTTCAACGACGATCTGCGCGCGTTCGGCGTCGGCGCGCTGGCGGACTGGATCCGGCCACAGCTGGTACCGGAAGACGTCGCACGGTTCTGGACGCCGGCAAGGGAAGCGCGGACAGCGAATTCCGGCAAGCGGATGATCGCCTGATCGGTACGCCTTGGCGATGCGGGGCGCGCCCACGGCCTTCTCGAGAGGGCGATCGGACCGCAAGCGGCCCGGCCCGGCAACGACTGCGGCACACCATTTTCCGCCGGACGCGAGCGCCCTTTGCATCGCGAGCCAAAATGGCGCGCCTGCGCCGTCCTTCGCTGCCGCTGCGGCCGTCCGGGATTGTCATCCCGGCGGTGCAGGGCCGGGCCGCCTGCGCTCTTCGTCGCCTTGCGAAGGCCGCGATGGGCGCGGCCGATCCGAAAGGGCCTACCACCATGACGAACGACACCCGCGAACCCGAGCATCACGCATCGCCGACCGCGACGCTTCTCGACGAACTCCAGCTATACGGCCACCGCCCGTTCCAGGACGAACCGGACCCGCGACCGCTGCCCGAAGCGCACATCGTCACCGGCGCGATCGCCGACATCTTCGACGCGCTGGGTGCGATGTTCGAGGACACCCGCCTCGAACCCGATCTCGACGATCTCCTCTGGTCGACCGTTTCCATTTTCCACCGCGCGGCCGACCGGATCGAGCGCGAACTCGACACCAATGAGCAGGCGCAGAAGCGCATGCAGCGCGAGCAGGACGGCTCCGAGGTCAAATCGGTCGAACTCGAACGGCTGCTCGCCGAGGGCCTGACCCTGATCGAACGCCGCAACGCCTTCGAAGCGATGCGCGACCTAGCCGCCGATCATTACGAGACCCGCACCGGTTCACCCTGGCGACCGCGTTCCGGGTCGATGGTCAACCGCAAGGCGCTCACCGCAGCGATGATCGACAGCCGCGACTTCATCGCTGCCCGCAAGCGCGCCGAGACCGAGGTGATGCTTCCCGCCGGACCGAAGATCGGCTTCACCGGCGGGATCGACTGCACCGATCATCCAGCGATCTGGGCCGCGCTCGACCGCGTCTATGCCAAGCATCCCGACATGGTGCTGCTCCACGGCGGATCGCCGAAAGGCGCCGAGAAGATCGCCGCCTGCTGGGCCGATGCGCGCAAGGTCGCGCAGATCGCGTTCAAGCCCGACTGGACCCGCCACGCCAAGGCGGCACCGTTCAAGCGCAACGATGCGCTGCTCGACGTCCTGCCGATCGGAGTCGTGGTATTTCCGGGCTCCGGCATCTCCGACAACCTCGCCGACAAGGCCCGCAAGCTCGGCATCCCGCTGTTCGATTTTCGGAGAGGAGGCGGCGCGTGATCGCCGCCTTTCTCGCGCTAGCGAAGTTGCGAATCGACCCAATGTCAGTCGTTCACCAGTCCGCGCTGAACGCCCGGTCCCAACGGAAGCTGCCGTTCGAACCGGTCAAAGCGGACGATCGGCAACGCGCCCTGCGTCCGGTCGTTCAGAGGCTAATTTGCTGTTACTGAAAGCCGACATTGCCAGTCGGCTAACGCTCTTCATCCATTTTGGTGAGTTTGTCGACGCGGCGACGGAATTCCTCGTCAGTAGCAAATTCGGCGTTCAGGTAGCTCTCGACCAGATCCTTGGCGAGCCAAGAGCCGACGATCTGCGCGCCGAGGCACATGACGTTGACGTTGTCGTGCTCGACCGATTGATGCGCGGAATGGATATCGTGACAGACCGCCGCGCGGATGCCCCTGACCTTGTTGGCGGCGATCGCGGCACCGACCCCGGTTCCGCATACCATCAAGCCACGGTCGGCCTCGCCCGACACGACTGCCTCGGTAACCGCCTTTGCGATGTCGGGAAAGTCGACGGGATCGGGCGTATGGGAACCGACGTCCTCGACTTCGTGGCCGAGCGCCGCGACGTGCTCGCAGATCGCTGCCTTGAGAGGAAAGCCGGCGTGGTCGGATCCGATGACGATGCGCATATTTGAAGTCCCTTGCAAATCGATGGGAAGCTCAACGAAGCATACTGGGTAGCCAGAGCACGACGCTGTCCGCGAACGTGATGATGGCGAGCGTGGCAAGCAGCGGGATATAGAAGGGCGCCAGGGCGCGGAGCAACTGTCGAAGTGAAACTTTCGCGATGTTGCAGAGCAGGAAGAGCGAAAGGCCCATCGGTGGTGTCAGTAGGCCGATCATCAAGTTGAAGATGACGAGGATGCCCAGATGCACCGGATCGATGCCGGCCAACACGAGGGGAGGGGCGATGACCGGAACGACGAGCAGGGTCGCCGTCGTCGAGTCGAGGAACATGCCCGCCACGAAGAAAATCAAATTGGCGATCAGTAACAGGACGATCGGGTTCTTGCTGACGCCCAGGATCCAGCGTGAGAAGTCCTGGGGAACCTGCTCAACGGAAAGGATCCAGCCGAAAAGCGCGGCTGCGGCGACGATGATGAGGATTGCGCTCGTGCTGAGCGCGGTGGTCTTCAATGCGTAGCTCAGATGCTGCCATGTGAGCTCGCGATAGAAGAGGCTGCTGATCAGGAGGACATAGACGGCGGTCACGGCGGCTGCTTCGGTCGGCGTGAAGATACCCGCGAGCATCCCGCTGATCATCAGGATCGGCGCGATCAGCGCAGGCAGGGCCGGGAGCAGATCACGCCAGATCTCGTTCAGGCGAGGCCATCTTGGCGAACGCGGCATGTCGTGGCGCAGCGCAAGGACCGCCGCCGTGATCATGAGAAGCAGGACGCAGATGATGGCCGGCACGATGCCAGCAATCAGAAGCTGAACGATAGAGACGCTGGTGATCGACCCGTAGACGATGAGCGGGATCGACGGCGGGAAGATCGGGCCGACGACCGCGGATGCGCCCGTGACCGCAGCCGCGAACGGTAGGCTGAATCCTTTCTTGCGCATCGCCTCGATTTCGATGCGTCCGAGCCCGCCGACATCCGCCAGTGCCGCGCCGGACATGCCGGAGAAGATGAGGCTGGAAAAAATGTTCACCTGTGCGAGTCCGCCCGGGACGCGGCCGACCAGCGTATCGGCAAAACGGAAGATCTTGTCGGTGATGCCTGACGAGTTCATGAGGTTGCCGACGAAAATAAAGAGCGGAACGGCGACCAGAGGAAACGAGTCCAGCGCGTAGGTTATGCGTTGTGCGAGCAAACCAAGGGGCAATCCCTCGATCATGACGTAGCCGATCGAAGGGATGAGGATGGCGTAGACGACCGGGAAGCCGAGGATGAACAGCGCCAGGAAGGCGCAAATGACGATCAAGCCCATGCTTCGCCTCTCAGAGAACCGTTGTCTCTTCCTGCGGCGGATTGCGCAGAGAAAGAAGATGGACAAGACCTGTAGCGGCGAAGCCGAAGAACGTAGAGCCGAGAAAGATCCAGAACGGGATCTTCAAGGTCGGGGTCGCGTTGTTCAGGTTCTTGAATATGGTGGACCAAGTCACGGCTGCGATGAAGATCGCCGTGGCGGTCGATGCTACGACGACCAAGACCGCGAGCATCTTCCGCAAGGCTCTCGGCATGGCGTCGCGGAACTCGGTCATGACGATGTTTTCGTGTTCTGCCGCAACGAGCGGATAGGTCGCAAACACCAGCACGATTAGCAGAAAGCGCGTGAATTCTTCGGCGCCAACGATCGGAGCTGAAAAGACGTAGCGCAGGACGATCTGCACGAAGGGCACGACGACGAGCAGAGCCAACGTCGCGCAGCAGGCGGCCGTGAGGATGGTCTTGGGCAATCGCATCGAAAATCTCCGCGGCAGACGGATGGGGAGCGATGTGAGTCCCCATCCGAATTCCGTGTCAGTTCATGTTCGCAATACGATCGTAATACGGTGCGTAGTCCGGAAAATCGGACTTGATCTGGTCGAGAACGCTTTTCTTGAAGGCATCGAGATCGAGACCGTTGTCTTCGGTGACGATGGTCATGCCCTTTTCCTTGAGCTTCGAAATCAGGTCGGCTTTCGAGTCCTGCGCCATCTTCAGCGATATGTGCGCCTCGTCGTCGAGAACCTTCGAGATCGTCTTACGCTGATCTTCCGTCAGTCCCTGCCAGACGTCCTCGTTGATGAAGACGGCAAGGATGGACTGCATATGGTCCGTCATCGAAACGCTCTTTTGAACCTCGTAGAGCTTGTTCGCGTAGATCATGGTCAGGGGATTTTCCTGACCCACGACGAGACCGGTCATGAGCGCTGTCGGAAGTTCGGAAACCTCGACGGGCGTCGGAACTGCTCCGAAGCCCTTGACCATCGAGACCCATAGATCGAGCGGCACCGCGCGGAAGGCCTTGCCCTTGAGGTCCGCAGGCGACTTGACGGGGAAATTGGCAGAAATCTCGCGTGCGCCACGATAAATGCGCCCGATGATACGAACACCGCCTTTCTCGACCAGTTTCTCGTTGATCTCCTTAAGAACCGGCGAAGTCGCTGGATCTGTCGCGGCGAGCGCCTGCTCGGCGTTCTTGAAAAGGAATGGTGCGTTGAAGACGGCGACTTCTGGAACGATGCGCGCCAGCGAAGCGAAATCGTGGTGGCCCATGGAGATGGACCCCATGCGGACGCCGTCGACCATTTCGGCGACGCTGCCGAGCTGGCTCGCCGGGTAGACCTTCACGGTCACGTCGCCATTCGTGGCTTCGTCGATCTTCTTCGCCGCTTCTTCGGCGAAGATCGTCTGGATATCGCCTTCCGTCCCGACATGCGCGTAGCGCAATTCGACCGCGTGGGCGGCGCTCGTCAACCCGAACGCGATCGCCGCGCCCATAATGGCACTCGTCATTCTACGAAACATGAGTTTTCCTCTCCCTAGTACTGAACGGTGTTCCTACTCTGCTCCCGTCTTCGCCCAGGCGGCGATCAGGCTCTTTCGGCGGAATTCGTCGCCGATCGCGAAGTGCTCGCGTAATTTGGTTTCGGCCTCGTCGGCCTTTCGCGCCACGATCAGAAGAAAAACCTCCCGGTGCGCCTCGACGAGATAGTCCGTGATGCCCGGTATCGAGACGGTAAGCTCACGCCGCTGGATATGACTGCGCTTGAGCAAGTTCTCGATCGCGCGATAGAGCGTGAGAAGGGATTGGCTGTGGCCGGCCAGGACGATCGCCTCGTGGAAAGCGAAATCGGCGTCTGCGCCAAGCTTCGGCTCTGCAAGTGTCTCCATGAGACGCGCAAGCGTCGATCCGATGCGTTTCAGGTCGCTGTCCGTCGCTCGTTCGCAGGCGAGCCGGATCGCCTGACATTCGATCGCCACGCGCGCCTGCATGACGTCATCGAGAATATCGGGTTGTTGAGCCAGGCAGAACGTGAAGAAATCCGAAAGAACGGAGACATCCGCCAGCCGGACGAAGGCGCCGCGGCCGTGGCGGATGTCGAGAAACCCAAGCATCGCCAACGAGCGCAAGGCTTCGCGAAGCACGGGACGAGATACGCCGAGTTGCAGGGCGAGTTCGCGTTCACTGAGCAGCTTGTCGCCGGGCTTGATCGTTCCATCGAGCAGACGCTGACGGAAGAAAGCGAAAACACGATCGGCACCAGTAAGATCGTCGGCTTCGGCTAGCATGTCGGCTCGGTGGTCATGAGTGGTAAGACCACTTAGTCGTAGAGGTTATGGAGAGTCAACCAATTTGGAGACGGAATTTGTATCTCTTTTGATTTGCAATGAACGTTGACCCGGCAGGTGATACGCCTACGGCGAAAACGAGTTTGCGAAAAAAGCCGGCGTTGACCTGGTACCGAGCGCCGGATCAGCGACAGGATGCTTAGTGGTGATCGGCGTGAGGTACCAACGCTGATCGGCGCAATAAAACCATTGTTTTTTAAACTACGGTGGGGTCTCGCGACGCCGCATATTCACAACTTGTCGTTTGACCGAGAACGAGCGAAATAACAGAGGCGACGTGAATTCACTTGATGGCGCCCCGGCGGTTCCGTCCTTCCGAAAATTTCGAGGAATGTTCCATGCGACCTGCCTGTTTCGTCCTGTCCCGCCTCGCGCCTGTTTTGATAGTCACCTGCTCGATCGTGTCCGGAGCGTCGGCGAAGACTCGGTTCGACGCTCTTTCCGACGCGGTTGCGCAGGTCGAACGACAGCTTGGCGCGCGCGTCGGCGTCACCCTGTCCGACACCGGCTCGGACCTTGCCTGGTCGAACCGGAGCGACGAACGCTTCCTGATGAACAGCACGGTGAAGGTGGCGATCTGCGGCGCCGTTCTCGCCCGGCGAGACGCTGGCAAGCTCCCCCTTTCCGACACCCTGCCGGTTCGGAAGGCCGATCTTCTGTCCTACGCACCGGTCACGAAAACGCATGTCGGCGGTCGCATGACGATCGCAAACCTCTGTCTCGCCGCTCTCGACCTGAGCGACAACACAGCGGCGAACATCCTGACTGATCGCCTCGGCGGGCCGCAGGCTGTCACGCGCTTTTTCCGCAGCATCGGTGATGGGGTCAGTCGGTCGGATCGCCACGAGCCCGAACTGAACACTTTCGAACCCGGCGATCCGCGCGACACGACAACTCCGTCGGCTATGGCCCAAACCTTGCGCAAGCTGCTTCTCGGCAACGCCTTGTCGCCGGCCTCGCGCGATCAACTGGCCGAATGGATGAGCCATGGCGGCGTTACAGGCGATCTCCTGCGCGCCGACGCGCCGAAGGACTGGCGGATCTACGACAAGTCCGGCAGCGGCGACCATAACCGCAACATCTTCGCGGTTGTCGTCCCGAAGGGGCGTGCGCCCTGGATCGTTACGATCTTCATCTCCGACACGGATGCCGGTTTCGAGACGCGCAACGACGCGCTCAAGACGATCGGGACCGCGGCGATGGAGGTGATCCGGGAATGAGGCGGACCTGAAATGGCGCAGGAACGATCGAGCAGCGAGGTTCGATCGTGGACGCAGTCGTGACGGTCTTCGGTCGAACGCACCGCCGATCTCCAAGAAGCTTCCGAAACGCGTCGGAAGCCGAAACAACTTCCCACCTTCTGGTCCTGAAAGCCGATAGTGTTCTTTCGGCTCATCGCGACCGAGACCGGAACGAAGATGTTGGGGTGGTAAGCTTTCGGTCCGCTTCTGGGCTAGGTCGGCCGTAAGCTGCCGTTCCCCATCGAAGCGAGCTTTCCCGCAAACGATCCTGGTTTGGGGATTGGCGTTACGCCCTAGGCTCAAGACTCATAACCAGTAACTGACGATGCTGGCGATGATAACGGCTGCATGGAAGTTGCGCGCGAGTTTGTCGTAGCGCGTGGCGATGCGTCGCCAGTCCTTGAGGCGGCAGATCGTACGTTCGACGACGTTGCGCAGGCGGTACGCGGGGCGATCGAACGGGTGATGGTGCTTTCGGGTTGGGTTGTTCGGGATCACCGGCTTCGTGCCGTTGGCGATCAGGGTGGCGCGAAAAGCGTTGCTGTCATACGCCGTGTCGGCCAGGCAGAGCACCGGCGTGAACCCGCTCACGAGATCGCCTGCGACCGGCGCGTCGCCCTGATGGCCCGGCTTGACGATCAGCCGGCGCGGCCGGCCTTTTTCGTCGACGGCAAGGTGGATCTTGGTGCTCCGTCCGCAACGCGAGCGGCCGATGGCCTGACGGTGCGCCCCCCTTTTCCGCCCGCGGCCGAGAGATGCGCCTTGACGATCGTCGCGTCGATCATCAAAGCCGCCGGCGGACCGCCGCTTTCGGCAAGCCGCAGGAAGACATCGTCCCACACGCCTTTCGCCGCCCAGCGCACGAAGCGGTTGTAGAGCGTCTTGCGCGGACCGTAGCAGGCCGGCGCGTCCTTCCAGCGGCAGCCGCTCTTCAGGACATGGACGATGCCGCTGATCACGCGTCTGTCGTCGACCCGGGCAACGCCGCGCGTATCGTTCGGCAAGAGGGGAGCAAGCTCGGCGAACTGTTCTTCGGTCAGCCAGAATGCGTCTTCCATCATCGCAAACTCCTTCACGGAATCCGAATCAGAAAACGTGCGTCTCGGGTAGCTCCTTTATGGGTCCAGAACCTAGGTCTCCGCTCGGCAGATCGTCATGAGCTTTTGCCGAAGCCAACGATGGCCCGGATCGGCATCGAGGCGCTCGTGCGACATGGCACTGATGGCCAGTTCCGGCGTCGGCACAGGCAAATCGAACCTTTGCAGCCCCTGCGCCTCCACTCTTGCGGCGCACAGGCAGGAGCGCGGTATGAGCGCGACCAGGTCCGATGCACGTGCGATGTTCAGCGCATCGAGGAAGCGCGGCACGATGGCGACAACCTCTCGCCGGAGGCCAAGCTCATCGAGCGCGTCGTCGACGGGCCTTTTTTTAAGCGCCCCGGCGCGACGCGACGACGTGACCGCAGCCAGCGTAGCGCTGCGGCGTGATCGAACCCTTCAGACGAGGGTGGTGCAGGCGAACAGCACCGACGAAGCCCTCGCGAAAGACCAGCTGGCGGCGGACCTCCGGCGCGGACGCCCCGACCGTTCCGACATCCAGATCGACGGCGCCGTCCCTCAGCGGCGTGGCTTCCTTGTCCGGCTTGGGAGCGAAGCGAAGGCGAACGCCGGGTGCTGCACTGACGATGCCGGCAACGAGAGCGGGAGCGAACAACGCTACGAACCCCTCGTCGGCGCGGATCGTGAACGTTCAAGCAGCGCGCCGGTGAGCCGTTCGTTTCCGAAGACGCCTGTCCATTCGTCAAAGGGCAGGTTCGAGGTGACGATGGTCGAACCTCGTTCGTATCGCTGCGAGAAAGCCTCGAAGAGCCGTTCGGTGGGCAAACACGGGAACGAAGCTGTCGCGCATGCCGCGGACAATGGCGGACCGTTCAACATTACGGAGCTGGAGCCGTGACCGTCGACATCGATCAGGGCGCCCGCATGCCTGCGAGCGACGAAGGAAACTCATTGAGGAACCAACTTCGCTGGAGGGATGGATCTTCCGCCTTGCCACGGGGTCGAACCGATCCCGTGGCGTTTGATGCGGCGTTCCGTTCCAATCATTCTTTGCATCCGTCGAGAGCGGTATTAAGGTGCTGATCGCGCAAGTCGAAGACCTCGAACAGGCCGAGCGCGCGAAGGGCCGGCATCGCTTCGGTCATCTCGCGCTCGAGCGTCTGCCTATGTGCGCCGTCCGTCGCAGGATTACGCCACTCAATGGCGTTGCGTACGAAGGCGGCTACCGTTCCCTTTCGTATGGCGACGCCGTCGATCTTGATCCGGTCGATGCCGTCGGGCAGGACGTCTTCGGGGCGCTGGGGCGCTTGTTTGTCGGTCATCATGATCTGCTCAATGTGTTTGTGCTGGTTGACGCGACACAAAGTAAACCGCATTGAATGGCGAAACCGCCCGGTTTCTGCCAATCGATAGCGCAAAACGGTCATGTCGACACCTCTGATTGAGCCCAATCGCGCCGATAACATCGGCGATGACGATCTCTTTGCCGTTGAGCGGCGCGAGACGACGGTGCGTGACACGGCCATCCACCAGCATGCCACGGGACAGTTGATCGGCAGTCTTTCCGGGTTGCTTTCGATCCGCACGTTGACCGGTGCGTGGGTCGTGCCGGCGACGCACGCAATCTGGATGCCGCCGCGCACCGAACATGCCATGCGCTCTCACGGCACCTTTGCTGGATGGAGCGTCTATGTCGGGGAAGGGGCCTGCGCCGGACTTCGCGACCACCCGGCGACGCTCAGGACGAGCCGGCTGTTGCGCGAAGCGGTTCATCGCGCAGCGTCCTGGAACCATCCGCCGCAGGCCACGCACGAGCGCCGTATCGCCGCCGTAATTCTCGACGAGATCGCCAGTCTTGCTGCCATTCCGCTAAGCCTTGTTCTGCCCACGGATCCGCGCCTACGGTCCATCGTCGACCGTCTGCTGGCCGATCCGACCGACGAGCGCACCATCGCGGACTGGAGCAGGCTCGCCGGAATGTCGCCACGCACGCTGGCGCGGCGGTTCATGGCCGAGACCGGTATGAACCTGACGCGCTGGCGTCAGCGGGCCCTATGCATTCATACGATCGAACGCCTGGCCGACGGGCAATCCGTGACTACCATCGCGATCGATCTTGGCTACAGTAATGTCGGCGCCTTCATCGCCATGTTCCGGCGCGTGACCGGGCAAACGCCGGCGCGCTATGCACGCTTGCAGCCGGATCGGGTGGACGACTGACCGGTCGGAGAAGCCTGTCGGCCGCATGATGCACGATTGCTTGACAGGTAGGCAAAGCGGACTTAGCAGTCTCTGCGCTGGCGTTCACCGTCGGCCGTAGGCGTTACCGTCATCCAACGCGTCCTTCTTCGAGAGGTTTCCGGCTGGAAGATCTCGATCGGAAAGGCGATGATGGTGGGCCAGTTTCCCGATCATGATCGTGCGCCAGTCGTATCCCGAGGCAATGCGTGTAGAGCACGGGTTTCGGACCGTCCGGCAGCGGCATGCGGGACGGTTGCCAAGCGGTCGTTCGCCTTTCCTTTCCATGACCCTTGCGAAGGAAAGGAGACCCTTCATGAACATGACCGGCAATACAATTCTCGTCACCGGCGCCACCAGCGGCATCGGCCGCGCGCTTGCCGAAGCGTTCCACGATCGCGGCAACACGGTCGTCGTCACCGGCCGGCGGACGTCTCATCTCGAGGCGATCACCGCCGATCGCCCCGCCATCACCGGCATCATCCTTGATATCGGCGATGGCGAAGCGGTCGCAGCCTGCGCGCGGGATGTCGGCGAGCGCTTTCCGGACCTCAACATCGTCCTTGCAAATGCCGGCATCTCGCGCACCGAGGACATGAGCGCGCAAGACTGGAATGCATCCGACGCACAGGCGATCGTCGATACCAACATCCTCGGCGTGATCCGCACGGCAACGGCGTTCCTGCCGCTTCTTCGCCAGCGCCGGGACGCGACTTTCCTTGCGACGAGCTCCAACCTTGCCTTCATCCCGCGAGCGGATTTCCCGACCTATTGCGCGAGCAAGGCGTTCCTTCATTCGTGGTTACAGTCGCTGCGCCATCAGCTTCGCCATGTGCCGGTCGAGGTTTTGGAACTGGCTCCGCCCTATGTGCGCACCGAGCTGACCGGAACAGGGCAGGCGTCGGACGAGCGGGCGATGGCGCTCGATGTCTATGTCGCGGAGGTGATCGACATTCTGGAGCGACAGGCACATCCCGCCGGCGAGATTCTTGTCGAACGCGACAGGGCCCGTCGGTTCGCCGAGCGCGACGGTCGCTATGAGGAGACCTTCGCGGCGATGAACCCGAACTGAGCGATGGGCTGCGAGGCGATTGTCGGATCGACGGCCACCGCCTCGCCAATCATCCTTTCGATGGAATCAGGAAACTCCGGACGTCTTACGACCGACATCCCCCTCGAACCCCGCAATAAAGAGATCGATGCCACGCTCGAAGCGCTGGTCGAAACGATCGAGGAGATACGGCCCGATTTCCATAGCGAGCGGAAAGCGCTCCGCATCGACTCGCTCTCGCCTGCTTTCGAGATCGTATCGCGGATCGCGGGTGCCAGGCGATGGAACGACGGCCTGTTCCTCGATCGTGAAGCCGATGACGAAGGCGTAGAGCGTTGTCATGCATAAAGTGGCGGTCTCGATATCGATGCCGGCTGTCGTGAAAGCGTTGAGGATCGCCTCGAGAGGTTCGAGGATGACCGGCTGCGTAAGATGCGTGCCGGAGACGAGACGGGCGCCGTCGCGGTGGCTCTTTAGTGTCGCACGCAAACCGTGCGCCATGTCGCGGACCATGTCTCGCCAGCGTGCCATGCTTCCATCCGTCCGCATGCCGCGCGCCCAGTCGGCGACGACTTGCGTGGCCATCTCGTCGACGAGATCCTGCTTGCTGGCAAAACGCCAGTAGAGCGTCGGCGCACGTACGCCAAGCTCCTTGGCGATCGCACCGAGCGTCAGGCGATCGAGACCGGTGTTGTCCAAAAGTTTCAGTCCGGCTCGGACAACGGGCTCACGACCGACTTTCGACGTTTCGCTCATAGGACTTGCAGATCTCTCTAATGACGTTAGATAACTTCTCTAATGTCATTAGATAAATGAAGACTGCTTATCATGGAAGTGGATGTCCTTATCGTCGGTGCTGGCCCGACGGGTCTGACGCTCGCCTGCGATCTGGCGCGCCGCAACGTTTCGCACCGCCTGATCGAGGCGATGGACGGACCAGTACGCGGATCGCGCGGGAAGGGCGTGCAGCCGCGAAGCCTCGAAGTTTTCGACGATCTCGGCATCGTCGATGCCGTCATCGCCGGCGGTCGCTTCAACCTGCCAATGATCTTTCACGACGCCGGGCCGGGGGTAATGCCTCCAAACCGCACCGGACCGAACCATCGTCCGGATGCGCCGTACGCGACCACGCTTCTTACGCCGCAATGGCATGTCGAGGCGTCGCTGCGCGCCCGTCTCGTCGAACTCGGCGGTGAAGTCGAATATGCGACGAAACTCCTCGATTTCGAGCAGGACGGCGATATCGTGATCGCCCGTGTCGAGATCGAAGGCCGTGGCACGGACATTCGGGCGCGGTGGCTCGTCGGCTGCGATGGCGGCCGGAGCGCGGTTCGCAGATGTCTTGGCGTGCCGTTTCTGGGAGAGACGCATGAGGATATCCGCATGTGGGTCGGCGATGTCCAAGTGACGGGTCTCGACCGCGAATGCTGGCACGTTTGGCCGAGCCCGGCGGCATTCCTTGCCCTCTGTCCGCTACCGGGAACGGATCGCTTCCAGTTCCAGGCAGCAATCCCGGCGACGGAAACGCGCGAACCCTCGACCGAAGCGTTTCAGAACCTCGTTTGGGCTCGGACCGGCCGCGACGACATTCGTCTTTCCGACGCCGAATGGCTATCGCTCTGGCGGGCCAATGTGCGCATGGTCGATCACATGCGTATCGGCCGGGTCTTTCTCGCCGGCGATGCCGCGCATGTCCACTCGCCGGCCGGTGGGCAGGGCATGAACACCGGCATCCAGGACGCCGTCAATCTCGGCTGGAAACTGGCTGCCGTCCTCGATGGTGCTGACGAAAGTCTTCTCGACACCTACGACGAGGAGCGCCTTCCCGTTGCTGCCAACGTCCTCGGCCTGTCGAGCGAACTGACGAAGAAGGCCTTCACGAAAGAAATGAAGGCGACGGATACGACGCTACAACTCGGCGTAAACTATCGGGACCGCAATCTCTCCATCGATTGGCAAAGACCGACGAATAAACTGCGTGCGGGCGATCGTGCGCCCGATGCGCCGGGCCTTTCGAGTGCCGAAGGTACCGTACGGCTCTTCGATTTACTGCGCGGCCTGCATGCGAGCGTTCTGACCTTCGGAATCGATCCCTCCGACGAGGGCAGGGACCTGATTGATCGCTACGGAGGCGATGTCGCATACATTCGGATCGACCGTCAGGGAGCGGCGTCGAACGGGAGCTGGATCGATACCGAAGGCCATGCTTTCCGCCACTACGCACCGCAGGACGATACACTGATGGTCATCCGTCCTGACGGTTACGTCGGTCTGATGACATCGGCGCGGACCTGTGAGGGGTTGAGCACGTATCTCCAACGCATCTTCGGTCTGAGCCGACGGAATTGTGAAAAATTGCGGAACTGAACGTAGAGATCACGTGCCCTTGAGAGACGGAAAGGCGATGGCGGCGCTCAGCCGATTTCGTTCACGACCGCTCCGCCATCGAGCACGGTCGACAGATTCCGGATCGCGGCTTCGCGCAGATGCGTCATCGATTCATCCGAGACACCCGCGACGTGTGGGGTGAGAATCACGTTTGGTACGTCCCGCCATCGATCGGACGGTGTTGGCTCCTCCGCGAAAACGTCGAGTGCCGCGCCGCCGAGCCGGCCGGCTGTCAATGCTGCGATGAGCGCGTCTTCGTCGATCACGCTGCCACGTGCAATGTTGACGATCGTGCCTTGTGAACCAACGGCGTCAATGACGTCTGCGTCAATCAGGCCATCGGTGTCACCGCGTGTGGCGACGATTAGCACGGTCGACCATCGCGCCAGATCGGCAAGGCTCTCCCGTCGCGGCCAACTGGCCGGTTTGTCCCTTGGTCCCCACCAGGCAATCTCGCCGCCAAAGGCGTCCAAACGGTTTGCGATGGCGGTCCCGATATTGCCGAGACCAACGATTCCAAAACGCTGAGCCGACATGGCGTGCCGGCGACCGATCGAGCGACCGGCCCGCCATGCGCCGCTCGACACATGAGCCTGCATATCGGGCAGGTGGTGGATGGCGGAAAGTGTCAGTGCGACCGCGTGGTCGGCGACGTCGGCGCTGTGCGTATCGCCGGCATTGGCGATGGTGATGCCGCGTTTTCGTGCAGCTTCGACCGGAACATTCTCGTATCCTGCACCGGGCACCGCGATCAGGCGGAGATTAGCGAGCTTGTCGAGCAGCGAGGCATCCATGCGCGTCGTCAGTGTCGCGACGATCTCATGGCCGCGCTCGGCAAGCAGCTCTTGGGAGTCCTCGGCCTGCCACAATCGGACGATCTCGAAACGATCATCGAGTGCGCCGTCGAGAAACGACTCCCAGTTCGAGCTCATGAGCAAGAGGCCAGGTTTGCCGGCAGTTTCGTTCTTCGATCCATCCGTCATCGGTTGTCTCCCATCCGAATTCGGATGGATGTATGCCGGCCGCGACCCGTGATAAAGTTAAGAACTCATCCATGTATAAAAGCTAAGTGGATCGTCGTTCATGTCGGATCTTACCTTCGCGGCCTATCTGCGCGAGCGCCGGATACGGCTCGATCCTGAAGCGTTTGGCATCGTCAGCGGACGGCGCAGGACGTCGGGCTTGCGTCGCGAGGAAGTCGCTCAACGAGCCGCCATCAGCACCACGTGGTACAGTTGGCTCGAGCAGGGTCGCGGCGGTCCGCCGTCCGTCGCCGTCGTCGAGCGGCTGGCACGGGCGATGAAATTCACCGAAGCGGAACGCGAACACCTTTACCTGCTTGGGCTCGGGCATCCGCCGCAGGCTCGCGGCGTTTCCGCAACCGCCGTCGCACCACGTCAACAGCTGATCCTCGACGCGATGGAGACGTGCCCTGCGCTGATCCGTACTGCGACCTGGGATGTCGTCGCCTGGAATCCCGCGTCTGCCGTCGTGATGACGGACTGGGGATCGGTGCCGGAGTGCGAACGCAACATGTTGCGCCAGATTTTCCTCAATCCGTACTCGCGCGTTTTGAATCGCGATTGGGAAAAGATCGCTCGCTTCGTCGTCAGTGTCTTCCGAGGCGACCTTGCACGCACGGGATCGGGCGACAGGGAGCAGCCCTTCATCGAAACGATGTGCCGCGAAAGCGGGGAGTTCGAGCGGCTCTGGAGCGACGCAGCCGTTGCCGGTCTGGAGGATGGGCAAAAGCGCCTTCACCATCCAATCGTCGGTGATCTAACGCTCGACTATTCGTCTTTCGCGGTGGACGGCCGGCCGGATCTCGTCATGCTCGTCCATACACCCGCGATGCCGGACGACGCGGAACGGATCCGCCGGCTACTCGCAGGTTCAAGATCTTAGAGAGGTTCCATCCTTGCGTCATGCCGAACGCAGCACATGTGAACGAGAAGCCGGACTCGCCGACCAACGAATGGGGATGATACGAGAACGACGGCGTGAGCATATGGAAAAAGTCGTTGTGTGTACGGTATGAACCGTCGTCAGCCCGCTTGATCGCCTTGCCCTGATCCAGCACGAGGAGGTCTCGTCCGGTTGAGGCGGTAAGCGCCGGGATCGAACTTGCCGACATCTTCCGCATCTCAGGTCCAGACTTTCGGGCGGCCCGCGCCGGTCATCTGAGCCTTTCCAAACTGAAGGTCATGTCGGAGATCGAGGCCAGCCGAACCGCGGCGCTCGGCGGCCATGTCGAAGGCTGCGACGAATGCGACCATTGGCGGATCGCCTACCCGCAACTTTCGTACGCCTCGCGGCGCCCGAAACTCTTCAGGTTTCGAGACTGACAGCTTGCGAGTGAGGCCGGAGTGAAGCAACCATCTCCGGACCGATCAATACGCGTCGTGCAGCCGAAGCCAGCTATGCGCAGCCCCCTCTTCGTTCCGCCCCTTCGGCGCCAGATCGAGCCAGTTCAGCGCGCCCATCAGAAGCTCGGCCCCCCGGCGATAGGTCGAGTATGTATGATAGACCGCCCCGTCGCGCATCGCGAACATCGATATGCCGAACATGTCGTCGGCTTTCGTGATTCTCTCCTTGCCGAAATTATACGGCGCGCCTCCATCCCCCTTCGCTTCCGGCGTGAAAGCCACAGTGAAGTCGTAGTTGAAGTCGCTGTCGCCAGAAGACACCCAAGCGAACGTCCAGCCCATGCGTTTCTTAACGCGTTCGATTTGCGGCACCGGAGCACGGGAAATCGCTGCGAAGGAAAGGTCGGCCTGTTCGAAATGCTGCCGCGCCGTTTCCGTATGATCGGCAATAAAGGAACAACCGGGGCAGACGTGATCGGACCCGGGTGTCAGCATGAAATGGTGGACCACAAGCTGGCTGCGCCCTTCGAATAGGTCGAGCAATTCGACCTTTCCGGTCGGCGCATCGAAGACATACTGCTTCTCGACCCTGACCCAAGGCAGTGCCCGCCGCTCGGCACGCAAGCGATCCAGGGCATGCGTGAGCGCTACTTCATCCCTTAGGTGCTTCATCCGCGCTTTCAGCTCCTCCTCCTGGGAGACGACCTTATGGTCGGCAAAATTCGGAATATCTGCTATCATAGCTATCCTTCCGGGTTCACGGCGAACTGAGGCGCCGAAACGCTTGCATGATGCAATTACAGGTTTTACTTGCATCATGCAAGTATTTTTGGCATTCGGAGACCTATGCTCGATCGGCTTTATAAAACCCAGGAATGCTCCGCTGCGCGGGCGCTCGAAATCGTCGGCGAACGCTGGAGCCTTCTTATCCTGCGCGACGCGATCTTTCGCCGTTACACCCGCTTTACCGATTTCCAGCGCAGTCTCGGGATCGCGACGAACATTCTCGCCAAACGTTTGGAAGGCTTCGTGCAGGCCGGGCTGATGACGGAGAACGCCGCGGCCGGGGCATCGGGCCATCGTGAATATTATCTGACCGAGAAGGGACGCGGACTGACGCCGGCCATCGTCGCGCTGACCGAATGGGGCGATGCATGGGTTGGCACCGGGCCAGTGAGCTTTAGACACGACGATTGCGGGGGCCGGGTGCGACTGGAACTCCACTGCGGCTGCTGCGATGAGCCGGTATCGGTCGAGCAGGTCAAGGCAGCCAAACGGGATGAGCCCGCCACGTGAGGCCGGCCACAATGTCCGCCTATGTAAATCCCGCAGCGTCCGCGATGGGGTCGGGAGAAGGACGTCAGCTTACTTCGTATCACAATCCAAAGCGGATCGTCTCCTTTCGGCCCCAATCTGCACCATCTCGAGCGTTCTCCCTCTGGCCAATCATGGCCAAGGAGAAACAGAATGGGATACTCACGATTTGATGCAGCGACGCGGCATTGTCAGGCTTGGAACGCTGGCAAGAATGTCGGAACGAAGCGCCCACTGACGCAGAAACAGATTTGGGCGATCCGCTTCCATCTCGATCGCGAGGGACGATTGAGAGACAAGGCCCTTTTCGATCTCGCCATCGACAGCAAGCTGCGCGGCTGCGATCTGGTGAAGATCAAGATCGGTGACGTGGTAGCGGGCGCGGAGATACGAAATCGCGCCACCGTCATTCAGCAGAAGACCAATCGGCCCGTGCAGTTCGAACTCACGGCCGACGTTCGAGCCACGCTGCTAGCATGGCTTGAGCGCCGAGGCGGGTCGACAGGCGACTATCTGTTCCCGAGCCGTGTGGATCACGCCGGCCATATGAACACACGACAGTATGCACGTTTGGTTGATGAATGGGTGACTGCGATTGGACTGCGAAAGGCAGAATACGGGACGCATTCGCTGCGCCGAACGAAGGCGGCTATGATCTATCGTGCCACCGGCAATATCCGGGCTATCCAAATTCTGCTCGGCCACACGAAGATCGAGAACACCGTCCGGTATCTTGGCGTAGATGTCGAAGACGCTTTGCTGCTGGCGGAGAGAACCGAAATCTGACGAAAGGAGCGGTCGCTCAGCAGTATTGATCGACCGCTTCTAGGTTCCTCCGCTTGCGAGAAGCGCGACAAACTCTGGGTGGATAGCGGAATGACGGGTTTTAAGTTTGCGAAGCTGCCGCAGGTTTAGCCTGAGGCACGGAGCGGTGGAGCAGCGTTATTCCTCGCAACGGACCACCGCGCGAACCGGCTCGTTTTGCCCGGCGCGATAGCGCGCTGTCCCGTCGTCGTTCAGCGCGAAAGAGATTGTGGGCCTAGTGGTGTTGTCGCCGACCGTCTCGTCAAGCGTGATGGCAATGCTGTTGCCGCGTACTTCTGTTTTCGTCACCGGTCCGCCGGTCTCGAAGAAATTCACCGTTTTCGCCCTCACTCGTACGTTCTGGAAGGCGGTCTGATAGTTGTAGTCCTCGGCGCAGGCCTGACGATCGAGGGCGTAAAGATTGCGGAAGCGGGCCGGCACGGTGGCGGTTGTGCCACTCGTTACGGCTCCATCATCCGATCGCGATGGTTCGCTGCCGCGTGTGCAGCGGATGAAACGGATGCTATCTCCGTTGCCCTTCCGCACCCGCATCGCGCCGCCGCCGTCAAGGCTGGCGAAATACACGACCTTCGCGCCCGGCTCCAGGCTTTCGTTCGTCTCGGTGTAGGTGACCGCTAGCGCGCTGCTGTTGCGACGGATATTGGTCGCCTCGCCGCCGCCCTCGAAAAAGCCTACCCCGGTATCGGTAACGGTAAAGCGCTGGTGATTGCGTGCATTGCACTCGCCCGCATTGGTCGCCCAGGTTCCGCGGAACAGCGTTGGGATGCGTTGTAACTGGCGCACGCGATCGTCGGCGCCGTCGCTGCCGGTAGCGGCACCCGGCCTGCTGTTCAGCGCATCCGTATCCCGATCCGCACTGGCGTCATCCGGCGCTGACGTTTCGTTCACCGCATCGGCACCGGCAGTTTTGCCCACGACCGTATTGTCGTTCTCGCCGACTACACCGTCCGAAGGCTCTTTCGAACAGGCGGCAAGGAAGAGTCCGACAGCGAGCGGAGCGACGAAGCGAAAGGAATGTGTAATCACCGTCGTTAAACTTTTGCAGTCGGCCCTTGTTCCATTTGGCCACAAAGCGAAGGCAGCCACAATTCGGCATCTCTGGGGTTGCGTCTCAGGATCGTAGCGCTGGTTCGCTTCTTGCAACACGGTTCAGAATTTCGAGACCAATGCTGTCTTAGCAAGCGATGAAACAATTGGCACGTTCACGTGCTTGTAATCCGCTGGCCGTAGCAATCCGTCAAACTGGCATCCTCTGCACACGAACCTTGCACCGGCAAAAGCATCGAGAGGGACAAGATGATCAAGCGCGCAACCACATCGGCATTCTTGGCGATTTCCATGCTGGCGCTGCCCGGCTGCACGCCTTCGGCATCACCTTCACAAGAAACGGATGCGACCACCTCGGAGCCGATCTCGACTTCGCAAGCGGACGTTTCGCAGAGCGGTGACGGATCGCCTTCCGGCTCGGCCGCGGCATCGACCCAGGCGACAGCGATGCCCGGCGCCGGGACGGCGACGCAGGTTCCGCTGACTCCTGGTGTCTACGTGTTGGAAGGGACGAGCTGTGAGAACCCTGCCAATGCTGCTTGGCGCGTCTGGGATGGCAGGGGGCTGTCAGGTTCGAGCACGAGGGCGTGCCGCGCGACGATCCTATCGCAAGACGGCAAGACTTACACGCTGCGCAACAGCTGCGAGAACACCTATGACGGGTCGCGCAGCGACGAGACGATTGCCATGACCGTCACTGACCAGGTGCATTTCACGGTTCAGGGCCGCTCGTTCGCGTCCTGTTCGACGGCCCAAGTGCCTGCCGCCTTGCGCGAACGCCTGACCGGGCAGCAATAGGCGCTCGGCTACGCTCGCGTCACGGCCGGCACCCCGACCAATTCGGACGACTACGCGTAGGTGATGGAAGCGCGCTAGGGCGAATACGACCGCCTTGAATACAAGCCGGTTACGCTCAATGGCTTCGAGTGTGGCGATAATTGCTATCTCGAACTGACCGAAGCTATTTAAGGCGCCGCGCCGCGCAAGGTGTAGTGCACGGCAAAATTGTGCGACGATTGGCAACGCAAGGGCCGATGCCGCCCACGCTGCGTAACAAGGGCGCGAGGGCGAAGTTCGGCAGGGCCGATCAGCTCGATGGCGCCGAAAATGTCATGGCGCGTAGCGTGGAAGCCATGGTCGATCTGCGCTGATGAGGGTGGTTGCGACGTGGTAAATCAGCAAAAGTAGGGAGTTCGACCGCTATGAGTGGTTAGCGGATTTTATCCCGTAACCATCTGACCACAACGAAACCTACAAGCGCGCCCGCGCTTGGCCAAAGTGGACCGAAAATATATAAGAGACCATCTAGGGCGTCCCCCTGTCGGGTGGGATCAGCCAATTCAATGTGGACTAGAATAATGATCACAATTGGAATTGTGCAGAGAAGCCCGATGGCTAGCTTTTTACTCGGCACCAAAGATATAAGCCCACCGACCACAGCACCGCCTGCTATTATGCCGAACAAAACGATGTCGTTGGTGACATGATCCATTTGCCGTCCTTTAACACAGAGATAAACGGCAAAGAAGGGTGGTTTTGCGACTGTCGGTTTTATAATGAATACGAGAAAAGCGGTTATTCCGCTCGCTTAGCGTGCTCCATCAGAAAACACGGTCCACACTCCGTCAGCCGTTCCTCTTTAGATTGAAACCAAGCCTTCTGATACGCGCGGATTGCTCTCGCATTTGTTGGATGAGGATCAGTGCCGATCACAGGTGCTCCTCCGGTATGAAGACGATCGACATATGCTGTTATGAAAGCAGGGTCATGACCGTAGCCGAGCAGTTCCTGCACTCCGATGAATTGGTCGATACCCCGTGATCGAAGCGGGAGGTGCCCGAAGTGATGGTCGGGCCAAGCATGCGGGTCATAGTCTTGGATGAATGCAAAAGGTGAAGATCGAGAGGAAACGATCCACATCGCAACGTCGGGATCATCTAAATTATCCTCACCTATCGGGTCGGCCGGTTGTCCATTTGCATCAATCCACCATTCCCTGACCGCCGGTGTCTGCAACCATCGCCCGATCAGTGGAAGATCGCCTATGGTCATCGCTCGAAACTCGTAGACTGACACGCTCCTGACCTCGCGCAGCACTTAAACTGTGTCCGCTTTTAAGATCAATGGCGTCGTGTGGGAATGGCCGGCATTGGGGGCGGTTGCCCAATGACCGCTTTAGACGCCGGGGAACACAAAAGCAGACCTTCCGCAAACGGCCCAGGTTCTGTCACGACGATGAGCTGTCCGGGCAAACTCGCGATGTCGGCTCCCGATAAAACCGGTCGTTCGGCATGGTCCCAGGAAATGGCCGCTTCATTCCAAATCCAAGCATTGGTCCTCAAAGGACGCTTCTCTCCCTTAACTGCTGCGACCATCCCGCTCTCTAAGCGCTATTCCTCGGTCCAACTTGGACCTTCTCCGATCAACCCATGAAGGGTCCGCTAAGCGAAGCTTGCGGCCGCTCTGGCTGACGTCTGCCGCGGTGATCGCGGACCGAAGCCGGACCCATCGGGCGCCCGTCGAGCGGGGATGGTCCCCGCTCCCGAAAACGGGAGCCTTCGCGATGAGCCTTTCGACCGCACAACTGAACGCATTGAGCCTCGCTAAGACGCTGATGACCTGTATCACCCTGTTCGAGGCAGGTGACAGCTACGGCGTCGTTCCGACCGCCGAATTCGACGGCGACCCGGAAACCGTTATCAATGAATACGACCCTTTCTCGCAATGAAGCGGTTGTCGCTCGAGGCGGCGGTTCGGACGTTCGATTTACGATACCGAAGCCGCCGTCTGGCTGCTACAATCCCGACCATCGAAGCGCCGTGGAGGAGGTGGAAGCGCGTCCGATGACCCATCGTCACGGAGGACGCTCATGTGCATCGCCACCATATTGACCATCGCGGGGCTCGGCGCGTTCTGCTGGCTCGTCTTCAATCTCGCCGTCTACGCTTTTCCCTTCTTCGTCGGCATGGCGATGGGCTTGGCCGCCTATCATCACGACACAGGGCCGCTCGGCGCGGTCGCCATCGGCTTGACGTCCGGCGCGATGACGCTCGTCATCGGCCAGTTCCTGTTCGCGCATCTGCGCTCGCCGATCCTGCGCATTGTGGTCGCAATCGTCTTCGCCGTTCCGGCGGCGATCGCCGGGTATCATCTGGCCTATGGTCTGTCGGGAATCGGCGGCACAGGCGAAGTGTGGCGGCACGTCTTGGGATATGTCGGCGCCGTCGTGATCGGTAGCGTGGCTTGGGTCCGAGTCGGTGCGCTGGATATTGATGAGCAGCGTCAACCAAGTGCACCGATACAGCCATTGTCCACGCGCTAGCGCTGGCAAGCGAAATCGAACCGCTTCCCGAGCGACAACCTTCCAAACACCTGCGAATTATCCGCAGGCTCGCCGTTCCGTTCTGGCCACACGGATTCCGGTCTTTCGCAAGCCATAGCTTGTCTTTCTTCGCCCGGAATGCCGCGGGATCTTGTCGTGACGCGACGGTGATCGCCACGTCTCCTGTCACGGCGCTGTCGGCAGGCGGCCCACACGGCCTCTCATTGGCTTGATCTGGCCGGCACCGGCTTCGCCTCGATCGGCTGTGCCGCAACGGAGCGGCGAAGCTTTCTTCCCCTGATCTGCGATCATTCCTCGCGGGGACAAAAAAGCTTCGCCGCTCCGTCCTTCGCTGCGCTGCGGTCCTATGGGATGCGGCGCCGATCGTCCCGGCCTTCGCGATCGCCATCGAGGCCGCGATGGGCGCGGGCTCGAGACAGCAAGACAGGAGACCTACCGTGGCTACCATCGGCACCTTCAAGAAGTCCGGCAACGAATATACCGGCGAGATCGTCACCCTGAACGTCCAGGCGAAGAACGTCCGGATCGCGCCCGAGACCAACCAGGCAAGCGACAACGCACCTTCGCACCGGGTCTTCGTCGGCCGCGCGGAAATCGGTGCCGCCTGGACCAAGCGCTCGAACGAGGGCCGCGACTATCTCGGCCTCAAGCTCGACGATCCGAGCTTCACCGCTCCGATCTACGCCAACCTCTTCGACGACGAGGATGGCGGCAGCTTCAGTCTCATCTGGTCGCGCCCTAGCCGCCGCAACGGCGAGTGATCCGACCACGACGCCCCGCCCGGATCAGCCGGGCGGGGCTTTTCGTCTGAAAATCACGGCTCGCTATTCTGTCCCGGATTGTGGATGAGGAAACGAGGAGTCCGTCTGGTCAGGTCGAACGATCAGGTCACTCGCCTCCACTCCGAGTTCCGTTGCGAGGCGATCGACGACGTCGATGCTGGCGTTGTAGACGCAGCGTTCGAGCGAACTGATATAGGTGCGGTCGATGCCGGCTCGGTGTGCCAGTTCCTCCTGCGACAGCCCTTTTTCCTGCCTCAGCTTCTTCAGATTGAACGCCAGCGCCTCTCGTATCTCCATGCACGAGACAGCACCGTCTTGTAGAGTATTTCACCACGGAGTATTCTCGACAGAGACGGGTCTGTCTTGGGCTCGACTTAAGGCGACGCGTCGTTTGCATCGGCATTAAGTCCGTTATGGTGGTAAGCGAGCGTGCCCGATGATTTTAGTATCGCCTCTGTAAACCGGAGTTCGCTGGAGACGAGATGGCGGAACCTGAATTCCTCGATGAGCCGCCCACCGCGCCGACCGTGACGGACTATGATCTGGCGCATTCGATCGTCTATCTACGCCTTCTTGATGCGGCGACGGACGGCGCGGATTGGCGCGAGGTGGCGCGTCTCGTTCTCGAGCGTGACCCGGATCGAGACCCCGATCGCGTCCACCATATGCATGCGAGCCATCTCGCGCGCGCCCGTTGGATGACCGAACATGGCTATCGCGACCTCCTGAGACGCGCCGACGCGCACTGACCTCGCGCGACTGGCTGACGTGTTGCCCAGAACGCAACGCGTGATGCCTGGCGCGGGACTCCCAAACCCTTCGAATCAGGCGAACACTTCAGCCCTACGCGCGCGGAGCGTGTGCCCCACGAGCGTTCGGTTGGAGTGTCTGCCATGTCGATTCCGGACTGGCGGTCGAAGGCCGCCTATGACGATCTCGAGCGGGTCCCGATGCGCGGGCTCGCCTGGGAATATCTGCGCCGCAACGAAGCCTATGGGCGCGACTATCATGATGCCGGGAGAGTCTCCGACGCCGAACGAGCGGACGCGTCCGCGCGGCGTTGGGGGCTGCGATTTCCTGACAGACCCGTCTCGATCCGCAACGGAGACGGCGCTGTTCTGGCTGCCAACGGCGTCGCCCGACGTCATCACCATCCTCGCACTCCCCGACGGTCTCTCCGATCGTCCGCCGGTCAGTCTGGAACGGCTCGATCATCGCCGTGATGCGCCCGATGGCGTGCACCTGCTGCTCGGCGGCGTCCATCAGCTCTTCAGCCTCGACGGCACCATCGAGCCGCCGCTCGGGTTGGTCCTGCCGCTCGACGACTGGCTGCCGGCCAGCGTGGCGGCGACACTGGCGTTGTGGCGCACGCTGCGGGGCCGGCCACCGGCGGAGGCACGCGCGCCCACCCGTCAGCGCCGGGCCCGTCTGGTCCTCGGACTGCGCGCCCTCGACGGCCGCGACGCGGGCGCGAGCTATCGCGAGCTCGCGAGCGGCCTCGTCGGCCCCGCGCGCGTGCCCGACGGCCCCGCCTGGAAATCGCACGACCTGCGCTTCCGCATGATGCGTCTCGTCGCCGACGCCTCGGCGCTGCGCGACGGCGGCTACCGCGACCTCCTTCGTCCGAACCCACGCTCGCTGCGCTGATCGCGCCGGTGTGCGCTCTCGCGACGCCGTCCTTCGCACTCCTCCTACGAAGTCTCCCTCCGACACTGTGTCCCGCATCCGCCGTGGACGGTCCGCGGCGCTCGACGACATCTCGGAGACCCGATCATGCCCGATCCAAACGCCGACCTTCCGCCACGTTACCTGCGCACCCCCGAAGCTGCCCGCTTTCTCGGCCTGTCCGGTCGGACGCTGGAAAAACACCGCACCTACGGCACCGGCCCGCGCTACTCGAAAATCGGCGGCCGCGTCGTCTACCGGCTCGACGACCTCCAGGCCTGGGTCGAGCGCGGCACCAAGCGCAGCACGTCGGACGATACCGGCGACACCGTGCTGCCGGCCAAACGCCATGCGGCGATCTCGCCGGCCTATGCCGATCACGCCCGCCGCTGATCGCCGCCGATGCCCGCTCGACACCGCGCCTCGCCTGAGCGGGCGCAGCTCGACCTGTTCCGCGCGCTGCCCGGCACGCTGCGCGCCCGCGACGCCCAGGACCTCATGGCCTATCCCTTCTTCTCGCTCGCCAAGTCGCCGCGCACCGCGCCGATCGACTTCACAGCCGGGCGGATCGCCATCCGCGTCGAGGCGGTGCCCGAGCACGGCATGGCGACCATCTGGGATGCCGACGTGCTCATCTGGGCGGCCTCGCAGATCGTCGAGGCCCGCGACCGCGGCCTGCGACCGTCGCGCCTGATGGCCGCAACGCCCTACGAGATCCTGACCTTCACCGGGCGCGGCACTTCGGTGCGCGACTACGACCGGCTGAAGGCCGCACTCGACCGGCTCCAGTCGACGACCGTCGCGACGTCGATCCGCCAGCCGAGCGAACGGCGGCGGCACCGCTTCTCCTGGATCAACGAATGGACCGAACGCGCCGATGGCGCCGGGCGGCCGCTCGGACTGGAACTGATCCTGCCCGACTGGTTCTTCGCCGGCGTCATGGACGACGCGCTCGTGCTCACCATCGACCGGGCCTATTTCGATCTTAAGGGTGGACTGGAACGCTGGCTCTACCGGCTTGTGCGCAAGCACGGCGGTGTCCAGCGCGGCGGCTGGAGCTTCGATTTCGCCTATCTCCACGCTAAATCCGGCAGCCTGTCGGCGCTCAAGCATTTCGCGTTCGACCTGCGCCGGATCGTGCGCCGTCAGCCGCTTCCCGGCTACCAGCTGTCGATCGAACGCGATCCGCGACGCGGCGAGCGGCTCGCCTTCACCGCGCTGGTCACCGATCCGTTCGAGGTCGCGGCCGCCCGCGCCTTCGGGCGCGGCCCTGTGGACAAGCTGTGATGCGCCTCGTGCTATCGGGGACCGTCACCCTCGTGCCATCGGGGACCCGATCCTCGTGCTATCGAGGACCGAAATCGCCGAAAGGTGTCGCAAACACAGCGGCTTGTGCGCGCCGTAACGTTCCTAACCTAGATTCCTACGGAATCTTTCTAACGCGGTCGCTGCAACGCAGACGGCGGGTGCCGCGATGAGCGGGCACACCACCGTCGAGCTGCTGTGGATCGAGAAGCGCATCGAGCGCTGGATCCGCTTCGGCCGCATCGCGCAGGACACCATCCTCGATCGCCGGCGGCGTATCGTCGGCTTCGATGCCGGCAGCGTCTTCGCCTACGTCCGATGGGCGGCGAACGACTACGGCACCGTCGTCAGCCGCATCGACATCCTGCGCGCCGTCCCTTCCGGCGAAGCCTACGCGACGGTGCCGTATGTCACACCCGGCGCCGACATCCTGCTGCGCCAGGCCGGCTGGCCGAAGGTCGATGCGGTGCTCGAGGCAATCGACCGGATCGAGGCGATCGGCGTCGCGCCCGAGGACGTCTGCCCGGACCATTGGCGCCATCTCCACCACCGCATCACCGCTCGCCAGCAGGCGCGCCCGTACACGCTCGCGCGCCACGCCGCGTGGTGCAAACGCAGGAACATCGAACCATGAAACGACGACCGACACCGCTCCTCCTTGGCGGGCTGGCCGTCGCCGCGATGTTGGCGCCGGCGATTGTCGCCATGCCGACGCGGCTCGTCTGGAACGCCTCGGCGAGCGTGCCAATCGGGCTCTACGCGGTGCGGCCGGCGGGAGATCTGTCGGTGTCGGATCTCGTCGTCGCCATGCCGCCCGCACCGCTCGACCGCTTCCTTGCCGCGCGGCGCTACATCGGCTCCGGCGTGCCGCTCATCAAGCATGTCGCCGCGCTTGGCGGCCAGACGGTCTGCCGCCACGGCGACGCTGTGACGGTCGATGGCGCGGCGCTGGCCACGGCGCGCGATCGCGACGGCCGCGGCCGTCCGCTGCCGCGCTGGCATGGCTGCCGGACGCTCGGCGACGGCGACGTGCTGCTCGTCAACGCCGGCGTCGCCGACAGCATGGACGGGCGGTATTTTGGCCCGTTGCCGCGCGCCGCGATCATCGGCCGCGCGACGCCCATATGGACGCGGAGCACGCCATGAGCATGCGCCCGCTTCCTCTTCGCGGCCGTGTTTGCTGGCCCATTGCGCTCGCGCTCGGCATCACGCTTTGCCCGCTGTCGGGTCGACCGATCCCCGCCGCCGTGGCGCAGACCGCGCCAGCGGACGCGCCGCGGATCGTCGTTCGACCCGCGGACCCCTACGTGGCCTTCGTCACCGAAGCGGCGGCGCGGTTCGGCATCCCGGAGCGCTGGATTCGCGTCGTCATGCGCGCCGAGAGCGCCGGCGACGTGCATGCCGTCAGCCCGGTCGGTGCGATCGGGCTGATGCAGCTCATGCCCGCGACATGGGCCGAGATGCGGGCGCGCTACCGCCTTGGGACCGATCCGTTCGACCCGCGCGACAACATCCTCGCCGGCGCGGCCTATCTGCGCGAGATGCACGACCGGTTCGGATCGCCTGGCTTCCTCGCGGCCTACAATGCGGGACCGGCACGCTATCTGGCATCCCGTACGACCGGCCGCCCGCTGCCTCTCGAGACACGTCTCTATCTCGCCCGGCTCGCACCGCTTCTCGGCGACGGCGTTCCATCGGACGTCCGAAACAGCGCAGTTGCAGCTGCGCCCGATCCGCTCGCGTGGACGCGATCACCACTCTTCGTGGCACCCTCGAACCACGATCTACCCGATCGATCGACGACGCTCGCCGCACCGTCGGACGGAAGCAGACGTGCGAAGGCGACGCCATCGAAACGGTCCGTCCGTTCGCCCGCTAATAGCCGCGAAACCGACGTCCAAACCACCGACCAGACGTCACCCGAACCCATGTTCGTGTCTCGCACGGAGGCTCCCCAATGACGATAGCGCGATCGACACCCGATCGTGCCATGGCGGGCTCTGTCGTATCGACGGTAGGGAGTGAGGCCGGCAGGGGTGAAGCAGCGGAGAGATGGCAGGATAAAAGGGCGCGATGTGCGCCGCGGTCGGATGGTGGTATTTCAAGGGGTTACGGGTTAATTTCACGAGGTACGCCGGATAAGCGCACCTCGCGCAATCATCGATTCTCCAGATTTGGCGCCGCTTCGGCGCGATGTGCGCGGGCGTGGCCATGAGCGGCGAGGACGAGTTCCGCATCCGGCCCGGCCGCGTGCGCTCGCGCGGCGCTCAGCGCGCACGGCCCTTCGTCGCCCAGGCGCTTGCCGCCGCGCAGAAGGCCGGCGGCTCGGTCTCGCGAAGCGGCCGCGTCCGCACCGGCCGGTCACGCTTAGGCAAGGGTCAGCGCGCCGCGCTCCAAGCCAACCGCTTCATCACTGCCCGCTCGCGCGGCGCCGTCGTCAAGGCACGCGTCGTGCGTCAGGCCGGGCGTGCCGCGTCGCTCGGCGTCCATCTCACCTATCTGCGCCGCGAGGGCGTGACCCGGGATGGGGAGAACGCCCGTCTGTTCGGGCCGGAAACGGAAAACGCCGATGCCGGCGCGTTTGGTGAGCGCTGCGCCGGCGACCGGCACCATTTCAGGTTCATCGTATCGCCCGACGACGCGACCGAGATGAGCGATCTTCGCGGCTTCACGCGAGACCTTATGCGCCAGGCCGAGCGCGATCTCGGCACGAAACTCGACTGGGTCGGCGTCGATCACTGGAACACCGGTCATCCGCACATCCATGCCATCGTCCGCGGCGTGCGCGACGACGGTGCCGATCTCGTCATCTCGCGAGACTATATCAGCGCCGGCATGCGCGACCGGGCACGCGATCTGATCACCCACGAACTCGGCCCCCGCACCGAACACGACATTCGTCAGTCGCTCGAACGCCAGGTCGACGCAGAGCGGTGGACAAATCTCGATCGTCAGTTCGTGCGCGACAGCGATGCGACCGGTATCCTCGACATGGCGCCGCGCAGCGGCGAGCAGCCCGACGCGTTCCATACGCTGAAGGTCGGGCGTCTGCGCAAGCTCCAGAGCCTCGGGCTCGCCGACGAAGTCGGACCGGGCCAGTGGATCGTCGCCGACGACGCCCAAGCCACGCTGCGCGAACTCGGTGAACGCGGCGACATCATCAAGCGCATCCATCGCGGACTGGCCGAGCGTGGCGTCGACCGCGGCGTCGGAAGCTATGTTCTGGCCGGAGAAGACCTGCCGGAACCGCTCGTCGGCAGGCTGATCGCCCGTGGTCTCGACGACGAACTCACCGGCACGGCCTATGCGGTCATCGACGCCACCGATGGCCGCACGCATCATGTCCGGCTGCCCGATCTCGACGCGGCGGGCGACGGGTCGCCCAGATCGATTATCGAACTTCGTCGCTACGAAGATCGCAAGGGCAATAAGCGCTCGGCGTTGGCGGTCCGCTCGGACCTCTCGATCGAGGCGCAGGTCACGGCGACCGGCGCGACGTGGCTCGACCGGCAGGCGATCGCGCGGGAGCCCGCGGCGCTCGGCGGTGGCTTCGGCGCCGAGGTGCGCGACGCGATCGAGAGACGGATCGACCATCTCGCCGGGCTGGGCCTCGCCGAGCGTCGCGCCGGTCGCGTCGTGTTCGCCCGTAACCTGATGGACACGCTTCGCCGGCGCGAACTCGACGACATGGGAGAACGGATCGCGGCAGAGACAGGATTGCCATTTAGGAAAGCCGGCGAAGGCGAGCCGGTCGCCGGGCGTTACCGGCAGCGGCTTTCGCTCGCCTCAGGCCGGTTCGCCATGGTCGACGACGGGCTGGGGTTTCGGCTCGTGCCCTGGTCGCCGTCGATGGAGAAGCATCTCGGCCAGCAAGTGTCCGGCATCAGCCGTGGCGGCGGGGTCGACTGGAGCTTCGGACGGAAGCGCGGTTTAGGGATTTGATCTCGCTCTCTGGACGCAAACCACTTTCTACCAGGAAACTGGATCAAACTTATTCCCGCTAAAGTAAGTCGAGAAGCATCTCCGCGATCGGTGTCTGTGTCTTCGCTTTGCCGGCGGCGTCCTTGAACAGGCCCACATCCTTGGCCGGAATGTCGGATTGCCCGAATGCCGCGCCACCTTCCGCAAGACGCTTGCCATAGCTTTGATAGATCGGCGCTGGGAACAGCGTCTGCGTCAGCATGTCGATCACAGCCGGTGCATCAACGCCCGAGTTCCGCGCCATCGTCACCGCCTCGCGCAGCGAATTCGATGCTGAAACAATCAGGAAGTTGCCGACGAGCTTGACGATCGTGGCGGTGCCGATTTCCTCGCCGAAATCGAACACGCCCTGCGCACCGAGCGCGGTCAGGATCGGTCGGGCGCGCTCTTTCGCTTCGGCCGGCCCTGCGAACGGAATCCACAACGCTTTCGCTTCGGCGGCTTCCGGCCGCCCGAAGATCGGCGCCTCGACATAGGTGCAGCCCTTCTCGGCATGGCGCGCGGCAAGCGTTTTCGCTGCTTCGGGCGAGCCGGTGCACATGGCGATATGAACGCCGCCGGGGCCGAGGCGGTCGAGAAAGCCGTTTTGGTCGACCACGTTATCCACGGCGTCTGCGTCCCACAGGACACTGACGACAATGCCGCCGGGCGTTACCGCATCGACCGGCCGCTCGGCTTGCATTGCCCCCTTGGCGGTGAGCGGCGCCGCCTTGCTCGCAGTCCGATTGTAAACGGTCAGCGGATAGCCCGCTGCCATCAGGTTCCTCGCCATCGGCAGGCCGAGACTGCCGAGCCCGATAAATCCGATCCGTTCGGTCATCACGCGCTCCAAAGTTTACGTTGACTGTAAGTTTATCAATCCCGTGGTGCTACCTTCAGCCAATCTTCGAACTTTTCGATGTTGACCTTCAGCTCGGCGCGGAGCGATTCAAGGGAATCCAGCCGATCGTCGATGTCGGCGAGATGTCGCTGGAGGATCGCAAGCACCTTGCGCTTGGGTCGCCTTCCGCTGGGGTCGAGAAAATAGAGATCGATCACCCCGCTAACCTCGTCGAGGCTGAGTCCGAGCTGCTTCAACTGATCGATCTTGTTCAGGCGGGCGACCGTCTCTTCGCCGTAATAATGTTGTCCACCGCCCTCGCGCTGGCCGGCAGCGATCAAGCCGATGCTCTCGTAGTAGCGCACCGTGCGCTGAGTGACGCCACTTCGTCGGGTGAGTTCACCGATGCGCATCCTTTGTGCCATGGCTCAAACATGACGTTTGGGTTATGTTTGTCAAGGCGATTATCGGCACCGTTGGCGACCGTCCTTCCGATCATTTTCGCGCCGAATAGGTGACTGCTTCGATCTTGTTTCCGTCCGGATCGAAAACGAAGACGCCATAATAATTGGTGTTGTATTCGGGTCGGAGGCCGGGCTGGCCGTCTTCGGTGCCGTCACAGTTGAGCGCGGGACGATAGAACGCATCTATCATTGGACGATCGCCGGCTTCGAACGCGACATGCACGCCGTTACCGACGCTGGCCGGCGTACCATCGGTGGATGTGACGACACTGAAGCAGAACTGCCCGGCGCCGTAATTCAATCAGTGATCCTGATCGAGCAGCCGGAGCCCGAGAATGGCAAGCACCGGAGCTTAGAAGGCCCGAGCGCGCTCCAGCTCGCTCGTGCCGACGGAAACATGATGGATCACTGATTCTGACCAGTTTCGCTCGGCGCGAATTGAACTCCTTTGTCCTGAAGCTCCTTCTTCGCCTTGTCGCTTTTCTCGAGTTTCAAGCCCATCGAGCCGAGGATCGCGTCCGACTTGGTAAACTGAAGGTCGGCATATTCCACCACTTCAATCCGGTTACCCCATGGATCGAAAAAATCGAGGAAAGGCCCGTCGATCAGTTCGGCGCCGGCCGCTTGCGCCAAATCGCGAACGCGACCACGGTCGTCGACGACCAGTCCGAAGTGACGCTGCTCGTCCGGGCGCTGGGTACGGCCCTCCATCAGTGCCAGGAACTGGTCTCCCATGTCGATGAAGGCACGACCGTCTCCGCGGCCGCGCAGGTCAAAGTCGAAGATCGCGCCGTAGAAGGCCAGCGCCTTCTCGATATCGCCGACCTCGAGCGCGATATGGTTGAGGCCGACCAGTCGGGGCTTCGTGTCTTTCGCCATCTGCCGCACCTTTCCTTGGGTCCGCGTATCGAACAAACGCGCCCGGGCTGTTGTGGGTTCAGCGCGAACGTCGGACCTCCGCGCTCATCTCCGAGAAGCGCGCTCAGGGTCGACCGCCGGCACCCTGCCTCTGCCGCCGAGACCTCGACAAGTTCGAAATCGCACTTGCATCCGCTGCCGAACCATCTTCGGTTCGATGCTTCCCGCAGCGCCGAGTTCGTTCATGCCAGCCACCCGGATCCTTTGGGGTCAGATCATCGTCGCTGCCCTGATCGTCATCGGTACGACCTGGGCGGCGACGCAGTGGACTGCGTGGCAACTCGGGTTTCAGCCGCAGCTTGGCCACGCCTGGTTCGAGATCGCGGGATGGCCCGTCTACTATCCGCCGAGCTTCTTCTGGTGGTGGTACGCCTACGATGCTTATGCGCCGCAGGTCTTCGTCGAAGGCGCCTATATCGCGGCGTCGGGCGGTTTCGTCTCGGTTGCAGCCGCCATCGCCATGTCGATCTGGCGTGCGCGCGAGGCGAAGAAGGTCGAGACCTACGGCTCGGCGCGGTGGGCGGAGAATGACGAGGTTCGACGCTCGGGACTTGTTGGGACCGATGGCGCAGTGCTAGGCAAGTTCGACCGCGCCTATCTTCGCCACGATGGTCCCGAACACGTCCTGTGCTTCGCGCCGACCCGCTCGGGTAAAGGAGTCGGCCTCGTCGTGCCGACTCTGCTGACCTGGCCAGGTTCGGCGATCGTCCATGACATCAAGGGTGAGAACTGGACACTGACCGCCGGCTTCCGCGCACGGCACGGACGCACGCTGCTCTTCGATCCGACCAACCCGCAATCGACGGCCTACAATCCCTTGCTCGAGGTCCGCCGCGGCGCCTGGGAAGTGCGCGACGTTCAGAACGTCGCCGACGTGCTGGTCGATCCGGAAGGTTCGCTCGAACGCCGCAATCACTGGGAGAAGACGAGCCATTCGCTGCTGGTAGGCACGATCCTCCATGTCCTCTACGCCGAGCCCGACAAGACGCTCGCCGGCGTGGCCGCCTTTCTCTCCGATCCGAAGCGGCCGATCGAGGCGACACTCGCCGCGATGATGACGACACCGCATCTCGGCGAAGCGGGGCCGCATCCCGTCGTCGCATCCGCCGCGCGCGAACTCCTGAACAAGGCTGACAACGAACGTTCGGGCGTGCTGTCGACCGCGATGTCATTCCTCGGTCTCTATCGCGATCCGGTCGTAGCCGAAGTAACGCGCCGCTGCGACTGGCGCATCGCGGAACTGGTGGAAGGCGCGCGGCCGACGACGCTCTATCTCGTCGTTCCGCCTTCCGACATCGCGCGCACCAAGCCGCTGATCCGGCTGATCCTCAACCAGATTGGGCGTCGGCTGACCGAGGATCTGAACGGGAAGGCCGAGCGGCATCGCCTGCTTCTGATGCTCGACGAATTTCCCGCGCTCGGCCGCCTCGACTTCTTCGAGTCCGCGCTCGCCTTCATGGCCGGCTATGGCCTCAAGGCCTTCCTCATCGCGCAGTCGCTCAACCAGATCGAGAAGGCCTACGGCCCAAACAATTCCATCCTCGACAACTGCCATGTCCGGGTGAGTTTTGCGACCAACGACGAGCGCACGGCCAAGCGCGTATCCGATGCGCTCGGCACTGCGACCGAAATGCGGGCGATGAAGAACTATGCCGGCCATCGGCTGTCGCCGTGGCTCGGGCATCTCATGGTATCGCGATCGGAGACGGCACGTCCGCTCCTGACGCCCGGCGAGGTCATGCAGCTCCCGCCCGACGACGAGATCGTCATGGTGGCCGGAACACCTCCGATACGAGCGAAAAAGGTCCGGTATTTCGAAGACCGACAATTGCAGGTTCGGGTTCTAGCGCCGCCAGTGCTCACTACAAAGGTCGCCGTCAAATCAGCAGACGGCGATGACTGGAGCAGCATTCCGCTCCCCATGAAGCGAAAAGCCAACCATGATCCGACCGAAACCAACGAAGCGGATGCCGAGGACGGCGGTCCGGCTCGACGTTTCGTTCCGGAACTCGACAGCGCCGCGTCACACGTGCCCGAGCGACCTTCTACGAGTGAATTCGATCTCGATCTGCCGACAAAGAAGATTGAGGAAAGGGCACGACTTCAGGCGCTGAACCGCGGCATGCGGCAGGTGGCTCGTCAGGCCAGCCTCGATCCACAGGACGGAATAGACTTGTGAGGCTATCTCAATGAAGAAACAGCGGCTCTCCGTCTATGTCGATCCGCCCGTCATGCAGGCGTTGGCCGATTATGCCGGACGGCGTGAGCGTTCGCTGTCGCTCGTCGCGGAGGCAGCTATCGCGTCATTTCTTTCGCCCGATACCGCCGAACGTCAGGAAGCGGCAATGGCGAAACGCATCGATCAGCTTGACCGAAAGCTCCAGCGCCTGGAACGTGACGTCGGGATCGGTGTCGAGACATTGGCGCTATTCGTCCGCTTCTGGCTGGCGACGACACCGCAATTGCCTGAGCCAGCGCAGTCGGCCGCCAAGGCTAAGGGTGCCGAAAGGTACGATGCCTTTCTCGAGGCGCTTGGGCGGAGACTCGCCAACGGCGCGACATTGTCCCGCGACATATCGCAGGACGTCGTTCGAGAGTAACTTCCGACATCGTTGCCCTTGATCATGACCCGGCCCGCGGACCGAGCTCGCGCACAACGGCATCGACGAATGAACGAAGCTTTGGTGCCGGATGGCGGTCCGGTAGCGTCAGCAATTGAACGGGGCGGCTTTGCGGTCGGAAATCTGTCAGCAACTCTATCAGCCGACCCGAATCGATGTCTTCGCGAAGGAGCATCTTCGGCAGCATGACGACGCCGAAGCCGGCCAAGGCGGCGGCACGGAGTGCGAACCCGCTATTTGCCTGAAAAGGACCCGAAATCTTTGCCTCTTTCGTTCCTCCAGGAACCTCGAAATGCCAAGTTCCCGGTGTCGACGAACCCGCGAAGTCGAGGCAGTCGTGAGTCGTCAAATCCGCCAACGTTGATGGTTCGCCCCGATGATCGAGATAGGCAGGAGCCGCGCAGACGACGAGTTCAAGAGGTGCGAGCGAACGCGTGATGAGAGCCGCGTCCTCCAGATCACCGACCCGGATCGCGACGTCGAAGCGGCTTGCGAGCATATCGAGACGCCCGTCATCCAGATGAAGATCGATCTTTACTGCGGGGTGCTCCTTCAGGAAGTCACTTATTATGTCAGGAAGGACAGTCGCCCCGATGGAATGCGGTGCAGTCATCCGGAGCCGCCCGCGCGGAACGCCGAGCATCTCCTGGGCCTCCGCGTCCGCAACATCGAGTTCTGCAAACACACGTCGACAGCGGGCGAGATAGGCGTGGCCGAGTTCCGTTAGCTTCTGCGCCCGCGTCGTCCGGTTCAGCAACAGGCCGCCGAGCCGCGCTTCCAAGAAGCGCACATGATTGCCCACCATCGGCCCCGATAAGCCGAGCCCGCGACCAGCCGCAGCGAAGCCGCCTTGGTCGACCACCGCAACGAAGCTGCGCATCGCCGCGAGCTGATCCATTCGTAACTTTCCCTAACCAGAGAGATAAACAGTTCGATACTGCTAACGCCATTTGGTGTTGTTAGTTTCGTGCAGCATCGAAGCCGTTCGTGGCGGACAACCGCCAGCCGTCCGACCGCCAAATCTCCTCGCTGACAAGAGCAGCCTGAATGGCCGACCGAGAACCTGCGAGAAGCCCAAGGACAAGAACATGACCATACTCGTCACGAGTAGTACCGGCACCATTGGGTCGCGAGTGGTCAAAGAGCTTGTGGATCGTGGGGCAGAGGTGAAAGCCTTGATGCGCGATCGAAGCAAAGCGGGCGGAGTTCCGGGCGCCGAGCCGATAGTGGGCGATTTGAGCGACCCGGAAGGAATGCGGGATGCGTTGGACGGCGTCGACACTCTCTTCCTCCTCAGTCCGGTCGTTCCGGAAGAATTGACCCTCGCGCTGCTGAACCTGCGGTTGGCAGCCGATTTTCAACTGAAAGGGATCGTCTACTTCTCGATGGCCAATGCCGATGCATTGGTAGATGTGCCTCATGCTGCCGCCAAGTTCGCCGCCGAGCGCATGATCCAGAAGCAAGATCTACCCGCGACGATTTTGCGTCCGAATTACTTCATGCAGAACGATATGATGATCAAGGACGCCCTTCTTGAGCAGAATCAGTACGCCATGCCGATCGGTCAGCGAGGCGCGGCCATGGTGGACGTGCGTGACATTGCGGAGGTCGCCGCTCTCGAACTGCTTAAGCGCGATCGGGCGCCGGACCGACTGCCTCGCGATCTCATCGACATCTCGGGACCCGATGTTCTGAACGCCGATCGCCTGGTCTCCATATGGAGCGAGGCACTTGGCAGACCGATCAGCTATGCCGGGGACGATCTCGAAGCCCTCGAGCGCCAACATCGTACTTTCATGACTCCTTCCATGGCCTTCGACGTCGCGCTGATGTTTGACGGGTGGCAGCAGATCGGAGTGTTGCCGATGACTGGAGCGGTCGACCGTCTCACGGCGACGCTGGGCCGGCCGTTGCGCACGTATCAAGCGTTCGCCGAAGAAACCGCTCAACAATGGCGATCCTGAGCGGCAACCAGACATAAATTGCGATGGAATCGCCGCCTCTTGAACGTTGGAAAACATATGACCGACCCAATCGACCGCCGCACGTTGATGGCGCTCACCGCTTTGGGGAGCCTCGCGGCCGCGATACCCGCCGCGGCACAGGACGAGACCGAGGCGCAGCATATGAAGCGCATGAAGGCGATACCCCGGGATGCCCCTAAGATCGCCATGCTAGTGTATCCGAAGATGGTCGCCCTCGACCTCATCGAACCGATGACGATCCTCACCATCCTGCGCTCGAACATCCATCTGGTGTGGAAGGATAAGCAGCCCGTATCGACGGATGTACACCTGCCCATCGCTGCCACGCATACTTTCGATGATGTTCCCGATGATCTTGACGTCCTGTTCGTGCCCGGCGGCATCCTCGGCACGATCGATTGCATGACCGATCCCGAAGTCCTCGCCTTTCTCGCCGATCGCGGGCAACGCGCGAAGTGGGTCACCAGCGTGTGCACCGGCGGTCTCGTTCTCGCCGCCGCCGGACTGCTGAACGGCTATGACGCCACCGCGCACTGGGCGGTGGCGGACCTGCTGCCGCTGATGGGCGCACGGCATGTCGACGAGCGCGTGGTCACCGATCGTAACCGCATGACGGGCGGCGGCGTGACCGCAGGGCTAGACTTCGGCCTCGACCTGGCGGCCAAGCTGCGGGACGAGGACGCGGCCAGACGGATTCAGCTCATCCTCGAATATTCGCCCGAGCCGCCTTTCCATAATGGCACCCCCGCCGAAGCCGGTCCTGACCGCCTGGCGAAGGCACGGGCATCGCGGCAATGGATGGATGGCGAGGCACGCAAGGCAGCGATGGAGGCTGGTAAACGTCTCGGTACGATATGAATGCGAGACCTTTGCATCCCGACCGCCTGAGCCTTCGCGAACGGATTGGCGCCGCACTTCGCGCCCATGAACTGGAACCGCCAGCGCCAGCCACCTTATTCGCGGGATTTCTCTCGTTCATAATCCTGCGAAAAGAAACCGGCATCGATGCGCAACAGCTTGGAAAGCAGGTCTCCTCCGGGGCGGCCTTCCTCTCCGAACATCCGGCGTTGCACCTCGATCGCCAGCGGAAGCGCCTCGCGAAGCACCGCGACGCCGCCCGGCGTTATCTGAACCCAGTTGGCGCGAACGTTCGTCGCGCTGGGAGTTCTTTCGACCATCCTTTTCGTTTCCAGTGCCTTCAACATGTGGGAGACCTGCATCGGATGGATGTCGCCGAAACGAGCGATTTCGGCTTGCGTCGCCACTTCGCCTTGTCGACTCAGCCATGCGACCAGCATCAGCGTCGTGAATTGCAAATGCGTGAGTTCGACGTTCGAAAGCGCGCGATCGACCTCGCGCTGATATCTGTGGACGACACGCCAGAGCACGAAACCCACCGCGTGCTCGGGGGCGCCTAACGAAACGGTTTCGAAGAGGTCGGCGATGGCTTCGGGATCGGCGGTCATGCGCGCTATCCTATCAGGAGGATGCCGCTTAGGTGAACGGAATACACTCATGGCAGAGGTAGGAACCAATCTGATGTAAATGCATTTATATGGCGTTAGGGTTGGTCATAATCGACGTCGCTTCATCATGCACGCGGCAACAGAAGCCCCTCGCTCGCGAATGCGGAAGGAAAGGCACAATGGAAGACCACAAGCTTGATGTGGCATTCTGGAACTATGACCGGACGCGCGCGCTGGCCGACGGTAGCGTGACGATCGATGGGGTCGATGCGACCTTCCACAGCGCCCGGATCGTCACCGAGATTTTCGAAGCGATGATCCGCGATCGTGCCTATGACGTGTCCGAACTCGGCATGAGCTATTTCCTTCGGACGATGGACTTCGAGGATCCGCCGTTTCTGGCGATTCCGGTTTTTCCCAATCGCTGCTTCCGCCACTCGGCGATCTACATCAATAAGGCGAGCGGCATCGAACGGCCCGAGGACCTGCGCGGCAAGACGATCGGCGAACTCGCGCTCTACGGTCACGATGCGGGCGTCTGGCCGAAGGGGATGCTGTCGGACGAGTACGGCGTCACGCCCGATCAGTGTCGCTGGGTGATCGGCGGCATCGACTTTCCGCTGAAGCCGATCGATTTCGTGCCGCAGCCGCATCCGGAGAATGTCGAAGTCAGCTATGCCGAGCCGGACGACGACCTCGGCGAAAAGCTCGCGGCCGGTGAGATCGACGCTCTGATCTCGGCCGACGTCCCCAAGTGCGTTCTCGAAAAAACGCCCTCTGTCGGCCGGCTGTTCGAAGACTATGAGCAGACGGAGCGCGATTATTACCGCCGCACCGGCCTATTTCCGATCATGCACACCGTGGTGGTCAACAAGGCGCTAGCCGCCGACAATCCCGACCTGATCCGAAAGGTCTACAAGGGCTTTTGCGATGCGAAAGCCGTCACCGCCGAACAATTCACCCGGGGCATGACCTTCAATAACATGGCGCTGATGCTGCCATGGGCGACGAAGCTGGTCGAAGAGGATCGGGCGATTCTGGGCGACGACTGGTGGCCGTATGGCATGGAGGCGAACCGCAAGGCGGTCGATACATTCCTGCGCTATCATTACAAGCAGGGCCTCTCCAAACGCAGGCTGACCTGCGAAGACATCTTCGTTTCCGATCTGATGAACACGTGAGGGTGCCGGCGCTCCGCGCCGCCACGCCTTCAATCCGTAATCAAGAGGATGACGACATGAGTTTTCCAACGAAGTTCGAAGCGGGAGGCCCTTTTCCCTCGCTTTCCTGGCAGCCGACCGAAGGCGAGCGCGTCACGCCCGCGAACGAGGCGGGCTGGCGGCTCCTGATCATCTATCGCGGCAAGCACTGCCCGATCTGCCGCAAGTTTCTCGGCCGGGTCGACTCGATGCGGGATAAGTTCAAAGCGCTCGGCGTCACGCTTTGGGCACTCTCGGCCGATCCGGTCGAGCGGGCTCGTGAAGAGGCGGAGCAGGAGGGATGGACCATTCCGATCCTTACCGGTCTCGCCGAGGACGAGATGCGGACCCTCGGCCTCTACATCTCCTCGCCCCGATCGGCCAACGAGACGGACCGCAATTTTGCGGAGCCAGCGATGTTCCTCATCGGTCCGGCTGGCACAGTGCAGGCCGTCGACGTCGCCAGCGCTCCCTATCTTCGGCCCGATCTCGACACGGTTCTGGCTGGAATATCGTTCGTTCAAGACAAGGACTCCCCCGCTCGGGGCATCGTCGACTGAGATGTCGCGTCAGCGGCGTTTAAAAGCCGTGTCCGTTCAACGCGCAACAGTAGATCAGGAGAAAACCATGGGCAGCATTGACGTCCATACGCATTTCATTCCTCAAACCTATCTGAACGCTTTGGCAGACATCGGTGTCACAGAGAAGCAAGTTGGTTTTCCGCTTCAGCCATGGGACATTGATGCACGCTTGGCGGTAATGGATCGGCAGGGCATCGACACGGAAGTCATCTCCTTGTCGTCGCCCAGCATGCGGTTCTGGCACGGAGACGACGCCAGAATGCTGACGCGTAAGCTGAACGAGGAACTCGCGGCGATCGTGCGCGATCGTCCCGCACGGTTCGGCGGGTTCGCCACACTGCCGCTACCCGATGTCGACGGAGCCCTTGCCGAGATCGGCTACGCCTTCGACGAGCTCGGTCTCGACGGGGCGGTTCTGATGACCAACTATGGCGGAACGTATCTCGGCAACGCGAAGTTCGCGCCGGTACTTGACGAGTTGAACCGGCGCGGAGCCGTTCTGTTCGTCCACCCTACGGAGCCGCCGGAAAGCGAAATCCTGACGCAGGGGTTTCCCGCCCCGGCGTTCGAATATCCGGCGGACACGACGCGTACCGTAGCAAGTCTGATCGACGGCGACACGGCGAAGCGTTGCCCGGGCCTGAAAATCATCGTTTCACACGGCGGCGGGACGATCCCGTTCCTGAAGGATCGGCTCGAGCTGCTGCTGCCGTGGAAATGGGACGGCGATCCCCAAGACGGTGCCGAACGGGTAACCTCGACACTCGACAGCCTGTATTACGATCTCGCGATTGTCGGCTTTCCGGCATCGCTCGCGGCGATCGAAAAGACGCACGACGTATCGCGCCTCCTTACTGGTTACGACTTGCCCTTCGTTCCGGAAAAGGCATTGGAAGCGGGACGAAAGAACATCGAGGCTTTCGGCGGTTTTTCCGACGACGATCGCACTAAGATCAGTTTCGCCAACGCTCAGACCTTGTTCCCTAGGCTCGCTGGATAGCTGCCGACCGTTGACTCCGGTTTACGAGCACGGTGCGCAAATCCACACCGACAATCCTTCATTTTGAGCGGGATGCAATCGACCGAGCTAAGTCCGTTTCTACCGATTCAAACGCAACAGCCTCTCGGCATTGCCGCTTCCGATCGCGCCGCGCGCATCCTCGACGATATCGAGTTTTTCTAGCCATCGTCGCGCGCCGGTCATGGTGTAATAGGGATAGTCGACCGAGAACATGATACGGTCGGCTCCAAGCTCTTTCAGGATGAATTCGAACTGGTGGTCGTACAGCAGACCGCTGGGCGTCACCGAAACGTGCTCGCGATAGGTCTGGCTGATCGTTCGGGATAGACCGGTCACCGCGGGCGGCAGGACATCGTCCATGCGCTGTAGAAAGAACGGGACCATCTCGCCCCAATGCCCGCTGATAACCTGAAGATCGCGGTGCCGGTCGAAGACGCCCGAGAGGATCAGGCGGACGACATGCATGCCCGCCTCGCTGTGCCAACCCCAGCCGGCGAGTGAAAAACGCGAGGTGACCTCTTCGGCGAAGCCCGCGTAATACTGCCGCTGCACATCCTGGAAAGGCGGACCGGGATGGATATATAGCGGAACGCGCAGCTCCGACAGCCGCGCGAGCAACGGTTCGAACCTGCGATCGTCCGCAAGCGCGTCGTCGGCGGGATGTCCCGACAGCATGGTCGCCGCCAAACCAAGATCGCCGACCGCGCGGTCGATCTCCCGGACAGCCGCGTCAGGATCCTGCCATGGCAACGTGGCGAAGCCGGCGAAGCGATCGGGATACCGCGCGACGATCTCGGCCAGATGGTCGTTGGCTGCGCGGGTGAGTTCCGGCCCTTGGCGCTTGGACGCGAACTGCGGAAAATTGGTGTCCGAAAGGACCTGCATGTCGATCCCGTTCGCGTCCATCGCAGCAAGACGGTCGTCGATCGGTGCCTTCATGATCGACTGTGTCACCTTGCTTCCTTGAAGCATCGGCCTGTCTTGTCCCGAAGCATCGGGGTCGTCCTGATATCCGTCGTCCGATAGCTTGAAATAGGGAAAACGCGTCTCCAGGGCCGCGCGGGTCGCGTCCGCCATCGCGAAATCGACGACATGTTCCTCCAGACAGATGATTCTGAGCTCAGCCGAGCCGTTGCCGGAATTGGTTTCGTCGGTACTTTCCTGTGCGCCCTCCATGACAATCTCCTCTGGATGGCCAACTACGTGCCGCCGACGATGACAAAGCCGTATCGCTCGGCCATCGATCCCTTCCGCCCTCTCGATCCGGCGACAGATTGGCGCCAGAGCTAGCTGAACATTCCGACGAAAGGTTTGCTCACAGGCTTCGATCGCCGGCGGACAGTTCCTCGAAATACGCGCGGAGCGTTCTCGGCTCACAGCCCAGGATCGCGCGAAGGGTCAACGCGTTGCCCACGAAGCCGTGCGTATCATACCAAGCGTACATCTGCTTGAGGCCACTGCGCACCGGGCCTTCTTTTGGAATGCCGGCCTTTTCCGCCCAATCCTCGAACGGCACCCTCTCGGCCCTGATCTCACGGCCAAGAACGTCGCTCATGATCGCGGCGACCTCGTGCCGATCGTAATTGCCCTCGGCGCAGAGTTCGAACGTGCCGTAGAGCAGGCGATCCTCGGTAAGGGCGATCGCCGCCACCTCCGCCACGTCGCGGTAATCGACCCGCCCGATCCGGCTGTCGGCCGAATAAGGTTCGGCGAACACACCCGTTTTCGCGACCTGCGGCCAGACGGTGGCGTAATTCTCGTAGAAGAGGGTGGGATGAAGAATGGTGTATTCGAGATCCGATCCGACGATCGCCTCCTCGATCGGCGCCTTCGCGGCATGGTTGTCGATCGCAGTGAGAATGGGATGAATGACCGACGAAAAGACGATGCGGCGGACGTCCGCTCCTTGAGCGGCCTCGACCATGTTGCGCCCCATTTCGGCTTGGTCCGCGGCGAAGACCGGCGAGATGTAGAAGATGCTGTCGACACCGTCGAGCGCAGCCCACAGACCATCCTTGTCGCTCAAGTCCCCGATCGCGACTTCCTGTGCGCCATTGTTTTTGACCTCCTCTTCATGGTCAGCGGTCGTGGTCAGTCCTCGCACGATCGCGCCCCGCTTGACGAGTTCCGGCACGACCAATCCAGCGAATTTACCCGCCGCGCCGACCGCTAAAATCCTGGTTCCAGTTTTGCTCACTTTGCAACTCCCTCTTTGGTCCATTGAACCAGTGGGAGCACAAAGTGGTTCGATAGCTACGCTAACATATCCGATAAGCTTCAATTACAGGCAACTGTGCTAGCAAACAGTTGAGTAAACGTATTTACGAAGCGTCCTGATTGTCGAGGACGAGTTGCCGAGAATTCTAGCATTGATGTGAGTTTGAACTTTCGTCGCCTTCAATTCGCGCTGACAGCCGCCGACCAAGGCAGTTTTCGGCGCGCCGCGAAGGTGCTCGACGTGAAGGAATCCTCCATAAGCCGCGGTGTGCGCGATTTGGAGGACGAGATAGGCGTCTCGCTCTTCATCCGGCATTCCGCCGGAGTCCACCTCACGCATGCCGGGCACCGCTATATCTTGGCGACTCGCGCGGCGATGCGCCATATTTGCGATGCGGCGATCGATGCTCGGTCGCTCGGTCGCGGCGAAAGCGGGATATTGCGGATCGGCGTCTTCAGTTCGCTGGCGTCCGGCTTCCTCGCTCGGTTGTTGAAGGATTTCGGTGAAAAACATCCCGGCGTCCGCATCGTGTTATTCGAGGGTGGCCCATCGGATCATCTGGTCGCGATCCGACGTCATCGTCTGGACGTGGCATTTCTGACCGGGCAGCCGACCGCCGAGAGCTGCGACACGGTCTATCTCTGGAACGATCGCATATTCGTTGCCCTCCCGGAGAAGCATGACCTTGCTTCGGCGCAAGAGATTTCCTGGCCCGATCTGAAAAGCTGCCCTTTCATCGTAAGCGAGAAGCATCCCGGACCCGAGATACAGGACTTCCTACTGAAGCACCTCGCAGATTTTGGCTTCCATCCCAGGCTCGAACGCCACCGGGTCGGCCGCGACAATCTCATGAATCTGGTAGCGATGGGAAAAGGTTTGACCCTCACCAGCGAAGCCACGACCGCGACCGTGTTTCCCGGCGTCGCATTCCGTCCACTGAGCCAGGAACTACTACCGTACTCCGCCGTGTGGTCGCTCCATAACGACAACCCGGCGCTACGCCGGCTCATCAGCCTCGCGAGGACCGCGAGCGCGATGCATTCAGCTTAAACGATCGCCGAAACTCCGGCCCGTCGCCTCACCGACCCGCCGCATCTTCGCGAACCCGCGGTCCGATGCCATGAACCGTTCGAGCATCGGCGCGATCAGCTTCGTCGCGTCAGGTACGGGTTGGCCGGTCTCCCGTTCGAGCACCTCGGCATAGGCGACGAGATCGCGGTGGAGCGACGCCGGCAGGTCGACGGTGACCTTGACCGGCTTGTCGTCGGCGAGCGGCCCGAGCTTCAGCTTCGTCATCGTGTCTCTCCATAGGGTTCGAGAACGAGATCGCGTGTGACGATCACGCGCACTGGGAGGCCGGGCCGGATCGTCAGCGTCGGCTTCACGCCCAGCTGGCGCTGGACGATCTTCTGGCCGGCGTCGTTGACGCTGTCCTGCGCTCCGTCGCGGATGGCGCGCAGCAGGCGCTGATCGTCGTCGATGGCGAGATCGGCGCCGACGCCGAGCAGCGTCGACAGCCCGGCCGCCTTGGCGAGATCCCACCAGTGATAGTCGACGCCGTCCTCGAGACCGGCAAACCCGTTCGTGTCGGCGCCGGGCTGGCGTTCCAGCACGAGCGAGCGGCCGTTCGGCAGGATCGCCCGCGTCCAGACAAGCAGGACGCGGGCCTGGCCGAACCCGACGCCGCTGTCATATTCGCCGATCAGCCGCGTGCCCTGCGGAAGGAGCAGGAAGCGGCCGGTGGGACTATCGTAGACGTTCTCCGTCACCTGCGCGGTGATCTGCCCCGGCAGATCGGAGCGGATGCCGGTTACGAGGGCGGCGGGAATGACCGAGCCGGCCTGCAGGACATAGGGGCTTATCGGCGCCGCTAATCGATCGACGGAGACGGTGCGCCGGTCGACGGGCGCATCGACGAAGGCGCGCTGGCGATCGGTCGCGGTGGTTCGTGCCGATGAGGCCGAGCCGGAAGCACCGGCGATAGCCGGCACGCTTGCTCCTGATGCAGCCAACGGCGTCGCTTTACCGCTCCCTTGCTGGCTGGCGAAGAGCTGGCTGGTGCGCGCCGCCTCGACCTCCTGGAGACGGCGCTGCTCGGCCGGATCGGGTCCGGGCACGGTCTGCGCCGGCACCGGCTGGCCGGCCTCGCGCGCCTTGACGATCGGTCGGCCGAGATCGCCCGGCAAGGGCGGCCCGAGCTTCGGCACCTGGCTGTAATCCTTCGGCAGGCTGCGCAGGCCGTCGGGTGTCGGACGGGCTTCGGTCGTGACCAGTTCCGGTGACGTCGCGCGGTCGCTCGGCCCTTGCAGTGCGTAGATCGCCGCCCCGCCGAGAAGCAGCCCGCCGGTCAGACCGAGACCGGCCAGCACCTTGCGCGACAGCCGGGTGACGCGCGGCGGCGATGGGCGCAGCCGGAACGCCGCGGCCGACGCCTCGGAATCGACCTTCGACGCGGGGGCAGCTTCGTCGTCGCGGCTTTCCGGTTGGTCTGTCATTTCGCTCGCCTCCCGTCGGTGCGCACGATGCGGACGCGCTGCTGGTGCTTGCCGCCGAGCCGCAGTTCGGCCGCACCGAACAGCCGGTCGACGATCAGGACATTCCCGAACACGCGCGTGTTGACGATCTCGAGGGTGCCGTCGGCGCCGATGACGAAGAGTGGCGGCATGTCACCTTGGACGATGCCTTGCGGAAACTGGACGTAGACCCGGCGGCCGTCGTCGTAGACGGTGACCGGCCGCCAGGGCGGGCGATCGCCAGCGAGCGCATAACGGTAATGCCGCGCCGCTGGCTTGGGCAGCTCCGGTCGCGTCGGAACGCGTGCGGCCGTAACGGTCTTCGTCGCCGGATAGGCCCACTCGACCGCGGGCATGTAGGGTTTGTCGCGCGAGCGGAGCTCGATGAGATAGGTGCGGCGGTCGGTGTTGATGACGAGATTGGTGGTGAGATCCGGGCGCGTCGGCTTGACGAGGATATGAACGCGGGCGCCTTCGGCGCTGCCGCTCGTCGTGTCGCCGATGATCCAGCGCGCCGTGTCGCCGGCGGCGATCGGACCGCTGCCGGTGAGCGTCTCGCCGGGCTGGAGCGCGATGTCGGTGATCTGACCGGGGGCGGCATAGACCTGATAGAGCGCGCCCTCGCTCCACGGATAGATCTGGATGGCGTTGTAATAGCCGCCGCGCTTGGGCTCGACGCGCGCCGCGGCGTTCGCGGTGTCGACGCGGCCGACGGCGTTCTTCGCATGGGTACTGCCGCCATGGCTCGGCGTCCAAGGCGGCGGGACGTGCAGCGGCTTCGGTTTTGCTTTGGCCGGTGTCGGTGGCGGCGGCGCGAGCGGCGGTACGCTGGCGTCGTAGGAAATCGCCGGTGGCTTCGTGGTCGTGGCGCAGCCGGCAAGTGCGGTCGCCACTGCGAGCGCCGCCATGATCGGCAATCCCGAACGAAACGCGGTGCGCGCCATCATCCGAGCTCCTTCGACCAGTTTATGGCATCGACGTAGATGCCGAGTGGGTTCTTGCGCAGCCGGTCGGCATCGCGCGGCGGATGGACGACGACGGTCAGAATCGCCGTCCAGCGGCTGGTGTCGGCGAGCGCGCCGTCGCGGTAGCGCCGCTCGGCCCAGGCGACGCGGAACGAGTGCGGCGAGGCGCGGATGACGCTGGAGACGTCGACCGAGACCTGGTCCTTGCCGACCTGCGCGAACGGGTCGTTGGCGCGGGCATAGGCATTGAGCGCCTGTGCGCCCTTCGTCGTGGTGAAGTCGTAGGCCTTGAGCCAGTCCTGGCGCAGCACGATGGGGTCGGCGGGAATCGACCGGACGTTCTCGACGAAGTTCGAAAGATGGAAGGCGATCTGCGGATCGCTCGGCGTATAGCCGGTTTCGGCCGGCGCAACGGTGCGCGCGGCTCCGAGCCTGTCGACCTCGACCACCCACGGCACGATGGTGCCGCGCGCCGACTGCCAGACGAGCCCGCCGGCAAGGCCCATCGAGAGAGCCAGCGAGCCGAACGCCATCGCCCGCCAATTCCTCGCCTGGACGCGGGCCGAGCCGATGCGCTCGTCCCAGACCTGCGCGGCCTTCTGGTAGGGGGTGACCGGTTCCGGCGTCGTGCCGTAATGGGCGGCGGGTCGCTTGAACATCTACCGGTCTCCTTCGGACAGGTTGATTGAGGCGCCGCCGCCATGCGCGTCGCCGGAACGGACGGCGTGGCTGACGGCGCGCACGCTGTGGGTCATCTGCTGGTGGCGCTTCATGCGGGTGGCCCAGGCCGGCACGCCGGTCGCCGATGCGCTCTCGGCTGGCGCTGCGCTTGCAGCCGCTGCGCCTTCGCTGCCCGCAGCCCCGGACACCGTGCGACCGCCGGCCTCGAAACTGTCCCGGAGGCTGCCGCGGGCACGCGAGGCAGCGCGGCGCAGCGGCGACGACGCAGCCGCGACGCCGGAGTGGCCGACTTGGCCGAGACCCGACGCGACACCGGCCGCGCCGCTCTTGCCGGCCGACCCGAGGCCATAGGCGGTCGACGCGCCGCCAGCGAGCGAGGCCCCGCTGCGAATCGCCGAGGCGCCGCCGGAAAGCGCCGCCAT